>JADZCI010000054.1 GCA_020851655.1 Bryobacterales bacterium
CTTGGGCCGATCTCGGATCCCAAGAGCATTTACGACGCCAACTATCTGGACTTTTCGCCGCGTCTCGGATTTGCGTGGAACATCAAGCCGAAGACCGTGATTCGAGGCGGCGCGGGCAAGTTCACCAGCATGCACAACCAGTTTGGAGGTCCGGTCGAACTGGTTCAGAATGCGATTGACGAGCCGAACCGCGTCGTGTTCAGCGCCGCCGAAGCCGCGCGTTACAACATCCGCTACCCCACCACAAACGAAGAGATTCTGCCGCTGGTCAAGGGCGGCGGCGGTCCAATCGCCGGCACGGTTATCGGCCGCCACTTCCCGCAACCCTACAGCATCCAGTGGACGCTCAGCGTTTCACAGGAACTGCCCAAGGGCTTCACTTTCGAATCAGCCTACACCGGCAACCATGCCGTGTTCGCCAACCTGGTGCGACGGATCAACAAGGTGGATCCCATCACGGGAAACAGGCCTTACCCCGCGTTCTCCGAATTCAACTACTATGACGGCTCGGAGAGCGTCCACTACAACGCCTGGCAGAACACGCTCCGCAAGCGCCTGACCAGCGATTTGCAGATCGGCGTGGCGTACACGTTCGCCAATACTCTCTCCTACACGAACGCGGCCAACTTGGGGTTCCCAAATCCGCCGCAGGATACGAACAACATCCGCGGCGACCGCGGCCCCAGCCCGTTCGACGTCCGGCAGATTTTCAACACGGACTTTCTTTACACGCTGCCGCTGCCCAGATTGTTCAAGGACTACACGAGCGGCGGCGCAAAGACCTTGCTCGGCGGGTGGCAGATTGGGGGGATCTACTCCGCCGCAACCGGCGCTCCGCTCAATGTCACGCAGTCGACGACCCATCAGTCCAGCCGGCCGAACTTCATCGGAGGCGATCCCTACGCACCGAACCCGGAGGCGACGCTGCAATACCTGGCGCCATCATCGTTTGCGCGAGTGCCGATCGGGATGGGCGGCGCTCCTTTGAGGCCGGGCAACGTGGGACGGAACGCGCTCCGCGCTCCGGGCTTCTGGAACATCGACCTGGCTTTGTCAAAGAACTTCCGCTTTAAGGAGAGATACGGGCTGCAGATCCGCTGCGACATGCTCAATGCGTTCAACCACACGAACTTCTCGGGCATCTCGACGGGAATTGACGCGGCCAACTTCGGCCGGTTCACCTCCACCCGCGGCGCGCGCTTGATTCAGTTGAACGGCCGGTTCACGTTCTGAGCGGGTTTGTTCACGGTGCTGGCGCGGCTCCCTTGCTCTGGGTGGCCGCGCCAGTGGGAATCCGGACATTGCTGCAATCTTTGAGTTTCAAGGGCACACCGCCGGCCGCGTTCACCACGACGTTGTCCGCGTTCCAATCCGCCGCGTAACGGATGGCGCCCGCTTTTTCAGCGCTCACCCGCACGTTCCGCCAGATCAGCGCGAGGGGTTCGTCAGGCTTGCGACCGCTCTTGACGTGAACTACTCTTCAGAGTGAGCCGGAAAGGTGGTCCGTCCAATCCTTTGGGCGCACGCTCCAGATATGGCGGACGATTTGAGACTCGATTGAGGAGCCATTTCAATGGCGGAACCAACCCAGGAAAGACTTGCGGAAATGCGTAGACGCGTGGAGCAAGTGAAGAGATTCATGGACGCGATTAAACTTGCGGGCGGGCGGGTCCCGGGCCCACTTGCCGCTGCTGTTATGGCGTTCGACAAGAACCTAGACATTTGGGCGGCCTACGCCAGTGTCGAAGCAGAGATCCGAATGACATACGAGAAGAACCGGAAAGAGTGTGATCTGACAGGAGAGGCGGACGAGTACGGGGTTTGTCAGGCGCGAGATATCCATTTCTATCAGGCCTTGAGCACGAGAAAAGTCCTGGGACTGAAGGATGATCACTCGATTCCTCGATTGGTCTGGAGAAAATGGAAGCCGGAGTTGGCAGAGTGGCTTCGGAACGCAGTCATTGAGCAACTGCCAACGGAGTAAGGAGGGGCGGCGTGAGGGAGCGAACGAGGACCACTTACGCCGCTCCTCCGGGGTGTCCCGAGCGTTTAGCAGGCACGTCTGATTCGGCCGGTTCACGTTTTAGCCGGGTTTGATCACGGCGCTGGCGCGGCTCTCTTGCGCTGCGAGGCCGCGCCAGTGGGAATCCGGACATTGCTGCAATCTTCGAGTTTCAAGGGCACACCGCCGGCCGCGTTCACCACCACGTTGTCCGCGCTCCAATCCGCCGCGTAACGGATGGCGCCCGCTTTTTCAGCGCTCACCCGCACGTTCCGCCAGCGAACGTTCCGGATCGGCTTTTCCGCATGGCCCTTCACGTTAAACGCCGTCCTGGCGCCGGTGGCTGTCACTCCGGAGATCTCGATGTCGCGGAACTCTGGAATCCCGCGCGCAGGCGGCTCCACCGGCCGGGTCATGGCGATCCAGTGCGGCGGGACGGGTTTGCCCTCAAACGATTCCGGCAGCTTTGGGTAGCTGAAGGCCGGAAACCAGTCGAGGTTGAACTCAAAGGGAACCGTGACGCCCTCCATCGTGATGTCGCGGAACCGGATGTTTTCAACGAGACCGCCGCGCACGCGCGCCGACTTGAAGCGGATGCCCGCTGAAGTGCCGATGGCCCTGATGCCGTAAACCTCGACGTCGCGAACACCGCCGGACATGTCGCTCCCGATTGTGAGCATCCCGTGACCGGCTCGCGTGATGCAGTTGCGAACCACCACGTTGGTTGTAGGCCGGTTGACACGGAGTCCGTCGGCGTCGCGCCCGGACTTGAGGCAGATGTTGTCGTCGTTGCATTCGATATCGCAGTTCTGAATGAGCACATGGCTGGACGAGTCGATATCGATGCCGTCGGTGCTCGGCCCGACGCCACCTTCATTGGCGCGGACCACCAGGCCGTCCACGGTGACGCGCTCGCTGTAGGTGACCGTCAAGGTCCAGAAGCCCGAACGGCGAATCGTCAGGCCGCGGACCTGAACGTCCTGCGAGTTCTGGATCAGCACCGGCCGGATGCGGCGGCAATCATAATCGACCGCCCAACGAATGCCGCGGGCGACATAGTCCTTGAGCATTCCGCCGCGCTGGTCATCGCCCCAGAACTTCCTCCACCAGAAAGGCCCGTGGCCGTCAATGACTCCTTTGCCGGTGATCCGGACACGGCTTTGCCCATTGACGTTGATGAGCGCGGCGGGCCAAACCATTTCGATGCCGCCAATCCTTGAGGGCATCTCGGGATAGGCCGAATCGTCCTCGACGGCGTGGAGTTCCACCCCTTCATCGATTCGGAACTCAACGCCGGA
>JADZCI010000055.1 GCA_020851655.1 Bryobacterales bacterium
CGGTCGTTGGGATTGACGGCAACGAGCAAGGTCTCGAGGTCGCCGCGAGCGTCCTTGCGCATGGCGTACATGTGCGCGGCGGGATTCTCGTGTCCCGTGATTCCGATATGGCGAATGTACTTCTTCAGTTTGGGATTCAGCCCGGTGTAATTGGCGCCGTCACGGAAGTCGCGCAGCGCGGCCAGGGCGCCAATGCGAGGTACCGACGTGTCCGACGGGTTGTCGTTGCCTTCAAAGACGGCGTCAACGTCGGCGTCGGCGCGCAGCGAGTGGATCTGCATCAGGTCCAGGTAGGCGCCGTCCGGTATGTAGCCCTTGCCATCGCCGAAAAAGACCGAAAGCGAGTTGAGGAGATCCTCGACCGCGGTCTTGCCGCCCCACCGAGACGTGCCGCGCTGCGGTGATCCGTCGCGGATCAGCGCATAGCGCAACTGGGTCTTGGATGCGATGAACACGCGCGCTCTCAACGAACGGTCGTAACCCGGCTGTCCGGGGATCAGGTTCAGGATGCGGAACGCCCGGCTATAGTTCCGCTGGCTGAGCTGGTAGTTGTTGGCGGATTCCAGGTAAGTGACGCCCGCGCGAATCGCCTTGACGGCGATCTCGACGCCTTCCTGCCCGGGCACGTCCCACATCACTTTGTTGCCCCCGGCGAGACCGAATGTGGTGACCTCGCGTCCGGTCCTGCCAAGCTGCCGGGTCATCAGCGGGTGGTCCGCCGCGTGGATCCAGAGGCTGCCGCCCGGAAGGAATGTGGTGGCCATCGCGGGCGGCGACAGGCGCAAGAACCCTCGCCGCGACAGACTCAACGTCCGGAAACCTCTCTCCAGTAGCGTTTCAGCACGCGCTCGATGTAAACCTGTGTCTCGCGATAAGGAGGGATGCCGCCATACTTCTGGACCGCGCCTTCGCCAGCGTTGTAGGCAGCCAGAGCGCGGCGCACGGGATTGGGACCGTCTTGATACTTCAGAAGCAGGCCGCGAAGCAGCCGCGTGCCGGCATCGATGTTTTGAGCGGCATCGCGCGGGTCCGCATCGAGTTGCCGCGCGGTATCCGGCATGAGCTGCATCACTCCGATGGCGCCCTTGCGTGAGACCGCGTCCTGGCGAAAGGCCGACTCGGCCGACGCGACAGACCGCACGAATGCTAGCGGAAGACCGTGGCGCTCAGCGGCCTCGCTGAGCAACTCGGGGATTGTCCGTGATGGGGCTGGCGCGGCGGTTGGAGTCGCCGCCGCGGCCGGTGGCGGCGGCGCGGGCGCGGGATCCGCGATGGCCTCATAGCCCTCGATCTGGTCGGGCGTCAACTCGGTCCGGCCGGAAGAGTTGTACAGAATCACGCGGTCCGGAGTCCGCTCGATGCGGTCGGCGCGCAACACGGCGCCCGTGCGCAGTATCGCAACTTCACCGGCTTGGGTGAGCGGGGCGAGCACCAGGAAGAGGACCGCGAGCTTCACTGCTGTAAGTGATCCTGATGGCCGTTGTCCTGCGCCACATCGTCCGCCATAACGCCCGGTCCGCTTTGGGTGGGTGCCGGGGACCGGCCCGTCTGCAAGGAGTTGAAGTTCATCGCCGCGTTCAACAGGAGCATGTAGCTGCCCTGCGTCTGTTCGCGCCAAACGGGGTTGTTGGCGAACAACAGGAAGTGGCCCTTGCCACGAGGCACGTCGATCACCGCCGGGCGATTCGCCAGTTCGCCGCCGCCGGCGAGCATGCCCGAGATCAACAAACTGGATTCCTGAGAAAAGCGCACAACCGTCCTCGGCAACATATCGGCCGGCGGCACGAACGGCCGCAAAAACTCTATTGTCTCAGGATTTGGAGGCGCAACTTCACCGGGGCGCGGTTTGGGTTCCGGTACGGGCGGAACGTATGGCCGAGCCTGTGCGACGTCGGGGTCGTCCACGCCGCCTCGCCCGCTGGGACGCGCGCCGCCGCCTTGGCCTTGGCCGAAGCCGGTACCGTAGGGATTCACCTGAAAGACCGGCGCCGAATTGAAATAAACGGCGAACCGCGGATCGTAGCCGTAAGTGATCGGGCTCTTGGGATCGGCGACCGCCGCTTCGAGCACGCTGCCTCGGACCTTCAATTCGCGAGCCGGCGTGATGGACACGCCGTCGATGAGGGCAAAATCGATCGGGATGGCCGCGTTGGATCCAATCGTCACGAACAGTCCGCCCTGGTTGACGAAATTTCTTATGTTCGTCACGCCTTCCAGTCCCATGCCGCCGCGAATGTCGTCGGTCTGGTCGGGCGACGTGCCGAAATTCGGCGTCAGGTCCGACGCTTTCCACGGGACCGGGTCACCCGTGACCAGCATTCCGTTCACGATGCGCTGTGCGGAGCCCCCGACCGGGCCAAAGATGATCACGTCGAACTTTTCACGCAGGTTCGGAGTCTGGCGCAACACGTGATCGGAGATGTAGGTGTAAGGGATCCTGGTGTTGTCGAACGCCAGCCGGTACCAGCCCTCGTTCTGAGTGCTGGTCCAGGTGTGGACCAGCGCAATGCGGGGCGCGGCCAGATCGTGCATCGGCACGCTGGGCTGTGTTCCAACGGCCTGGACGCGAATACCCCACTCGGCGGCCGCGGCTTCCACGCGCCGGCGGACACCTCCGTCACCGTTGATCACAAAGGATCCGGCGTTGAACTTGCGGCCATTTGCTTCAAACGGCGCCTCGGCGGCGCTCATCGCGACATCCTTCAACGCAAAGCGGAAGGACGCCAGAACCCGGTCGCCATTGTGATTGACGATCAGCCAGTTGCCGTCGCCTTCAACGCGGCCTTCCGGCTCGAAGTGGTCATCCAGCTTGACCATGGGAGCCTTGAGCAACTCCGTGCTGGTCACGCGAGTACTCTTGAGATTGCGCAGCGCGGTGAGCGTCCAGCCCGTGTCATCGTATGGCGGGGTGTCGTTGGCGTTGTAATACTGGCGGTCAAGCAGCATGTCCGCCATGCGCGAGTACGGCTGGTCCATACGTACGGCATAAGCGCCGGCGGGGTGCTTGACGCCCGCGATTTCGGTTTCCTGCGACAGCCGGTGCACTTCGATGCCGTGTAGTTTCAGCAACCGCGCGAGAGAGGCTGCTTCGTTGGGACGTTCGGCGCTGGAAATCACGTAGCCCGCCGGACCTTCAGTGGTCGCTTTGGCGACCGAGCGCTTGCTCTTCAGGTAGAAGTTCCGCAGGAACACTTCGCGGTTGGAGGCCGTGTAGTTCAACGCCAGCAGGAGCGCACTCTGTTGCAGATTGATGTTGTTGCGCATCGACCATTTGACTTTGGAGAGCGGAGGGTTGGGGCGATACCACTGGCGCGAGGTTTGGGATGCGCCAAGCGTGCGCTCCCGGGTGTCGGCGCCGCCGTTGCCGAACGTCTCGTAGAAGCGTCCGATGGCATTGTGCCCGTGCGCCACCGTAAACAGGTAGTTGGCCGCCCAGCCGTCATAGAACCCTTGCGTCCACACGCCGGGAACTCCGCGCCGGGTCATCTCCTCCACTTCGTGATACGCCATCTTCTGCCATTCACTTATGACGATTGGATCGAGCCAGGCGTTGTATGGACCCATCCCGGTTGAGATGTAAAGAAACGGCACCGATTCGTGAAGGTCATGCTCCACCTGCGGGTGGTACTCCAGGAAAAAACGCGTGGAGGCTTTGCTGAGCTCGAGCGAGAGCACCATGCCGTCCCGGTTGTTGTCGTGGGCGACATACTTGCCCCAATAGAGAAGGCTGGGCGCGGTCCGGTTCGGGTTTTCTTTACGCCAACGATAGAGATCTACCTGGCGTTCGCGGCCATCCACCTCGATCGCCGGCGTGATGAGCGTCACCAGGTTGTTGCGGATGTTCTGGACAAGCGGAGTTTCCTCCACGGCGAGCCGGTAAACCAACTCCATCAACATCTCCGGGGAACCCGTTTCCGGCGAGTGAATCGCCGCGGTCACCCAATACAGGGGCAGCCCCTCATGGGTGAGCCGCCCGGCTTCCTCATCGGTGATGGTCCGCGGATCCGCCAGCTTGGACGTGATCTCTTTGAGCCGCGCCAGCCGCTTGAGATTCTCTTCGCTGGAGACCGCGACCACGACAATCTCGCGTCCCTCCTCGGTCTTGCCGATCGTCATGACTTTGACACGCGCCGAGGACTTCTCCACCTCGCGCATGAAGCGGTACACGTCCTTGGCGTAGGTCAGCCGGTTGGGGGCGCCGATGACATAGCCGAGGAACTTTTCAGGTGTCGGAACTTTGTCTGAGGCGGGCAGGTGGTCCACCAACTCGGTCAGGAAAAAGGGCTCCGTGGTGTATTCCTTGATCTTTGCCGTGTAGGAGGAATCAATCTTCTGTTGAGCGTAGACGGCCGCTAATCCGAGCCAAAGAACCGTCACAAGACCGGGTGAAGCACGCATGATTCGATATCATAGTCCATTCCTTCCATGACCACGCTTACCCACCTGGAATGCAGCGTATGCGGCAAGATTCATGAAGCGGGAAAGGCGCATAACCTGTGTGAGTGCGGTTCGCCGCTGCTGGTGCGGTACGACCTGGAAAAAGCACGCAACGGATGGAGCCGCGAATGGCTGGCCAGCGGTCCCAGTTCGATGTGGCGCTACGCCCCGGTCCTGCCCGTATCCAAGCCGGTGTCCATGATTTCGCTGGGCGAGGGTTGGACTCCGCTGATCAAAGCAGACCGCTTCGGCCAGGCGGCCGGCCTGCCGGACTTGTGGGTCAAAGACGAGGGGCTGAACCCGACCGGCTCGTTCAAGGCGCGTGGGCTTTCGTGCTGTGTGTCGATGGCCCACGAGTTGGGCCTGAAGAAGCTGGCGATCGGTTCGGCCGGCAACGCCGCCAGCGCGCTTGCCGCCTATGCCGCAGCCGCGGGACTGGAAGCGCACATCTTCATGCCGCGCGACGTTCCGCAGGCCAACTACATCGAGTGCAAAGCGTTTGGCGCGCGCGTCACGCTGGTCGACGGCCTCATCAGCGATTGCGGGCGCATCGTGAACGAGCGAAAGCAGGCGGAAGGTTGGTTCGACGTCAACACGCTCAAAGAGCCGTACCGGATCGAAGGAAAGAAAACGATGGGGTACGAGGTGGCCGAGCAAATGCAATGGAAGCTGCCCGACGCGATCCTGTACCCCACCGGCGGCGGCGTCGGCCTGATCGGCATGTGGAAGGCTTTCGCCGAGATGCAAGCGCTCGGGTGGACGGCGGGCAAGAAGCCGAAGATGATCGCGGTGCAGGCCGAAGGCTGCCAACCTGTGGTGCGTGCCTGGCAACAGGGTGTGGAGCGAACCACCTTTTGGGAGAATGCGGCCACGCTGTCCGCCGGCTTGCGGGTTCCCAAGCCCCTGGGTGATTTTCTGATCCTCCGCGCCGTGCGCGAGAGCGGCGGAACCTGCATTGCCGTGAGCGATGGCGCGTCGCTGGAAGCGGGTACGGAGCTAGCCAGGCTGGACGGCATTTTTGCCGCGCCGGAAGGCGCCGCCTGCTTCGCGGCGCTCCCAGCCCTGCGCGCTTCGGGCGCGCTCAAAGATACCGACAAGATCGTGGTCTACAACACCGGCGCCGGGCTCAAGTACTTGGAAGCCTATTCGACGCGGTTCCCCAGGACAATCGACAGCGAAGCAGATAAGCTAGGTGGATTAGTGACGCCTCGATGAACCCTCCGCTGGAGCTCCGAAGGTCACCGCTCGACCGGCTTTTCAGCCTGTTTACGGTGGTCCGTCCGGGCGAATCCATCGGGATCCTCGTGATGGCGGTCAATGTCTTTCTCCTGCTTGGGTCGTACTACCTGCTGAAAACCACCCGGGAGGCTCTCATCCTGGTGGAGGGCGGCGCCGAGATCAAGAGTTATGCCGCCGCCGGACAAGCTCTGCTGCTCCTGATCGTGGTTCCGGCGTTTGGATGGTTGTCGGCGCGTGTCGGACGCATCCGTTTGATCACGACCGTCAACCTGTTCTTCGTTAGCAATCTGCTGCTGTTTTGGATCCTGGGTAAGGGCGGCGCCCGTGAAGGAATCGCGTTCTACCTGTGGTTGGGTGTCTACAACAACTTTGTTGTGGCGCAGTTTTGGGCCTTCGCCAACGACATCTATTCCGAAGAGCAGGGTAAACGCCTGTTCCCGCCCATCGGTATCGGCATGTCGCTGGGCGCGTGGTTCGGCGCGCGGATTGCACGCGAGATGTTTCACGTCTTGGGGCCCTACAACATGATGCTCGCCGGGGCGCTGGTTCTGGTAGTGAGCATTGCGCTGACTTTGCTGGTCGACCGGATGGTGACCGAGCGAAGCAGGGAACAAAGCGTCATCGCCCAGACTCCGCTGGGAAAAGAGGGCGCCTTCAGCCTCATTCGCCGGAGCCGGTACTTACTGCTGATCACGCTGCTCATCTTTCTGCTCAACCTGGCCAATACAAGCGGCGAATATCTCCTGGACCGGTTGGTGGTGGACCAGGCGCGGCAGATTGGGGCGGGCGAGGCGGCGCAAAAGAACTTCGTGGGCGAATTCAAAGCCGGGGTGTTTGAGTGGGTCAACCTGCTGGGCTTCCTGGTCCAGACATTCCTCACCGCCCGCATCATCAAGTGGTTTGGAGTGGGCGGCTCCCTTTTCATCCTGCCGGTCATCGCCCTGGGCGGGTATTCGGCGATGCTGCTGGCGCCGGTTCTCAGCATTGTCCGGATCGCCAAGATCGCCGAGAACAGCACGGACTATTCCTTGCAGAACACACTGCGGCAGGCGCTGTATTTGCCCGCTTCCCGCGATGCGAAATACAAGGCCAAGGCGGCCATTGACACGTTTGTCGTGCGCTCCGGAGACGTGTCCCAGGCGGGTCTGGTGTTATTAGGGACGCACCTGGCTTTCACCTTCCAGAGCTTTGCCCGGATTGTTGTGGGCGTGGTGGTCGTGTGGCTCTTTGTGGCATGGGCGCTGTCACGGGAATACCGGCGCCAGTCGGCCCAGGCCGGGCTTGCCGCGCCGGTTGCCTGATCAGAACCGCCAGCGGAGGCTCAACTGTCCCGTTCTCGGCGATCCCGCCGGAAGAAACACGTGTGTCGAGGTGATGGAGCCGCCCTGTGCCACGTTCACCGTCATATTCGGCTGGCCGAGGTTGACGTGGTTTAGCACGTTCTGGAAAGACGCGCCTACCTGAATTCCACCGATCTTCTCGAACTGGAACGTCTTGGAAGCGCCGGCGTTGAAGACGATGTAACCGGGTCCCTCGACAATATTGCGGCCCGCATTGCCGAAACGCCCTCCGGTGGGCACCCCGAAGACAGACCGGTCGTACCAGTTCGACTGGGTTTCCGGGTAAATGATGGGAGACCGCAAGTCGGGCCGCCCGCCAACGGTGTTGGTATTGGACGGATCCGAACCGCTGAACAGTGGGTTGAGCCAGTTGCCGCTGCTCAGGTTGAGCAACGCGTTCAACTGCCAGCCGCCGCGTATCGGACCCTTGCCAAGCGGCAGGTCCCATATGACGTTGTTCATCCACTGGTAGCGCGGCACCGAGTAGACGTTGGCCTTGTCCCGTGCCCGGTTGTAGGCATCTTCAATCTGGATGTTGAGTTCGGCGTTGCCGGTGTCGTCCACCTCGCTCAACTGCTTGGCCCAGATGTAAGTGGAGGCCAACTGGAAACCCCGGTAGAAGCGCTTGGTCACGCCCACCTGCAAACCGTGATAGCTGTTGTTGGCGCCGTTTTCGGCAAAGACAATGTTGTTGTACAAGGGATTCGGACGGCGGGATTGTGCGAAGGGCGTGGAGGACGCCGGCGGTTGATTGATGTTGCGCAGGTAGGGTATCTGAGAGCCCTTGGTGCCGATGTAGCTGACGCGAACCGCGAGGTCGCGCACCACCTGGCGTTCAACCGACAGGCTGTACTGCGTCGAGTAGGCGTTGCGCAGGCTGGCCTCGAGGCCGTTCAGGTTGAGGGTTCCGCTGCTGCCTGGCGCCGCGAACGGATTCCGCAGCGTAAAGGCCGGCTGGCTGTTCACAAACGAGTTGGTGCTGGTGGTGGAAACGGCGAATGGCCCCGCCGTCTGGCTTGAGAGAGCCTGGACGGAGTAGTGGCCAAAGTACACGCCCGCGCCGCCGCGAACCACGGTCTTGCCTTCCGAATCGAGCTGGTATGAGAAGCCGAACCGGGGCGCCCAATTGTTGCTGTCGGCTTTTCGCAGAGTGTTGTCCAGCCCGAGCGTATCAGCCGTCGTGACAGGCAGGGTGGCGGGAAAATACGGGCTGAACAGGTTGCGGGAGGCGGCCGCCGGAATCACGACCTGCCTGGTCCCTGGGTCATAGGAATAGAAGTTGTTGTCGCGCGCCGAGGCGGGCAGGTTGAGTTCGTATCGCAACCCATAGCTCAACGTCAGGCTGCGCGTGACTTTGAAATCGTCCTGCGCGTAAAAAGCGAAATCGTTCCAGCGGAAATACTGCGCCAGGAAAGGATCCAGCCGCGTGACCGTTGTCGGCAGCCCCATCAGGAAGTCGCCATAGGGCTGGCGGGTGAAACGGTTCTGGAAGCTGAAGTTTCCGAATAGCGCCGCGTTGGTGTTGAGGTAACGGTTCACAAACCAGCGGACCATTTCGACGCCGAATTTCATGGTGTGCCGCCCTTGCACCCACGTGAAATTGTCGCCGAGTTGCCAGTGCCCGTCGTTGACGGGGTTCAACAGGGATTGGGTGTAGGTGGTGAGTCCCGACACGCTGAAATTGGGAACGCCTGGTGCATATGGCCGCGGCGGCAGTCCCTGAACCCCGATCTGGTTCAACAGGTCCTGGCCGTTGATGTCGGAATACGAACCCGAGGCCAGCACCACGAGTCCGCCGCGGAATTCGTTGAACATGTTCGGCCGGACGGCCCAGATGTCTCCCACAGTCCAAAAGTGCATCTGGCGCAAATTGGTCGATGTGCCCGCCGTGGTCGGGGGCAGGGCGCTCCGCGCCCCGGGTATACGGTAGTCGTCCTTCTTCCATTGGTAGCGGACAAAGACCGAGTGGCCTGACGTCAGGTTGTGGTCCAGACGCCCTTCGAGGATGTGGTGGGTTTCCGGACCGTTGAACCCCGCGCGGTAGTTGCCCGCGGCCAGCGACGGAGGACCGTAGTTGGGCAGCGGGTAGAGCAGGTCCTGGGCGCGTTTCGCTTCCGCAGCAATCCGGCTGTCCGGAATGATGTTGTTCGGAAACGGCGCGTTGTTATTATACGGATCGACCACCGTTGCGGAACCGAAGTTGCCCCCCCGCTGCGCCAGGGTCGGAACGTTCGATGCAAATGCGTAGGCCCGGACTCCGCGGATGTCGTCCCAGGTGCCGAACAGGAAGGTCTTGTCCTTCCGCAGCGGTCCACCGCCTGAGATTCCGTAATTGTGGATGTTCTGAAACGGGCGGGCCGTCAGAAACGTGTTGCGGGCATCGAATGCCGCGTTCTTGGCGTACCAGAACACGTCGCCATGAAACTGATTGGTTCCCGACTTGGTCACCGTGGTCACGGCGCCCAAGCCGTTGAACTCCGCCTTGTTGGTCACCAGGTTTGCGGTGAACTCCTGCACGGATTCCATGGAAGGCTGGGAGACCGGGTCGGGGCTGCCAAAGTTGCCGAAATTGGTCTCGATGCCGTCGACCTTGAGACGCGTCCCGTTTGGCCCGCCGCCCGGCACCAGCCAGTAGGCGCCGCTTCCCATCTGCACAACGCCGGGAATCGTCAGCGGCATGATGTTGGCTATCAGTCCGGAATCGCCGGAGTTGTTGTAGACACTTCGCAGGTTGGTGGGCAGATCGAGAATTTGCCTGGTGGTCAAGCCCGTGGTCACAGACGGTGTGTCGGTGGCGATAATCGTGGAGGCGGATTCGGTGACCGTAATCTCGGTCGTGGAGGTTTCCAGCGTCAGGGGAAGGTCCTGCCGGACCGTCTTGTAGGCATCCAGCGGAAACCGCGGCAAGTCGACCTTCTTGAAACCCTTCGCGGCCACACTCAGGGTGTAGTTGCCAGGCTGCAAATTGGGGAAGAGGTAGTTGCCCGCGCTATTGGTCGCCGTCTCGCGTCTGATACCGGTTTCAGAACTGGTCAGGGTGACTGAGACGCCGGGAACGGGGCTTCCGGAAGGGTCGGTCACCAGCCCGGTAACGGTGCCTAGGGGTGACTGTGCAAGGGCCGCAAGACAGAAAAACAGGACACATAGAGTGCAAGAAAGCCGCATTAGAACCATTGTGTCACGGCCTGCGAATGTCTATCGCCGGACAGGTGATTTGGATGTTCCGGGCCGGCCGCAAAATAGGATGCATGCAAGCGCGGTCAGGAGCCACGTCGGGGGTTCGGGAACCGGCATGTCCGAGGCGTCGAAGCGCTCGCCGTCACGGCCGCCGACCGGTTGTTCCGGAAGTACTTGCGCGCCCGGCGGCACGGGGATGGGCCCCCCCGGCGTGGTTGTATTCCCTGGAGGTACACCTCTCGGGTCCTGAAGCGGGGCCGGCAGCCACGGCGCGGGGTCATCTCCGGTGCTGGTGGGCGGCGGCGGCCAATTGAAGGACTCCGGTTCCGGACCGGGACGCCGGCCCAAGTTGATACCGGTTCGCTCGGAAGCCCCGCCGGAGGAGGCTCCCGGCTGGGACTCCTCTGGTGGTGGCCCGGATGTCTGTACGCCGGGAACGGGTCTAATTCCATTCGGAGCCATGGCAGCACCGGTGCCGCTAGCACCGGGGCCATCGCCGCCGCCCCCTCCTGCTGGGCTTCGCCTGGAGCGGCCACCGGCGGACCCGCTGCTCGCGGCGGAAGCCGGAGGAATCTCATACGCCTGGCTATCGCTTTCGACCGGGAGGGACTCCCCGTTCAGGCTGGCTAATAGCGGAACCCCTTCTAAGGCCGGAATGCCGGAACCGTCTGCTACAGGAGCCTCCGTCTCACCCGGGGAAGGTTCGGCGGCCGGCGGGGTCGAGTAACCGGGCTTTCGCGGCAGCACGGACACAATGAACGGGCTAGCCCGGCGTGAACCAGGCCCGTGGCGCGCAATTGTGGCCACTCCGGCAAGCGCGCAAAAACCAAGCACCAACGCCAACCCTTTGGCGCGACGGACAATCATCTGC
>JADZCI010000056.1 GCA_020851655.1 Bryobacterales bacterium
ACCTTGAATGGCGGAAGAATCCCAGCGCTCGAGCGCGGCCGGTATGGGAAACTCTTTCAGTTCGTCAGGCAGCATTCACCCTCTGTTCGACCTTGGGGCCGGCCTTCTTCTCCGATGGCATCTCCGTTGCCCAGTTCAAAGCGCCCTTCTTCCAGATATAGAAGAAGCCTGAGAGAACCAGAACGATGAACAGGAGCATCTCAACAAAGCCAAACATCTTGAGGTCGCTGTAGACCACCGCCCACGGATACAAGAAGATTGCTTCGATGTCGAACAGAATAAACAGCATTGCTACGAGGTAGAATTTGACGCTGAACCGCTCCTTGGCGGAGCCGACGGGATCGATGCCGCACTCGTACGGCTGGTCTTTGACCTTGTTCTTGACACGCTTGCCCAGAACGAAGCCGGCGCCCACCAAGCCAACCGCCAGCACGGTCGCAATGACGATTTGCAGTAGAACCGGAAAATAGGTCTCGATCGGTGAAGTCGGCATCTCGGTGAGAAGAGTAAATTCTCACTATAATTAGCCTAAAAAGAGCGTGTCAAACGGGGTCGATCTTCAAAGAAAGGTTTCCACATCGAATGGGATGGACTCGAAAACGCCGGATCGCGGTTTGGACGGGGGGCGCCGTTCTCGCAATCACGCTTGCCGGCGCGGTCGCGGCGTACGTACTGGCCCAGCGGGCTGAGCCGTTTTTGAGGGAGCAGACCATCGCTTACTTGTCCTCGAAGTTCAACGCCGAGGTCCGCCTTGATTCGCTCAAGGTCCGGATCCCTATCTCTTCGCCGCTCCAGGTCATATTGCCGGGCGGCAAGCGCATCGAGGTGCACGTAACCGGGACCGGCGTCGAGCTCAAGAGCAAGAGCTCCGACGGTCCGCCGCTGGTCAAGATGAAGCGGTTCAGCTTTCGCATCGCGCTGGCGAGCTTGACGCAAAGGCCAATCGTGCTGCCCGAGGTGCGGGTGGACGGCTTTGAGCTCAACATTCCGCCCAAGGGCGGGCGGCCCTCACTGGGGAGTGCGCCGGGAGGGGCCGGAAAGAACGAGGAACCGCCGCCCCCCGCGAAATCTCCGGAAGAAAAGCCTGCCGTGGTCGTAGATCGCGTGATTGCCGACGGGATGAAACTGGCCATGCTGCCGAAGGACCCGGCAAAGGCGCCGCTGCGATTTGAAATGCGGACGCTGCGCCTCGAGTCAGCCGGCCCAGGAGTCCCGATGAAGTACGAGACCGTGATGACGAACCCGAAGCCGCCCGGCTTAATCAAAGCGCAAGGGTCGTTTGGTCCGTGGATCAGCGACGCGCCTTCCGAATCGAAGGTGTCGGGCAGCTACACTTTCGACAACGCCGACCTGGGTGTGTTCAACGGAATCGCGGGGACACTCGCGTCCACGGGCAAGTTCGGCGGCGCGATTGAGGAAATCACCGTGGACGGCGAAACGCGGACGCCGGATTTCAGGCTGAAGCGGGGCGGAAACCCGGTGCCTCTGACCACGACGTTTCACGCGATCGTCGACGGGCGCAACGGGAACACGTTTCTGGAACCGGTGAAAGCGACTTTGGGGCGCACCCGGATGACAGTGCGAGGCTCCGTCGCCCGGTATGAGGGCGAGCGTGGAAAGACGGTGGACTTGAAGGCGGTGTTCGAGGAGGGCTACATTGAGGATGCGTTGCTCCTGGCCGTACCCGGAAACCGCCCGATCCTGCGCGGGCCCATGACCCTCAAGGCCGATATCACCGTGCCGCCGGGCAAGCAACCCGTCGAGGATAAGCTCATTCTGGACGGCTCGTTTCGCCTGGACCGGGCGGTTTTCCAAAGCCAGGCGGTGCAGAACAGAATCGACGAGTTGAGCCGGCGCGGGCAGGGTACTCCGGAAAGCGAAGAGGTCCGCTCAGTCCCGTGCACGTTGACCGGGCGGTTTCACATGGCCAGGGGGAAGATCCGCCTGGCCGGCTTGCTTTTCAAGGTAAAGGGGGCCAACGTCACACTGGACGGCAACTATGATCTGGGAGACCGCGCCATGGATTTTGAGGGCCACTTGAGACTGCAGGCCACCGTGTCTCAGACAATGAGTGGCTGGAAGCGATGGGCGCTGAAGCCGGCTGACCCGTTCTTCAAGAAGGGAGGCTACGGTACGGTGATCCCGATCAAGATCTCCGGCACCGCGGACCAGCCCAAGTTCGGTGCGAACTTTGGAGGTGGCGGCAAAAAATGATTGGCATTCGTCTCAATGGCGAACCGCGGGAGGTTCCAGGGGGATTGAATGTGCGCACGCTGCTGCTGCACCTCGGCGTCGACGCCTCACGGGTCGCGGTGGAATTGAACCGGCGAATCGTTCGCAAAGACCAGTGGGACGAAGCCCCGGTGGAAGAAGGCGCGCAGGTCGAGGTCGTCCAGTTTGTCGGCGGCGGCACCCGCTAGAGCATGTTGAGCACCCTGCGGGCCGCGCTGGTGACCGCGCCTCTGATTGCGCTGGCTACGGCCATGATGGGTTCCATTAACCTGCTGGTCGCATTGTGGGATTCGAAGGGCGATACGCAACTGGCCGTGGCGCGGGCCTGGGGCCGGATGCTGCTGGCGATTGCCGGTGTCCGGGTCCACGTGGAAGGCCTGGACAAGATCGACCCCAAGCGAAGCTATGTCGTGGTCTCCAATCACGTCAGCTACATGGATACGCCGCTCATTCTCGCCCAGCTACCGGTCAATTTCCGTTTCATGGCCAAGAAAGAGTTGTTCCAGATTCCGTTCATCGGGGGGCATTTGCAGAAGGCGGGCCATATCGCGGTGCCCCGCAACGATCCGCGCGCCGCGCTAAAAGTGATGAGTTCCGCCGGAAAGATCATGAAGGAACGCGGCATTTCGGTGCTGGTGTTTCCCGAAGGAGGGCGTTCGGTCTCCGGCAAGCTCCAGCCGTTCAAAGACGGCGCCGCGTACCTGGCCTTGAAAGGCGCGGTCCCGGTGCTGCCCATCGCTCATCAGGGAACGCATGAAGTTCTGCCGATGCACTCCTGGCTGGTGCGGCCGGGCCGGGTCACGCTGAGGGTTGGGGATGTGATTGAAACCGAGGCGGCAGACACGGATCGCGCGCGCCTAACCGAGCAACTGCGAGCGGCGGTTGACGGCCTGAGGAATCCCGAAGCGGTCTATACTGCATAATTCGATGTTCCGAACTGTATTCCCCGGATTCCTCTTGTGCGCGGCGATGGCTGCCGCGCAGACGATGTCGATTGAAGAGTTCGAACCGAAGTCGACTTTGGTCGTACCCCAACACCGCTTGACGCGGGCCAAGTATCCATTCATCGACGTGCACAACCATCAGCGCGACGTGAGCAAAGCCCGCCTGGACGCGCTCGTTCGCGACATGGATTCGTTGAACATGCGCGCGCTGGTGAACTCAATTCCCGGTGGAGCGGCGGGCGCGTGGGTCAAGAACGCCGTGGCGTCGATGAAGGCGCATAGCCCCAACCGGTTTGCCGTGATGACCACCATCGACTTTAACGGCGCCGGTGAGCCCGGCTACGGCCAGAAAGCCGCGGCGCAGTTGGAAGAGGACATCAAGAACGGCGCCGCCGGATTGAAGGTCTGGAAAAACTTCGGAATGACGCTACGCGATTCCAACGGCCGGATTCACCTCGACGACCCGCGGTTCGACCCGGTCTGGGAAATGTGCGCCAAGTACAGGATCCCGGTGCTCATACACACCGCCGATCCGTGGGGGCTTTTCCAGCCGATGGACAAGGACAACGAACGCTGGCTGGAACTCAAGCTGCAATCGGGCCGGAACCACTCTCAGGACCACGACTATACGTGGGAGACTCTGATTGCCGAGCAGCACAACCTGTTTGCGCGGCACCCCAAGACGATTTTCATCGATGCGCACCTGGGCTGGTTGGGCAATGACCTGGGCAAGCTTGGCGCGTTGATGGACAGGCTACCGAACGTGTATTCAGAAATCGGCGCGGTGACGAGCGAACTGGGAAGACAGCCGCGGTTTGCTCGCCAGTTTTTCATCAAGTATCAGGACCGGCTCCTGTTCGGCAAAGACCGGTGGTCGGTTCCGGAATACTACACCTACTTCCGGCTGCTGGAGACCGCCGACGAGTACTTCGATCCCATCCGGAAATATCACGGCATCTGGAAGCTCTATGGCCTCGACCTGCCCGATGAGGTCCTGAAGAAGCTGTACTACAAGAATGCTCTGAAGCTGTTTCCGTCGATCGGCGCCGCGGCGTTCCCAAAATAATTAAGGCGCGCCGCTGGCCAATTTCGGCGCATTCTTGACGTACTTGTCGAACCAGGTGAGCATTTCCCACACCGTATGCTCGATGGACTCCTTGGCCGAGTAGCCGTGCGATTCGGCGGGAAGCATCACCAGCCGAACGGCGCCGCCGTTCCCGCGAATCGCCTGGTACAAGCGGTCGCTCTGAATCGGGAACGTGCCTGAGTTGTTGTCGGCTTCGCCATGGATGAGAAGGATGGGCTCCTTGATCTTGTCGGCATAAGTGAAAGGCGACATCTTGAGGTAAATGTCTTTCGCTTCCCAGAACGTGCGGCGTTCGCTCTGGAATCCGAAAGGCGTCAAGGTACGGTTATAGGCTCCGCTGCGCGCTACCCCGGCGCGGAACAGGTCAGAATGGGCCAGCAGGTTCGCTGTCATGAACCCGCCGTAGCTGTGCCCTGAAACCCCCACGCGATCGCGGTCGGCAACTCCCATTTCCACCGCTTTGTCAATAGCGGCCTTGGCGCTGGCGACCAACTGTTCAACGTAGGTGTCGTTGACTGTTTCAGGGTCCCCAACGATGGGAATCGTCGCGTCATTGAGAATGGCGTATCCGGCCAGCAGCAGGAACAGGTGCGACGCGCCGCGCATCTGAATGAAGCGCTGTGTCGAGCCGCCGATCTGTCCCGCCGTGTCCGCGTCGTTGTACTCGAGCGGATAGGCCCAGGCAATCGCCGGAAGGCGTGTGCCCTCCTTGTAACCCGGGGGCAGGAAGAGAGTAAACGAAAGCTGAACGCCGTCCGGCCGCTTGTAAGTGACTAACTGCCTCTTGATGCCGCGCAATTGTGGAGTGGGATCGGCGAAGGACGTCAGCGCCCGCTTCTCGCTTCCTTTGGTGCGGATGAACAGGTTCGGCGGGATGGACGGAGTCTCATACGACGTCAGGAAGGTGGACCCATCTTTGCCGAGGAGGGCAACCACGGTTTCGTAGCCTGTTTCTTCGGCGCGGAACAGGCGCTCGGTCTCCCACGTGGACAGGCTTATGCGATCCAGGAATGGCCGGTCCCCTTGCGGCGTGGCGCCGGCGCCGCGCAGGAAGACCCAGTCTCCGTCCTGGCGCATCACCATGCCTCCGGTAGAGAGCGGGGTCAGGACGGGCTGGCCCGGATCCTTGTACCGGTCCTGGATGTTGCGGCTAAAGACAACCTTCGGCGCCGCACCGGGGTCATCGAGGAAAATGCGCATCGTCCGCACCCAGCGCTTGTCGCGGTCATAGTCGGTAATCAGCGCCAGACCGCCGCTTTCACCGAACTGAATGCCCATGGCGCGCTGTTCGGTCTGCGCCACCTCACGCCGGTCTGCCTGGAACGGCGTCTTCCACATGACCAGCTTGTCGCGGTGCGGCGCCTTGGTCTTGGGGTCGCCGCCGTCGAGTGCTTCCCACCAGAGCAGGGTGGCGGGTTCGGTTGGGCGCCACGTCACGTTCCGCGGACCCGTGGGCACGCCCCCAATCGGCACCCGGTCCTGCAACGGGTGGCTTGCTACGCGCGCCACGGTGTTACCCGAGCGGTCCCAGACCTCCACCTCTCGCGGAAAATCCATGTAGGGATGAATGTAGGAAAACGGCTTGCGGATGCGCTGCACAAGAAAGTGCCTGCCGTCCGGAGACGAACTCAGCCCGGCGAAAATGGCGGGCTTCCCCAGCGGCGTGATCTTCCCGGTGGTCACATCGACGGTGACAGCCTGCGCGGTCGCGTAGTACTCGAACAGCGCCTCGTCGTAGGGGCTGGCGAGCATGTCCTGGTACGTGCGCAACGGGCCGGACCTGCCCGCGCCCTCCTGGACGTTGGGGCCGGCGGGCGCCGCAGGCTTGATGGGCGCTTTGCCGCGTCCGGCGGGAACGCTCAACACCAGCAGTTCCTTGCTGCCGGACAACCATTGAACATCGCGTCCCACGGTGTCGCTCACCGCCACGCCCGCCACCCTGCGCAGCGTGCCGCGTTCGACGGAACCGATGTAGAGTTCGATGGCGGCCGGCGTGGTGTTCGTGACGGCGAAACGCCGCCCATCCGGACTCCACACGGGAGGCCCCAGACGCGCGGCCGGTGGGACGTTGATCTTCGTCTCCCCGCCATCGGCGATCCTCTTGACCGACATACCCTGAAAGGACATCAGGGATAAGTGCGGGCCGTTATTGGCCGGGTTGATGCGCAAGCCCGCCAGGCGCAGCATCGGAGCCGACACTTCGGCAATCGACGGGTAAAGAATCCGGTCGAGCAAGAGGACATGCGTTCCCGCCGGGTTGACGGACGGCGCAGGCGGGGCGGGCGCGTGCATTACGTCGAGGATCTCTTTGGGAGGCCGCTGGTACGTATCGGCGGGCGCAGCCTCTCCGGCTGCCAGCAAAGTAAGAAGGGCCATCGTGACGGTTTTCATTCGGGCGCCAGGGTCAAAGTATCTTCCGCTTCCACTTTGCCGAATGGCATCGTGAAGCTTCTCCCTGTATAGTATGCCTGCCACTGATCCTTGTAATGCCGGGAAACAATATGCCCGGACTCACCGGTGGTGATGTTTTGCAGTGTGTTGTCCCAGTTTGAAAGATCGGCGTCAAATCGCATGGACGGTCCGAGACGGCGCGTGGTCTGTTTCACGGTCGTGGAAGACCCGCTCATCGGCACAGGTCCCACGTTGAAATCGAGGTAACGCCCTAGAAACGGGATCCACCTGAGAACGCCGATGACGCCGGAGAGGCTGCGTGCGACCGGGTGTGCGATCGTGACTTCGTTATAGCGGCCGTAGTCCCACTTTGAGATATTGTGCCCTTGCAGCCGTATCCCTTCGTTGACGGCGTCCGAAAGAGATTCGACGATCAGCCGGTCGTAATCGGCAAACCAGTCCTTGGGCCGCGTGGTCAACAGGCGCTCGATAACCACCGGCGCCATTTCGGCGGAATACTCCGCACCCAGCTTCGGCGCTGCCTTCTCGGCAATGTTCCGGCGCAGTTGCTGGTACAGAAGCGTTGCGATCAAAGGTTGCGGCGTCCCCTTCTCCATCTGCCCGTTCCATGATTTCAACAGCGCCACGGCGTCGAGCACCTGTGGGTTTGTGACTTGCCGCACCTCAACCGCGGCGACCGCCTGCCGCGCCAGCGTGTGTGCGAACCCGGAATAGACGTCTTTTTGAACTACAAGGAAATCCTCAGGTCTCCAGCCCTTCCGCCTGGACAACAAGTCGTGAATCTGTTGCGAACGGTAGGGCGCCGAGAAATTGCCAGTGACAGCATATTTATACGAGGGCGGAAACGGATTCTGATTCGCGGTAACGATCATGCCGCTCGCCGGGTTGAGAACCGAAGGAAGGTCGTCAAACGGAATGAACCCGCTCCATTCGAAGTTGCCGGATTGGCCATCCAGCGGGATGTCTCCCGTGAATCCGGAACGAATCGGAAACACCCCCGTCGCCTGGTAGCCGATGTTGCCCGCCCGGTCGGCGTAGACGAAGTTCTGTCCGGGTCCGGCAAACTTCCGCAGAGCCGTGCGGAACGAGTTGAAGTCGGCTGCGCGGTTGAGGTCGAGAAACGGAAATTCGAACCGCCGGTCCTCGGCCGCCACCCACCGCATAGAGATCGCCTGGGCGCCGCTCTGAGTGAAGACTGGACCGTGCGCGGTTACCCAGGTGTCGAGTTCCACGGGCCGAATCCCCTTGATTGAGATGAATTCACGCTCGCGCTGCGCCTGCATGACCTGGCCCTTGAACACGTATTGCCCGTTGCGGGGATCGAGCCGTTCGATGTAAAGGTCCTGCACATCGAAATGTAAGTTCGTTACTCCCCACGCGATCTGGTCGTTGTGGCCGATGATCACTGCGGGCACTCCCGGCAGTGATGCGCCAGCCACGTTCAACCCCGGCGCTTTCAGGTGAACCAGGTACCATGTCGAAGGCATCGAGTACTCGAGGTGCGGGTCGTTAGCCAGCAGCGGCTTGCCGCTGGCAGTCCACTTTCCGGAAAGCACCCACGCATTGGACCCGATGGCGACTTCCGTGCCGCTCCGGTCCGGGAATAGGACATTCACTTTGGCTGGATCGCCGGCGTCCATCATGCGGCGTTTGAGAAGTTCCTTCTCGAAGCTGTCGCTCAAGGTGCGGTACATTTGCAGCCCGATCACGAGCGAGTCGGAGATCGTCCAGGGGCGGGGATCGTAGGACATAGCGGCGAATTCGGGTGCAAACTTGCCGCGATGCGTCTCGATAAAGTGGTTGACGCCGCGCGCGTAGGCCGCAAAGACCTTGCGGTCGCCGCCGCTCAACGTCTTTGCCTGCGCCTGGGCGATACGCCGCAAGCGCATTTTACGCGACAGCGTATCGAGTTCAAGCCCGGCTCGCCCCACCACCTCGGCCACTTCGCCCGACCCGACCCGCCGCAGCATGTCCATCTGCCACAGGCGGTCCTGCGCCGTTACGTAACCTTGCGCAAAAAGCGCGTCCTCGATGGAATGAGCTTCGATGTGCGGGACTCCGCGCGCATCGCGCAGGACCGAAACATCACGCGCAACCGGCGCCGGCACGCGTCCGGAAACTTCGGGACGCGTCCGGTAAAGGAACCAGTAAAAGCCACCCGCCAGCATGGCCAACACGATCGCGATCAAGATATTGACAACATCAACCACCCGGCGGGCTTGCATCCTTACAATTGTAGGGAAACGAGGCACGGCCACACTGAAATGGAACTCGGCACCGGCTACCAAATCACTCTAGTGATCATCATGCTCGCGGTGAATGCATTCTTCGCCGCGGCCGAGGCGGCACTGATCTCAGTTCGGCCTTCGCGGCTTCGCGAACTCGCCGATAGGGGCGACCTGGGCGCGCAGGCCGCGCTGAGCCTGCTGACAAACGTTGAGCGCATGCTCTCCGTCGGACAAGTGGGCCTTACCCTCACCAGCCTCATCCTTGGATGGTTGGGCGAGGTGGTGCTCGTTGACAGGCTCACCGGGGGCATGGAGTCAGCGCTTCCCATGGCCAGCAAGTTCCTGCTTCGAGGCCTGGCCTTTGCGATTGCGTTCCTGGCCATGACGTTCCTGCACGTCGTGATCGGCGAAGTGGTTCCGAAGAACCTTGCCATTGAGAAGGCGGATCGAATGTCTGTGCTGGTTAGCCCGCCGCTGCTCGTTTTCTACAAGGTTTCCCTACCGCTGGTCTATGTCATTGAGCGCACCTCGGCGATTCTGTCGCGCTGGCTGGGAGTCAAGGAATCGAAAAGCCCCGGCGCGCACTCAGTCGAAGAATTGAAGTTCATGGTAGCGTCCAGCCACTCCACGGGCCACATCAGCGCGTTTCAGGAGCAGACCATCCAACGCGTGGCTGACCTGAAAGCCTACACCGCCAGTTCGGTGATGGTTTCACGCGGCGCGCTCGTCACGGTCCCGAATGACATCAAGGTCGATCAACTGGCGACGGTGTTTAACGACACCCACTTCTCGCGGCTTCCCGTTTACGACGGCAAGCCTGAAGACCTGATCGGCATTGTGCACGTCAAAGACGTTTTCGACTATCTGGTGCAGTTCCGGCGGGCGGCCATCCGGGAGCGGCCGCTCAAGCCGTTCGATCTGGAGAAACAGGTTCGCAAAGTCCCTGTCGTTCCGGAGACGAAAGACCTGGGCGGGCTACTGGAAACGTTGCGTGAAGACCGCTCTCACGTCGCCTTCGTCGTCGACGAGTTCGGCACCATCAGCGGAATGATCTCCATGGAGGACATCATGGAGCATATGTTCGGCGAAATTGAGGACGAGTACGATGTCCACGCCTCTTCGCGCGCTCTCTCCGGCGGCGATGTGGAAGTCGAAGGGACCATCAACCTCGTGGACCTGGAGGTTCAGTACGGCATCACCCTGCCCGGCGAATCCGGCGTGGAAACCCTGGCCGGATTTCTGATGCAGGAGTTGCAGAAGGTGCCGGAGGTGGGGGACGTGATCCGCCACGAAGGCAGGCTGTACACGGTCCTGTCGATGACGCTCAACCGGGTGGACACCGTGCGAATCAGCCGCGTTCCGGGCGAACAACCCGCGGCCAAACCCGTTCAATAAGGGCTGATGTGCTGCATCTCCAGCGGGGCGCTGCGTCCAAACAGTTTCTCAACTTCTTTCCGCAGAGGGCCCACCGCCCGGGAGAAGATCATCTTGTACGCCCCGCAGAAATAATCCAGGTCTTCGAACCGGCGATGGGGTCCGTGGCGGGTCTTGGGGCATCCGCCATGACAGATGGCTTGATACTCGCAGACCTGGCATTCCGGGTGGGCCAGCGTTTTCTTGACCGCAAATCCATATCGCTTCTGGCGGCGGGCGATTTCGCTGAAACTGTCCAGGTTGACGTTGCCGAGTTTCCAGTCCCGCTCGACAAAGAAATCACACGGGTAGACGTCGCCGTTGTACTCGACCACCACGTAGCTGTCGCAGGTTTCGTGCAGGGTGCAGCTTCCCGGTTTCTGGCCGGCGATCGCCTCTGCCAGGTTGTCGAAAAAGCGGATGCGCACTTTGCGGCGGTCGGGCCACCACAGATCAAACACCTCGCATAGAAAGCGCCCGTACTCTTCAGCGCTGATCGTAAACGGCATCGGCGAGCCGTCCGGGTTGAACTCGGCGAGCGGAATGAATTGCAGGTAGTCGAGCCCCAGGCCGCGAAAGAACTTGTAGATCTCTTTCGGCCGGTGAACGTTGGCCTGGCTCAAAACGCAGAGAATGTTGAAATCCACCTTTTCCCTCTGCATGAGTTCGATCCCCCGCATCACGCGCTTCCACGTGCCATGTCCTGCTTTGTTGAAGCGGTAGAGATCGTTCACCTGCTCGGGACCATCGAGGGAAATGCCGATCAGCCATTGGTACTCGCGAAAAAGCTGGCACCAGTCCGGGTCCAGCAGGATTCCGTTGGTTTGCATGGCATTCGAAACAGACTGCCCGTCCCTTCCGAACTGCTTTTGAAACTCGATCAGCTTCTGAAAGAAGTCGAGTCCGGCGAGAGTAGGTTCGCCGCCCTGAAAGGCAAACGTCGCATTGGGGTAGCTGTAGAAGAGGTATGTGTCGACGAGGCGCTCCAACGTGTCGCCAGTCATGCGCCTTGCCGGCAGGTCCTTGTACGGGTCGGCGTCCCGGTCGAGATAGAAGCAATAGGAGCAGTCGAGGTTGCACACCGCCGACGCCGGCTTGATCAGGAGTGAAGTGATCCTGGGAGCGGCGCCCGGGATCGTGGCCTGAGAGTAGCCTCCACCGTTTATGATCGGGAACGGATTCCCAGCCATCATGTCCGAGAGTGTAGCAAGCGCCGCAAACTCGGGGCGTGCGCCGCTCAGTGGACTAAAGCGGTAGAATCTCTTCCCGGACGGGATCGAACTTCAGCCGCCGCTTTTGAACGTAGGCGATGTTGCCCAAATGCGACGCCTGCGCCGACCGGTGTCCTATGAGGACGTCGCAATTCGGCAGCTTTCGCGAGTGGACGCAATCGAGGAAGTTCTTGACGTGGTCGAGGGTGAAGTCGTAGTTGGGACCTTTCACCACGACGGGTTGTGCGCCGACACCCTGAAACTCGTAGCGCGACCGGTCGATAAACAGCCTTCCTTTCGTGCCGCAGTACTCGATCCCGTACCCGCGAATTCCGGGGACCAGCGTCGCTTCAAACGTCACCGTATAGGCGTCGCCGTACTCGAGCAACACACTGATGGTGTCCGGAGCGGTGCGTCCATCCTTGTACGCATAGACCCCGCCCGATGCGACCGCCGAAGCCGGGATGTCGCGTCCCAGAAACATGTGGACGACGTCGATCCAGTGGGTGAAGAGGTCGGTCACCTGGCCTCCGCCGAAGTCGAGGTAGGCGCGCCAGTTCCAGAACTGCTGCGGATCCCACTCCCGCCATTTCACTGGCCCCAGGAAGCGGGCCCAATCGAGATTGGATGGCTGCGTCTTCAAGTACTCCGGAGCACGCCGGAGATGGTACCCGTTACCGTGCCAGAACGTCCGCACCAGAGTGATCTGCCCGAGTGCGCCGGTGTCGATGTACTTCTGCTTGGCTTCGATGTAATGCGGCCCGGAGCGCTGCTGCAAGCCTACCTGGCAGATGCGGTTGTTGATGCGGGCGGCCTTGACAATCCGCGGTCCTTCTTCGATTCGCAGCGTCAGGGGTTTTTCGACGTACACGTCCTTGCTGGCATTGAGCGAGTCGATCGCGCAGGTGGCATGCCAGTGGTCGGGAGTTCCGATCAGGACCGCGTCGAGTTCTTTGACCTCAAGCAGCTTTCTGTGGTCGGCGAAGCCCTTGGCGCCGGGCGCCTGGCCGATGGCCTTGTCCACCATCGCGGCGTACACGTCGCAGACGGCGGTGACGTTGACCGCGGAGGTCTTCTGGAAAAGGCTTAGGACGTGACGTCCGCGCTCACCCGAGCCGATGAGGCCCATGTTGACGCGATCGTTGGCGCCCAAGACTCGCGAGTAGGAAGCGGCTGTCAAAGCAGCGGTGGTATGCACAGCAGTACGCAGGAATGCACGGCGCGGACTGGCGATCGGAAGCATGACGGCATTATATCTCCTGCGAGAGTTTGGCCTGCCGCCGCTTACTACTCTGATGAGAGCGCATGCATAGTTGCCTACGCCGCGCCGCCGCAGCACTGGTTGTCGTCTACCAGGCGGCGGCAGCGGACCAAACCATCGTTCAGAGGATTCAGAAGAGTTTCGCCCAATCGAAACTGCGAGACGAGCACTTCATCGTGAAACTCGAAGGCGAGGCCGTGATCCTCGAGGGGCGGACGCGGATCTCCCAGCACAAAGGCACGGCAACCCGTCTGGCCAAGAATGCGGGCGCCTCCAATGTGATCAACCGGATCGAAGTCCAGTCCGGCGAGAAATCCACGCCGATGCGGCGGGCTATCGTGCTGCACGAGTGAAAGCGCCCGCTCGGGGCCATGCTACCATCGCAATTTCCATGCGGTTGATTGCATTTTCCGCCCTCCTTGTCTGCCTGCCCGCGCCCGCCCAGGAGAAACCCGTCGTCACAATCGAAGGCCGGCCCTTTACCAAAACAGAACTCGAGTCGTTTGTTCAGGCCTTGCCGCCCGCGGTCGCGCAGAATTTCGCCACCAACAAGAAGCAGTTCATCGAGGCGCTGGGGCTCATGATGAAGATGGCCAAGATCGCCGAGCAGAACGGCCTGGACAAGAAAAACCCTCACCAGGCGCGGCTCGAGTATCAGCGCCTGCAATACCTTGCCACCGCCGAAATCAACGACAAAGACAATTCGGCGCAGATCCCTCCCGATGAGTTGCGGAAATACTTCGACGCGCACAAGGGCGATTTCGCACAGGCCAGGACCAAGGTCCTGTACGTGGCGTACAACAACAACCCGATGCCTTCCGCCGACCCCAAGGCCAGGAAACCGCTGAACGAGACACAGGCGAAGGAGAAGGCGGAATCAGTGCTGAAGCAAGCCCGGGGCGGGGCGGATTTCCTGAAGTTGATTCGCGAAAATTCCGACGATGCCGAGTCCAAAGGCAAGGCCGGCGATTTTTCTCCCTTTCGACAGACGGACCAGGCAGTGCCCGCTTCGCTCAAGTCGGCCATCTTTGCCCTAAAGCCGGGGCAGTACACTGACGTGATCCAGCAGCCCAACGGGTTCTACATATTCCGGCTCGAGTCGATTGATTCCCCGGAGTTTGAGAAGGTTCAGGACGAGATCTACAACAAGGTCAGAAGGGAAAAGCTCGATCAGTGGGTCGACACGGTTCGCAAGTCCGTCTCGATACAGTTCAACGACGAGAAATATTTGACCGAGCCGGCCGCCCGGTAGCGGACGCGCTCCGGCGCTCGCCGGAGTTCGATGGCGCGGCCATCCACCTGGAGTGGCGGCCTGGCGTGCGCATCCGGCGCGGTCAAATTTCGGACCGGGGCGAGGAAGTTCATGCCGCCGCGTTCATCCGTGAGCGGAGGCTTGTGCTCGATTCCGCGCTCCGGCGAAACCCGCGGGAACTCCGGCGCATCCTCGTTCACGAACTCTTTCACTTCGCCTGGATTCGCCTGTCGAACGCCGGGCGGCGGGCTTGGGAACGCCTCCTGGCCGAGGAGCACAAGGCGGGGACCAATGGAGAACTCGGCTGGTCGGCTGAGCGGCGGAAGAATGAGCTCACAGGCGGCGATGTTCGTCACAGAACCCGGCGCTGGCGTGAATACGCCTGCGAGTCCTTTTGCGATACCGCGGCGTTCCTGTTCTCAGGTCCCGGCCGGCACGAGGAATTCACTCTGGCGGCAGCACATCGCACCGTTCGCAAGCGCTGGTTCGAGCCGCTTCTCCGGAATAAAATCCGGATATAAGCGGATATACTAGAGGAAGAACGCCCCATTTCCCATGAAAAAGCTGATGCTGGTCCTGTCCTTGTGCGCCTTCGGAACCGGCTGTAACAGCGAACTGGAACGCGTCAAGGCCGCCTCGGTCAAGGCGCCGGAAAAGCGCAATCCCGCCCCGGACTTCACGCTGAAAGACGCCAACGGGAAGAGCTTGAAACTGTCCGATTACAAGGGCAAGGTGGTTCTGCTGAACTTCTGGGCGACGTGGTGCGGACCCTGCCGACTGGAGATCCCTTGGTTCATGGATTTCGAGCAGCAGTTCAAAGACCGGGGCTTTGCCGTCATCGGCGTGGCGATGGATGACGAGGGCTGGGAAGTGGTCAAGCCCTACATCGAGAAGATGAAGGTGAACTACCGCGTCGTTGTCGGAGACGAGATGACCGCGGCGCGCTACGGCGGAATCGACGCCATGCCGTCAACTTTCATCATCGACAGGGACGGCAAGATCGCCTCCGTTCATGTGGGCCTGGTTAGCAAGAGTTCCTACCAGCATGATATTGAGCAGCTACTTCAGTAGGTTTCTGATTGTTGGGGCCGCGCTAAGCGCGGGTGTGTGCTATTCGCAGCAGTTGCTGACCGTCCCCGAACAGCAGAAACTGACCGTCAAACGCGGTGAAACGGCGGTGTACCACTTGAAGGCGCAGTTGAAAGAAGGCTACCACGCCAACAGCAACACGCCGAACGAAGCGTACCTGATCCCGTTGAAGCTCACCTGGGAACCCGGTCTGCTGGAAGTGATCGAGATCAAGTACCCGCCGGGCAAAGCGGAAAAGTACGAGTTTTCCGAGAAGCCGTTGTCAGTCGTGTCGGGCGACATCGATATCGCGACCAAGTTCAAGCCCGCGGCGAACGCGAATCTTGGACCCGGCTACTTGACCGGCAAGCTTCGCTATCAGGCATGCAACGACAAGATGTGTTTCCCACCGAAATCCGTCGAGGTCAAGCTGCCGGTTCTGCTGCAATAGCGCTGGCGTGCGCCGCCTGCTGATTCGCCCCGGCGCCATCGGGGACATCATCACGTCGCTTCCCGCGCTCGAGTGCCTGCGCGGAGATTACACCGAGGTGTGGGCGCCCCCGGCAGTCACGCCGCTGATCCGCTTTACGGACCGGGTACGGAGCATCGGTTCCACGGGTCTCGATTTGCTGGAGATTCCGGGGCAAAGCCGCTCCGCGCTGGACTTGCTGGGGGGTTTTGATTCGATTGTGTCGTGGTACGGTTCGAGCCGCGCGGAGTTTCGCCAAGCCGTGCGAGGCTATCCGTTTCATTTCTTCCCCGCCTTGCCCGAATCCGTGCACGCCGTCGACTTCTACCTGGCGCAAGCGGCGCAACTGGCACGGTGCGCGCCCTCCGCGCCCAGCCTGCCGGTGGCGCGGCGGCGTGGCGATTATTGCGTAATTCACCCTTTTTCGGGAAGCCCGCGCAAGAACTGGCCGCTTGAGAACTTTCAGGCTGTGGCGGCGCGGATGACCTTGCCCGTGCACTGGTGCGCGGGACCTCAAGAAGCGCTCGACGGGGCGGTGCGGTTCGACAATCTCTGGGAACTCGCCCAATGGATTGCCGGCGCGCGTCTCTACATCGGCAACGACAGCGGCATCACCCACCTGGCAGCCGCCACGGGCGTGCCTGTCATCGCCATCTTTCAAGCCAGCGATCCGCGAATCTGGGCGCCGCGCGGCAGGTGCGTGCGGGTGCTCGAATGTCCGTCCGTCGAACAGCTACTCGCGGAAGCCGATCGCGCTCAGAATGACGCTTAGGCGGCGATTGTCGCCGGGGGGACTAAACTCCTTGTCGGCGATGATGGTGACGGTAACCGATTCGCCCGCCGGGCGCAGCGGCGGAGACTCCAGAGTGTGCTTGCCCTCGCCGGCAACCGTGAATGTAGCGGCATCGGCGCCCTGCACGGCCAGACGGAACGTGCGCGCCGGTGAGGCGGCGGGTACGTAAATTTCCGCAACCAGTTTGCGGGGCGCGCCCGGGTTTTTCAGTAGAAACGAGGCTCGTCCGGAAATCCAGCGCCACTGGCCTTGCTCCAGACCGTACGCTCCGCTGACGATTTGCGCATCGGCATCGGCGGCGTTCATCGGAAGCCACGAGAGTTCCGGCCTGCGTGCAACCACCGCGCTCAGCGTGAGCCGGTCCACCGGCGCGCGAGAGAATCCGAACGGCCAAAGGCCGAACGCGACGGACGAATATCCCGAGCCGCTGCCCGCTCCGATCAGGCGCAGCGGAAGAGTGGGCTTGATCTCCATCGTGTCCGAGGGTACGAGCGCGCCTCCGCCCGAGGTAAAGGGGACCGCTCCTGACAACTCGCTGGTCACCAGAAACTCGCCGGGCTGGATCATCTGCCCGCGTTTGAGCGGCAGCGCGCCGTCCGCTTCGGTGTAAAAGCGAAGACCCCATTCGCCGTTCACCCACACGCGGCGCCCCGCGGTTTGACGCGCCACCAAGCGGGCAAACTCACGGTAGCCGTCCCAGTGCTGGTAGTTGACCCATGCCAGGCACAGGCCGGTGGCCAACTGCAGGGCCAGGCACGTCCACAGCAGCGCCGGACGGTCCCGCCAGACGCCGGCGACAAGAATCGCAACGGGCGCCGCCAGCGGCAGCAGGTACCGGGCCGATCCGGCAAAGAACAGCACCAGCGCCGCGGCAAAAAAGATGACGACCCAGGAGAGAAGCCACGGTTCGACTCGCCGGCGGAAGGCCAGGATCAATCCCGCAAAACCCAGCGGCGATAGCATCACAAACAGGTGGCCGGTGAGCGCGACAGCGTTCTTGACTTTCATCGTCAGGGTTTGCAGTTGATAGGCTTCGAGATGACCGGCCAACACGGCGGCGGGCATGGCGCCGGCCGACACACGTTCCATCACCTGATAAGCGGCGAGAACCGCAACGGGAACGAGAAGCAGGAGCCACGACGCCAGGTCGCTGCGCCGGCGCCACCAGAGATACAGCGCCAGGATGGGGATGACCACCACGCTTTGGTAGGCCATGAGCGCGCAGCAGGCCAGCGCCGCCGCGGCCAGGATGAGCCTCCGTTCGACGAACAGCGCAATCGACGCCATCCAGAATGCCAGAAACGGAAGGTCCGCCTCGAGCGACGTGCCGTTCACCACAAAGGCGGGCGTGGCACAGAACAGCAGCGTGGCTTGCAACGCGCGCTCCGGAGCGAAGCGGCGCGCCAGCCGCCAGGCGCCCCACGCCGCCAGGAGCGAGAACACGATATATGCCGCGTGGAAGCGGACTTCGTAAATGCCGCCCCACAACGCCAGCAGTCCCGCGAGCACCCAGGCATCTCCCGGCGGATGCGGATGTCCCCTCATGCTGATCATGTCGCCGAGAAAGACGTACCGCGCGTGGTGCGGATGAAGCGGATCGATCTGCGCCCACTGCGCCGCCGCCAGGTAGTAGTAGTCGTCGCCCTGGATCGCCTGGTTCAAGAACGGCAGGCGAATCAACAGGACAAACGCGCAAATGAGCAGGAACTGGCGCAAAAGACGAGTTTAATCGGCTGCTTTGCTCGCCGTCTCGTTCCGGCGCCAGCGAACGACGGGTTTGCGCGCCGCGGTCACCTCGTCCACGCGGGACGTGCGGGTGCCGTGCGGCGCCTTCAAGACCAGTTGGGGATTCTCTTCAATCTCGCCGGCAATCGAAATCAGGGCGTCGCAGAACAAGTCCAGTTCCTGCTTCGGCTCTGTCTCGGTGGGTTCGATCATCAGCGCGCCGCGCACAATCATCGGGAAGCTGACCGTGTAGGGATGGAAGCCGTAATCGAGAAGACGCTTTGCGATGTCGCCGGTGCGGACGCCCTTGGCCGCCTGGCGGTCGTCGCTGAAAACGCACTCGTGCATGCTGGGCGCTTGGTAGGCGATCTGATAGTAAGGTTCCAGCCGCGCCCGGACGTAGTTGGCGGTCAGCAACGCGTCCAAAGTGGCGTTGCGCAATCCGGGACCTCCGTGCGCCATGATGTAGGCCAGCGCCCGGACCAGCACCCCAAAGTTGCCGTAGAATGCCCGTACGCGTCCAATCGACTTGGGCCGGTCGTAGTCCCACGTCCACCCGCCGCCGGCCTTTTTCAGCCGCGGACCCGGCAGAAACGGTTCCAGGTGCTTCCGCACACCCACCGGGCCTGAACCGGGACCTCCACCGCCGTGCGGTGTTGAAAACGTCTTGTGGAGGTTGGAGTGCATGACATCGACGCCGAAATCGCCGGGACGCGAGATTCCAACCAGCGCGTTCATGTTGGCGCCGTCCATGTAAATCTGGGCGCCCTTTTCGTGAAGAATCGAGGCGATGGTGAGAATTTGCTCTTCGAAAACGCCGACGGTGTTGGGGTTGGTCAGCATCAGCGCGGCGACGTCCTCGTTCACCGCCTTCGCCAGCGCCTCAACGTCCACCATGCCCTTCTCGTTCGACTTGATGTTCTCGACTTCGTAGCCGGCGATGATGGCTGTCGCCGGGTTGGTGCCATGCGCCGAGTCCGGACACAGGACCTTCTTGCGCGGGTTCCCTTGCGACTCCAGGTAGGAGCGGATGAGCATGATGCCGGTGAACTCGCCGTGGGCGCCGGCGGCCGGCTGCAGCGTCACCGCATCCATGCCGAAAATCTCGCACAGATACTCTTCGAGCAAGGCTAGGACTTCCATGCAGCCCTGAGACAGTGACTCCGGCTGGTAGGGATGCGCCCAGGCCAGCCCGGGTTCCCGCGCCACCACTTCGTTGATGCGCGGGTTGTACTTCATCGTGCACGACCCCAATGGGAACAGACCGAGATCGATGCCGTAGTTCCAGGTGGACAGGCGTGTGAAATGACGGATCACTTCCACCTCGCTGACCTCAGGGAAGTCCTCGATTTCGGTTCGCGCGTCGCTCCCCAGAACAGATGCGGCGTCAACGGGCGGCACGTCCAGGGCGGGAAGCTGGTAGGCCCGCTTGCCCGGCGAGCTTTGCTCGAACAACAACGTCTCGTTCTGATTGATATGGCTGCGGACTTTCCTGATCATGCGCGCACCGCCTGAATCAACGCATCCATGTCTTCGCGCCGCGACATCTCCGTGGCGCAAACGAGCATGCAGCCGCGCAGTTCCGGATAGAACCTGGCCAAATCGAGCCCTCCAATGATGCGCTGATTTTCGAGCGCGCCGTTTATTTGACCCGGGCTCTTGCCGTTGGTCCGGACGACGAACTCATTAAAGAACTTCCCGGTGAAACGCCGGTCCAGGGCGCCGGCCAGATAATGCGCCTTTGCCAGATTCTGTTCAGCCAGTTCGCGAAGCCCTTGTTTGCCATAGACGCTCATGAAGACGGTGGCCAGCAACGCGATGAGCGCCTGGTTGGTGCAGATGTTAGACGTCGCTTTTTCGCGGCGGATATGCTGCTCCCGCGTGGACAGCGTCAGACAGTAAGCGCGCCGTCCTCCGGCGTCGGTGGTCTCGCCCGCCAGCCGGCCCGGGATCTGGCGCATGAACTTCTCTTTGGTGGCGATGATGCCGGCGAAGGGTCCGCCGTAACTGGGCGAAATGGCGAATGATTGAAGCTCGCCAGCCACGATGTCGGCGGATTTGGGCGGCTGGAGCATTCCCAGGCTCACCGCCTCGGAAAACAACATCACCAGCAGCGCCCCGCGCTTGTGCGCCAATTCGGCGGCGGCGGAAACCTTTTCAATCACACCAAAGAAGTTGGGCGACTGCACGATGACGCAAGCGGTGTGATCGTCCAGTTTGGCGTCGAGGTCTTTGAGGTCGCACTCGCCGGTGGCCGCATCGTAGCCGAATGTCGCGACCTGCGTGCGGCTGTTGCGCGCGTAGGTGTCCAACACCTCGCGGTATTCGGGGTGCACGCTCGAAGCCACCAGGAATCGCGGCCGTCCGGTGATTCGCGCCGCCATCATCGCCGCTTCCGGAACGGCGGTCGAGGCGTCGTACATGGAGGCGTTGGCGACTTCCATACCGGTCAACTGGCAGATCATTGTCTGGAACTCGAAGATCGTCATCAACGTCCCCTGCGCCATCTCGGCCTGGTAGGGCGTGTACGACGTCAGGAACTCGCCGCGCGATACCACCACATCGCACAATACGGGGCGGTAATGCCGGTAGACTCCCGCACCCAGGAAGGACGCGTAGCCTGAGGCGTTCTCCTGGCCGCGTTGCTGGAAGTAGCTGGTGATTTCGTACTCCGAAATCCCGGCGGGAATGTTCAGCGGGCGCTTGAGCAACGCCTCGTCTGGAAGTTGGGAATACAGCTCTTCGAGTGTAGAGTGGCCGCACACGGCCAGCATTTCGCGCCTTTCGGCGTCCGAATTCGGTAGATATCTCAAGAAACTAGCTCCGGCGGAGGCAGGCTGGAAAAACGGCTCCGAAGGCCTATTTTAGCCTCCCAGATAAGACTGATAGTCCGCCGCCGACATCAGGCTCTTGATTTCCTCTGGATTGCTCAGCTTGATCTTGACCAGCCAGGCGGCGTCATGCGGTTTTTCGTTCAGCATTTCAGGCGCGTCGGCGAGAGCCTGGTTCACCTCGACCACTTCTCCACTGACAGGCGCAAAGATGTCCGACACGGCCTTGACCGACTCAACAGAGCCAAAAGTTTTTCCGGCTTCCACCGCGGTGTTCGGACGCGGAAGGTCGACATAAACGATGTCTCCCAATTCCTTTTGCGCGTGGAATGTGATTCCCACGACGCAGACGCCGCCTTCGACGGAAACCCACTCGTGTTCTTTCGTGTAACCGTAGTTTTCGGGATAGGTCATTTCGATCGTTTGTAGAACGGGGTTTGAACGGTTATTGCTTCAACCGGTTGGTTCCGGATGATGATCTTAATCGGCCGGCCCACTTGAGCCTGGTCCGTTGGAAGATAGCACAGCCCAATATTCTTGTTGAGCGACGGGGCCGGGCCTCCGCTGGTCACCCAACCCGCGGGCACGCCGTCGACATGCACCTCGTAGCCGTCGCGCCCGATACCCCGGCCGCGCATCTCGAAACCGATGAGCTTGCGCTTGAGGCCGGCCGCTTTCTGGTTCTCGAGCGCCGCGCGTCCAACAAAATCGCCCTTGTCGAACTTGACGATCCAGCCGAGATCGGCTTCCAAAGGAGAAATGCTGGCATCGATTTCATGACCATACAACGCCATCTTGGCTTCCAGGCGCAGGGTGTTTCGCGCGCCCAGCCCCGCTGGCTTCAGGCCAAGATCGCGGCCGGCCCGCAGCAGTTCGTTCCAGCGGTCCGCGGCTTCGGACGGATCCACGTAGATCTCGAATCCGTCTTCTCCGGTATAGCCTGTGCGGGCAATGCGCGCCGGGCGCCCGGAGACCTGGCCGTCGGCAAACCAGTAGTACTTCATCGCCGTCAGGTCCGTTGCGGTCAACTTCTGCAGAATCTCCAGCGCCCTTGGTCCCTGAATCGCCACCTGCGCATAGCGGGGGCCCGCGTTCTCCACCGTGCAATCCCACCGGTTGTGCGACCGGATGTGCGCGTAGTCCTTGTCCTGGTTGGATGCGTTGACGCACAGAAAGAAATGGTCGCCGGCAACCTTGTGCACCAGGATGTCGTCAACAAATCCGCCGTGCTCGTAAAGCAGGCCGGCGTAGTGGGCTTGACCTGTCTGAAGTTTCGCGGCGTTGTTGGTCGAAATGTAATTCACCAGGTCGAGCGCCTGCGGGCCGCGCACCTCGATTTCGCCCATGTGGCTGACATCGAACAGGCCCGCCGCTTGGCGCACGGCCAGGTGCTCGTCGATGATGCCGCTGTATTGCATCGGCATATCCCAGCCCCCGAAATCGACCATTCTGGCGCCCAATTCGCGATGAACGGAATTGAGCGGAGTCTTGAGCAGTTCAGCCGGTGCCGACATAGGTCCTGCCTTTGGAAGACCCAATCTACCACGGTGGAGTTTCGGGGTGCTGGCTCCCGGTGAATTGGTACAATTCTGTTGCCACCATCAATCCTGGGAAGGAGTTTCATATGAAGGGCGACCCGAAAGTACTTGCTTATCTGCAAGAGGTCCTCACGGCTGAGCTGACGGCGATTAACCAGTATTTCCTGCACGCCGAAATGATGGAGAATTGGGGCTATCATAAGCTGGCCGGCATTACGCGCAAGGAATCCATTGAGGAGATGCAGCACGCCGAAAAGGTCCTGGAGCGCATGCTGTATCTCGACGCTTCTCCGAACATGACCCAACTGTTTCCCCTGCGGGTCGGACAGAGCGTGAAGGAACAACTGGCCAACGATCTGGCCCTGGAATACGAAGCGGTTCCGCGGCTCAACAAGGCGATCAACGCCGCCGTCGAAGTCGGCGACAACGGGTCGCGCGACCTCTTCGAAGCGATCCTGGTCGATGAGGAGCATCACATCGACTACCTGGAAGCTCAACTCCACATGATCAGCGAAATGGGCTACGAGAACTACCTGTCGCAGCACATCCATGGGGATAAGCACTAGCTCCCTGCGCCCCGGGGGTTTCAGGCCCGCGGCCGCCCTTGCCGTCCTGGCCGCTCTGCCGAATCTTGGCGCCGCCACGAATTTCGGATCGAATACCGACGTGGCGGCGGTTAAGCAGGCCATTGACAGACTGCGCGTAACGGGCAGCGTGTTGATGATTGCCGCCCATCCGGACGACGAGAACACCGCTTTTCTCGCCTACTGCTCCAAGGGTCGCAAATTGCGCACGGGCTACCTTGCCCTGACGCGCGGCGAGGGAGGACAGAACCTGATCGGCAAAGAGCAGGGGAGCCTGCTTGGCGTGCTCCGAACGCAGGAACTGCTGGCCGCGCGCCGTATTGACGGGGCCGAGCAGTTCTTCACGCGCGCCATCGACTTCGGGTTCTCAAAAACCGCCGCCGAGACGCTCGCCAAGTGGGGCCACGAAGCCGTACTGAGCGACGTGGTCTATGTCGTCCGGAAGTTCCGGCCTGACGTGATCGTGCTGCGCTTCTCGGGCACGTCCCGCGATGGCCACGGCCATCATCAGGCCTCGGCCATTCTGGGGAAGGAAGCCTTCCGTGCCGCGGCGGATCCATCACGCTTCCCGGAGCAACTGTCCTCGGTTCAAGTGTGGCAGGCGCGCCGCGTACTCTGGAACGCTTTCGCCTTCAACCGGCAGCAGGAACAGGAAGCCAGCAAGCTTTCGGGACGGCTCATGGTGGATCTCGGCGAATACGACCCGGTCCTGGGCGCCAGCTTCAATGAAATCGCCGGCGCCAGCCGGAGCCAGCACCGCAGCCAGGGGATGGGGTCGCCGGAGCGCAAAGGCTCTGCGCCCAATTACTTCGTGCCCGTCGACGGCCAGCCCGCCACGCACGACTTCATGGACGAAATCGACACCACCTGGAAGCATATCCCCGGAGGCGCGGCCGTCGACGCGCTGTTCGAGCAGGCGCAACAACACCTTGATATGAACGCACCGGAAAAAGTGATCCCCGTTCTGGCCAAGGCTCGTGGTCTGCTCGCCGCGATTCGCTCTCCCGCCGCGGAGCGAAAGCTTCGCGAACTCGACGAAACCATCGCGCTCGCAGCCGGGTTGTGGGTGGATGTTTCCGCGCTCAAGCCCGTAGCCACCCCCGGCGCCACGGTGGAGCTCCAACTCACGGCCGTCAATCGCAGCCATCAGGCCATGACGCTGAGGGGCTGCGCCACCGAGGGCCCGCAGTTCGATGCCGTACCTGCCACGCTCGAGTACAACAAGCCTGTCACCAGGACGGCGG
>JADZCI010000057.1 GCA_020851655.1 Bryobacterales bacterium
CGGTGGGTCATGCTGAAGACGGTGTGCAGCTCGTTGTTGAACTTAATGACCATGCCCGGACGCAATTGGGTTGCCTGAATCATAATTGGGAAACTTTCAGTTTAACAGAGCCTCCAAACCGCCATGCTGGCCGGCGCACCGCATTTCGGGTGTGCGGCGACGCCGCGTCAAACCATCACTGGACGATCCACCATTTTGTGCTTCCCAGGTTGAACTCCTCGGCGACTACGTCAACGCGCCCGGAATTCAAGTCCCTGACAACAAGTTCCGAGTTGGCCCATTCACTGATGCGCTGAGCCCTCGAGTACAGCACCCTTCGGCCATCAGGGGACCAGGTTGGAGCGCCGATCAGAGTGTCTGGAATCATCTGGTTCTCTCCCGACCCCAGATCCCTGATAACGAGTTGGCCTTGGGCCGTTGCGTAACACATGCGATCGCCTGTTGGCGAAAGGACCGGTTGACGCCCTTCGCCAAGGGACGACAGGCGCATGGAAACCCGGTCGAATAGATACAGGGTTGATGCCCGCGAAAACCCAAGCCAACGGCCATCACTGCTCAATGACGGCCGTGAAAATTCTGCCCCTTCCTCCCGCATGATCACCTGTTGGGTCCGGCCGCGATCTCCCGCGAGGTCCACGACAAAGATTGAATCCTCTTTCCCGAATTCATCATATAGAAGCGCAGATCTCATCGCGGGCCGACTTGCGTGGTCCGGAATCCGTCCGTAAGGGTGCGGTTTTTCCCGAGCCGGCGCCGCCAGATATAGACTGGACGCTTGGTGTGCCCGTCGTCTGCGATGTATTAGGAGAAGCCCGATGAGATTACGCATTCTTGTGCTGGCCATGGCCTGCGCGCTGCCGGTGCTGCCCGAAGAAAAGATCGACTGGGAGATGAACGCGAGAATCCGGCAGGAAGGCATGAAGAACTCCCAGGTTCTTCGTTCTCTGCACTTCCTGGCGGATGTGTACGGACCCCGGCTGACCGGCTCTCCGAATCTAAAAGCCGCGCAAGATTGGGCGCTGTCGCAGATGAAAGAGTGGGGCCTCGAGAACGGCCACCTGGAGCCGTGGGATTTCGGCCATGCCGGCTGGCTCAACGATCGTTTTGCGATGCACATCGTCTCGCCCGTCAAGGATTCGCTGGTCGGCGAGGTGCTGGCGTGGACGCCGGGAACGAATGGTCCGGTGACAGCCGAGGTGATCATCCTGATCCTCCCGGACCGGCCGACGCAGGAGAAACTCACTGCGTTCTTCGAAGGCAACAAGGACAAGGTGAGGGGAAAGATCGTGCTGGCCGGGAAGCCGCAGGTGGTGCCGGTGGATTTTGCGCCGGCCCCCAAGCGCCTGGACGATGCCGTTGCTCAGGCGCGCTTCAATCCCTCGGGCCCCAATCCGCAAGGGCCACCCCAGTTTCGACAGCCGCCGCCGCTGCCTCCCGGCGTGCTCGCGTCCGCGCAGGTGACCGAACAACTGGACAGGTTCCTGGTCGAGAATGGCGCCGTGGCGCGTGTCAACGACGCCGGAATGGCTCATGGGATGGTCCGGGCCTTTAACAACCGCACTTTCGATCTGGCCAAAGCGGTTCCGACGGTCGTGCTTCGCAACGAAGATTACGGCCGCATCGCGCGGCTGCTAGCCGATAACCGGAAAGTCGAGATCGAACTTGAGATCGCGAATCACACGTACGAGGACGGCAAGACCGCGTATAACGCTATCGCCGAGCTGCCGGGTTCGGACAAGCGGGATGAAGTGATCATTCTCGGCGCGCACATCGACTCGTGGCACTCGGCCACCGGGGCAACCGACAATGCGATCGGCTCGGCCATCATGATGGAGGCGGCGCGCATCCTGAAGGCTGCCGGAGCGAAGCCGCGCCGCACCATACGCGTTGGGCTGTGGAGCGGGGAAGAGCAGGGGCTGCTCGGTTCGCAGGCATATGTGAAGGAGCACTACGGCACGTTCGAGAACCCAAAGCCGGAATACGCAAAGTTCGCCGGCAATTTCAACATTGATTCGGGAACCGGCAGGGCGCGCGGCTTGGGCGTGTTCGGGCCGGATGGCTCCGCGGCCATATTGAGAGAGGCGGTTGAACCCTTCGCCGACCTGGGAGTCGCCGGAGTCACGGCATCGAAATCACGGCGTTTGGGCGGTACCGATTCGACGTCGTTCAACCAAGCCGGGCTGCCTGGTATCGGCGTCTGGCAAGACCCGATTGAGTATTTCGGCACGACCTGGCACACCAACCTCGACACCTACGAACGCATTGTTGAGGACGATGTCAAGAAGGCGGCCGTCGTCATCGCCGGCGCGGCATATCACCTGGCCATGCGCGATGAGATGCTGCCGCGGTTTCCGGCCGCGGACATGCCGCTTCCGCCCTCCAATACGCTCGCCATCCTGCACAAAGGCGGTAGTTCTCTCGGGCTCTACTCGATGCAAGGCGAGTTGCAGACGGCGCTTCCCGTAGGTCCGCATCCGCACGAAATGGTGGTCTCAAAAGATGGACGCTTCCTTTACACCACCGACAACGGAACGATGAAGATCGAACAGGCGGGGCAGGGAGGCAATACCGTCTCGATCGTCGACCTGCAAGCCAGGAAGAAGGTGGGTGAAATTAATCTGGGCGAGTTCCGGCGGCCGCACGGCATCGCCCTCGACCCGGCGACGGGGCGTCTCGCCGTCAGCACCGAACTCCCGGACCGGCTGCTGATCATCGATCCGGCAGCGCGAAAAGTGATCAGGACGTACGAGACCAAGGGCAAGACGTCGCACATGGTGACGTTCGGTCCGGGCGCGAAATACGCCTACGTCAGCAATTCAAACTCCGCCAACGTCTCGGCCATCAACCTGGAAACGGGCGAGGTGAAGTTGATCCCGGCGGCAGCCCGCCCCGAAGGGAGTGTCCTGTCACCTGACGGCAAGTTTCTGTACGTGTGCAACCGCGAAGGCCAGTCCATCACGATTATCGATACGTCGAAGAACGAGGCTGCCGGGCGGATCGAGACGGGGAAAGGTCCTGTGCGAGCCGGGATCACGCCTGATGGCAAGACGCTGATCTACGCCGCGATGCACGACAAGACCATGGAATTTGCCGACATCGCGACCCGGAAGGTGACCGGCAGTGTTCCACTCAGTGGTACGCCGGTGTCGCTGCGCATCACGCCGGACGGAACGCTGGCGTTCGCGTCCGGCGAGGAGCAGGACACGACGTTCGTGGTGTCGATTGCCGAAAGGAAGGTGACGCGGGAGATCAGGACCGCCAAGGGGTTGGCGCCAGACGCCGTGATCGCGCTGCCCTAGCGCTAGTCGAGGTGAAAGACTTCCGGGAGCGTGGCCATCTGCTCGTCGGCCTTTTTGCGGTCGCCGCCTTCAAAGAAGCCCGCCATCTCCCGCTGCCAGCGGGTATTGACTTCTTTGCTGGCCATTCCAGCCAGCGCTTGCTCGAAGTCAAGGGTTTCGAGGTAGCCGACCAGCAGGCCGTCGTCACGCAGAAAAAGGGAGTAGTTGCGCCACCCAGTCTGGTGGAGCGCCTCCAGCATCTCGGGCCAGACATGCCGGTGGCGCTCCTTGTATTCATCCAAACGATCCTTCTTAACTTGGAGCAGGAAGCAGACGCGTCGCATCAACGCTATTTTGCCAGAGTGAAGTTGATCTGTATTTCGGTGATGACTTCGACGGGTTGGCCGTTGAGCAGCGTGGTCTCCCACTTCCACTGCCTGACGGCTTCGAGGGCGGACTGCACCAGGCGATTATCCACCAGCTTGTTGATTGGTTCCAGGCTGAGCGGATCGCCGTCTTTCGAGATGATGGTCCGCAGCAGGACGGTGCCTTCAATGCCCTCGGCCTTGGCGTCGACGGGGTACTTGGGGTTGACCCTCTTCAGCATTTTCGCCGCCTGGACGTTGCCGCCGATCTTGATGCGAGCCGGCGCGGGCGAGTCCATTGGAATCGGTGTGGGCTTCAGGCTTGAAGCGGGCCGGTCACCGGTCACGGTCAGCGTCTCCTGAATCTGGCCGATCGCCAGCGTGACCTTGAGGTCCTGCTGTTTGGCGGCCGAGATCTCGACGCCGTCCAGGATCGCGCTGGCGAATCCGCGCGCCTTGACGGTGACTCTATAGGTTCCTTCAGGCAATGGCGAGAAGGAGAATTCACCGACGTCATTGGTGGTCGTGAACTCGCGGCGGTCCGTGCCGTTGAGAGCCACGCTGACCGAAGCTTTAGGCACCGCTCCGCCGCTGGCATCCCGGACCACCCCGGTGACTTTGGCGCTGGCGGCGTAAGCCGGAGCGCGAAATGCCGCCAGAGGCAAGAGAATCACGGCGGCCATTACTGCGATCGAAGTAATCCGTTGCGGTTCGGCGCCGCGGCGGTTACGGTTGGGTTGGAACATCGCTTTGAGGCGGTTCTCCAGTTCAGAAATACGAGCCATGGGAATCACTCCTTGCGTGACACGGGCTTCCGCGGAAAGCCCGCGCACGATATCTACCAAATGCCCCGCGTACGTCGAGGCTTTCTCTCCTTGCACAAGAACTCCGTCATCGCAGGCTTGTTCGCACTCCAGGCGAAGCCGCGATTCCGCCCACCACACGAGCGGATGAAACCAATAGACCGCGCACGCCAGGTGAGCGAACGTCTGCGTCAGCAGATCGCGGCGCTGGATGTGCATCGCCTCGTGCGCCAGCACCAGCCGCATGCGTTCCTCATCCCACCCGGACGCGGACGGGGGCAGCAGAATGACCGGCCGCAGGATGCCGCAGACCATCGGGACGGTTGTGTCCGTGGTGATACGCACATCGTCGCCGGCAAACGCCCGCGACCGGGCGACGATCTTCCTGGTCCGGATATGGTCCGCCATAGATCTGGCCGTCACCGTCAGCAAACCCAAAGCCCAGACTCCGAGCAGCACCTGCCAGACCTGCGGCCGGAACGCTCCAGACGCCACAACGTCCAACACGACGCGCTGCGCCGGCGCCGAAGCGGCAAACTTGATAACCGGCTTGGGGGTCCACTCCGGCAGCGTGAGACTGGCCAGTGGGATGAACAGGGCGCCCGTGAGTCCAAACAGCCAGATCAGGTGCCGGTCGGCGGCGGGCGACCGCTTCATCAACCACAGCGCACACACCGCCGCGGCGAGAAGCAACACGGTCACTTTGATGATGACGGCTGCTGCAAACGGCATTCTGATGACCTCCTACTTTCCTTCTTTCCGCGCGCGTTCAATCAGTTCGCTGAGGCCGTCCAGGTCTTGCTGAGAAAGCTGAGTGGACCGGTCATCGAGTAGCGCCGCCGCCGCCTGGGCCGGCGACCCGCCAAAAAACGTGTCGACAAGGTGCTGCAATGCCGTGCGGCGCGCTTTCGAAGGCGCCAACGTAGGCAGGTAGACGTACCGCAAATCCTCCGCCTCATGACGGACATGGCCTTTGTCTTCCAGAGTGCGAAGCTGAGCGCGGACCGCCGAGTAGCTGGGCCGGTCGGTCATGTCCTGGTGGATTTCCGCGGCGGTGGCCTTTCCGCGCCGGAACAGGATGTCCATAATCTGGCGTTCCCGCCGGCTTAGTGGGGCCGGGCCCTTCATGGATGCTACCTTTTTACCTTCCTGCTAGAAATCTAGCATTACTTCTTAAGCCTGTCAATTGAAATTCTCAGCGTCATTTCGTTGAAGTAGACACCACGCGGTGTGGGCGGGTTCCCGGCCGGCTTCCGTATAATGGCGGCTGGCTCTTAGGACAACTCAAAGTGCAACTCACCTGGTTGGATTGGGCGGTCGTAGCCCTGTACTTTCTCTTCAACATTGCAATAGGTTTCTATTACAAGAACCGTGCGGGACAAAGCACTAACGAGTTTTTCTTGTCCGGGCGCAATGTGCCGTGGTGGCTCGCCGGGACATCGATGGTGGCGACCACTTTTGCCGCCGACACGCCGCTGGTGGTTACGGGCCTCGTCGCCAACAACGGAATTGCCGGTAATTGGGTCTGGTGGAACTTTGTCGCGGGCGGGATGCTCACGGTCTTTTTCTATGCCAGGCTCTGGCGGCGTTCCGGGGTGATGACGGACATCGAATTCTCCGAGATCCGCTATGCCGGCAAGCCCGCCGCGCTGCTACGCGGATTCCGCGCTGTCTACCTGGGATTACCGGTCAACTGCATCATTCTCGGCTGGGTCAATCTTGCCATGGTCAAGATTCTGCAGTCCGTCCTGGGCGTTGAAAAGAACGTCGCTCTGCTCATGGTGGTCGGGCTGATCGCGTTCACGTCCTGGATCTCGACGCTAGCGGGGCTCTGGGGGGTTCTGGTGACCGATGCGTTCCAGTTCGTGGTCAAGATGGCTATGGTGATCGTGCTCGCCGTGGTCGCGGTGAACGCGGTGGGCGGAATGGACGCACTGCTGGAGAAGCTCGCCAGTGTCGATGCGGCGCGCGGCGCGTCCGGCTCGGCGTCTGGATCCATCCTCGACTTTATACCCGATCTCAACTCAGCCTGGATGCCGCTGATTACGTTCCTGGTGTATCTGTCGGTGAACTGGTGGGCGACCTGGTATCCGGGCGCCGAACCGGGCGGCGGCGGCTATGTGGCGCAGAGGATGTTCTGCGCCAAGGATGAAAAGCACTCCCTGCTGGCGACGCTGTGGTTCAACATCGCGCACTACGCGCTGCGCCCGTGGCCGTGGATCCTGGTCGGTCTCGCGTCCGTGGTGCTTTATCCCAACCTGGCTGACAAAGAGCGGGGATATCTGGAGGTCATGGTCCACCACCTGCCGCCGTATCTGCGGGGACTGATGCTGGCGGCGTTTGCCGCGGCGTACATGTCCACGATCGCGACACAGCTCAATTGGGGCGCCAGTTACCTGGTGAACGACTTCTACCGCCGCTTTCTCAAGCCTGGCGGGCAGGAGCGTCACTATGTCCACGCATCGCAAATGGCCACCGTGTTGATCACCATCATCTCGGCGTCTGTGACGTGGTACATGGACTCCATAGCCGGAGCGTGGCAATTGCTGTTGTCCATCGGAGCCGGCACCGGCAGCGTCCTTCTACTCCGCTGGTTCTGGTGGCGGATCAACGCCTGGAGCGAGATCGCGGCCATGGCCGCCAGTTTTATCGTGTCGGTCTTCTTGCAAAGTGTCTTTCATCTCGACAGCGGCGATCCCCGTCAACTGGCCTACATCATGCTCATCACGGTGGCCGCGTCGACGGTGACCTGGCTGGCCGCCACATTTATGACCAAGCCGGAACCGGACGACACCTTGACCGCCTTCTACCGCCGCGTCCGCCCATCGGGTGGTTGGGGGCCTGTGGCCCGGCTGGCGCCCGACGTCAAGATCGTACATGACGGCGGCAGCAATCTGCTGTGCTGGATTTCGGGCTGCGTGATGATCTACGGAGCCTTGTTTGGAACCGGGAAAATCCTGCTCAAGCACTACACGCCCGGCATCCTGATGTTGGGCGCCGCCATCGTGGCGGCGTTGGTGATTTACTGGAACCTGAGCCGGCGCGGTTGGAGCGCCGTGGTTGATTAGGAGAAGCGTAAAGTGAAGATCGTCGTTCTTTTTGCGGCCGTTCTGACCGCGGCGGCGCAGGCGCTGCCGCCGGTTACCGATGGAGACATGCACGGTGACCCACCCTATCTGCTTGAGACGGGCTGGACTTCGCTCCTGACTGGAAAGGACGTCTCGGGCTGGCATGGTCAAGACCAGGGGAAACCGAATGACTGGTACGCGTCCCGGGCGGTCTTCTTTGACCGCTTGCTCGGTCCGACCCGGCTTTCGGGCAGGAAGGAGCCGGGTGGCCGCATTCTGAATGGGCCCACGGGACGCACGGTGAACCTCGTCTCCGACGAGAAGTTCGGCGACATGGAACTGTACATCGAGTGGATGGTCTCCAAGGGCTCGAACTCCGGCGTGTACCTGCATGGGTTGTACGAAGTGCAGGTCTTCGACAGTTATGGCAGCGTGCAACCGGTCAGCTCATCCGACGCCGGCGGGATTTACCACCGCTGGATCAACGAACAGCCGCAAGGTGGTTCGGCGCCCAGGGTGAATGCGTCGCGTCCGCCGGGGACCTGGCAGAGCTACCAGATCTGGTTCCGGGCGCCGCGCTTTGATGCCAACGGCAAGAAAACGGAGAACGCGAAATTCCTGCGCGTGCTCTTCAACGGGATTCTGGTGCAGGAGAACGTCGAAGTGGACGGCGGGACGCGCGCGCACATGGATCTTTCCGAAGCGGCTCAGAATCCGCTGATGCTTCAGGGCGATCACGGTCCTGTGGCTTACCGCAACATTTACTGGCGACCACTTCGCCCGATCAAGGAGCGTTAAGCCATGTGGATTGACGTATCGGTTCCGCTTTATCACGGCATGGTTGGGTGGAAGGGTGATCCGCGTCCCAAGGTGACGCAGAAGCTCTCCATGGAGAAAGGCGACATCTGTAACCTGACCGTGCTCGACATGTCGGCGCACACCGGCACGCATATGGATGCGCCGCGTCATTTCGTGCGCGATGGAGCGGGCATGGAGACGCTGCCGCTGGATGCGGTGATGGGTCCGGCGCGCGTGGTGGCAATCCAGGACCCCACAGCGATCCGGCGCGCCGAACTCGAACCAATGGGAATTCAGCCGGGAGAACGCATCCTGTTCAAGACGAGTAACTCGGCGCGCTGCTGGGCCACGGACGATTTCGTTGAAGACTTTGTCTATATCTCGAACGAAGCCGCCCAATACCTGGTTTCCCGCGGTGTCCGTACCGTGGGCGTGGACTACCTGTCTATCGGCGGCTACACCAACGACCTGGTGGAAACACACGTTACGATCCTGGGCGCCGGCATCTGGGTCATCGAAGGCTTGAACCTATCCGCGATCGAGCCCGGCAATTACGAACTTGTCTGCCTTCCACTGAAGCTGACCGGCGCGGACGGAGCCCCGGCGAGGGCGGCACTGCGCAAGATATGAAGCCCGTCATCGAGAAGCACGAACGCCTGCTCGACGACTTCTTCAAAGTCGACCTTTTCGAGGTCCGGCTGCCGCGGCGCGACGGCACGCTGAGCAGACCGCGAAAGCAACTGGTTCTCGATCGCGGGGACGCGGTTGCAGTTCTGCTGTTTCGCCCCGAATCGCAAACAGCGGTCCTGATCCGGCAGTTTCGTTTTCCAGCGTCACAGAAGACGGAAGGCTGGTTGCTGGAAGTTGTGGCCGGAATGATCGATGCGGGAGAAACGCCGGAGGAAGCGGCACGGCGGGAGACATTGGAAGAGTCCGGCTACGAGGTCCGGCAACTCGAGTTCATCAGCGATTTCTTTCCGACGCCCGGGGGCAGCAACGAACGGATTTTTCTGTACTATGCCGAAGTGGATTCAGCCATGAAAACGGCCGCTGGCGGAGGCATGGCCTGCGAAGGGGAAGATATCGAGATCGTGGAGATGAGGCTTGGCGAACTACATGAGAATCTGGCGCGGGGCGCGTTTCGAGACGCCAAGACTTTGATCGCCGTACAATGGCTGCTGGCCAAACGGGCGGCCAGCGGAGGAACCGGGGCGTGACTAAAAAGTGTTTCGTGATTATGCCCTTCGGGCAGAAGACCGATCCCAGCGGACAGGTCATCGATTTCGACGACATCTACGAGTTCATGATTCGAGGCGCGATCGAGGATGACCTGAAGATAGAGTGCATCCGCTGCGACAAGATCAATGAGCCGGGGCTGATCCACCGGGACATGATCCTGAACATCTACGACGCTGATGTGGCCATCGTGGACATCACGACGACCAACGCCAACGTCTTCTACGAACTCGGCGTCCGCCATGCCCTGAAAAAGGGTGTGACTGTGGTCGTCCGCCGCAGCGGCACGCAGATTCCGTTCAACATTCGCGATCTCAGGGTCATCGATTACGACCCCGGCAAGTTCATGAGCGTTGTCGGCTGCCGCAAGACCATAAGACAGTTTGTGGAAGCGGGTCTCCGGCTGTCGAAAAACGACAGTCTCGTTCACGAGTACCTGGACCTGCGGATCACGTCGCCGCGAGAGCCGATCGCGGAAACCTCCGCCCATTTATTCAGCATCAAAGGCAGCCCGTCCAAAGCTGTCGGCCTGATCACCGGCGACATTCAGAACGTCAACATTGCCGACATCTGGGTGAACTCGGAAAACACGAACATGCAGATGGCCCGCTTCTACGATGGTTCCGTTTCGGGTGTCATCCGCTACATGGGCGCCACAAAGGACGACAAGGGCAACGTCGTGGACGACGTGATTTCGAATGAACTTCAGAGGGTGATGGGCAAGGACCGGTATGTGGATCCCGGAACGGTTATTCCCACCGGCGCCGGGGAGTTGGTCAAGTCCAATGGCGTCAAACGCGTCTTTCACGCCGCCGCCGTCCAGGGAGTCATAGGGGAGGGCTATTTTCCGGTCAAGAACTTTCAATCCTGCGTGCGCCGGGCCATGGAACTCGTGGACATGCCCGACAAGAAGAACCAGAACTGCTCTTCGCTCCTGTTCCCGCTGTTCGGAACCGGGACCGGCAAGGGCGATGTGGAGGGCGCTTTCCGGAAGATGCTGGAAACCGCGCTGGGCTATTTCAGGGCCAAGAAGAACACGCAGATCGACCGGGTTTACTTCCTCAACTATTCGCAAGCGGAGTTCAGAACCTGCATGGGCATCATGGAGAACTCCGAGAACCTGACCAAACTATAGGAGCGCCTACGCGGGATCGCCGTCGCGGTGCGCCGGTTGCATGGCGCTGCCTTCCTTCTTCTTGTAAGTCTCCACCTTCGACCCCGTCGGCCCTTGCTTGGTGCGATGCAGCAGGACGGTCATCTCCTGCCTGGTCATTTTCTTGAAGGTCTTTACCACCCCGGTGTTCTCCTCGAGCTGGGCGGTCGATTCGACGCCGGATACGACGGTATCAATGTCCTGGCTGAGTGAGAACCTGAGACACTCCTCGATGCGAGCCACCTGGTTTTTTCCGATGCCTCCCATGGCGTTCGACTTCATCGCCAGCACGCCGAGTCCTTTCTTGCGCGCCACCGGCAGCACGTTTTCGATAAAGCTCAGGTAGTGAGGGTCGACGCAATTGACCGGGAACTGAATGGTTTCCCAAACGTCGGTGGCGGCCAACAGGCGTAAATGAATCGAAGGATCCCGGTGTCCTGTAAAGCCGATGTGCCGCACCTTGCCTTGCTGCTTTGCCAGCACGAAGGCTTCGAGCGAACCACCTGGCCCGAGGATCTGATCCACCTCTTTGTGCTCGCTCACCTGGTGGCATTGCCACAGGTCCAGATAGTCGGTCTTCATCAGCTTCAACGACTCTTCCAGTTCCGCCATCGCTTCGGCCTTGCTGTACTTTTCGGCTTTGGTCATCAACAGCACTTTTTGCCGCCGGCCTTCGCCGAACGCCTTGCCGTAGATTTCCTCGCTCTTTCCGTTGTGATAGATCCGGGCGTTGTCGAAGAAGTTGACGCCCAAGTCCATGGCGCGGTGAATGATTCGAATGGCGTTGTCTTCGCCTTGGACGGCCATGTGGTAGCCGCCCAGGGTGAATCGTGACACCTTGAGTCCACTTTTGCCCAAAGTCGTCATGGGCATGGGCGCGCCGGCGGCAAGCCTTTCGGACAGTCCGGCCGTCGCCGCGGATGCTTGGAGAAATGCTCGGCGGTTCATAAGGGATTAGGATGATTATAACGGCATGGGGTCAAAATCAAAATCGGAGTTTCGCCTTCCCATACTTCTTGGGCTGGTCTGCTGTCTGAGCCTGGCCCGGGCGCAGGCGCTCGGCTCGTTAAGCGAGTCTTTTCGGGACCTTTCCCGGCGCGTGCATCCGTCCGTGGTCAAGGTGGTCGCGACGGGATTCCGGCCGCTCGACGAAGAGGACGACACGGCCGAACCGGGGGTCCTGATCCGCCAGCAAAGCTCGGGTTCCGGAGTGATCATCGATCCTGAAGGCTTGATTGTCACCAATGCCCATGTCGTCACAGGCGCCAAAAAGATCCAGATCACGCTGGCGCCAATCAGGGACGAGTTGAGGCGCTCGGCGGCCCGCCCTCGAGGGCGGGTGCTGCGCGCCGAACTGGTCGGACTGGATGTGGAAACGGACCTGGCTCTTCTGCGGGTCCCGCCGGTGGGGCTTTCCGCGCTGCCACTGGCCGATTCCGACCAGATTGAGCAGGGCCAGGTGATCCTGGCTTTCGGCAGCCCGCTCGGACTCGACAATTCGGTCAGTTTCGGGATCGTGAGTTCGACGGCCCGTCAACTCAAGCCCGACGATCCGATGATCTACATCCAGACCGATGCGCCAATCAATCCTGGAAGCAGCGGCGGCCCGCTTGTCGATGCCGACGGGCGCATCGTCGGCATCAGCACGCTGATCCTTTCCCAATCCGGCGGTAACGAGGGCCTGGGGTTCGCCGTCCCGAGCAACATCGTTTCCAACGTGGTCGCGCAACTCAGGAAGAGTGGCCGGGTCGTGCGGGGCGAGGTGGGGTTGCGCGTTCAGACCATCACGCCCACGCTTGCCTCGGCTTGGCGGCTGAGCCAGGAATGGGGCGTGGTCGTCTCCGACGTCGAGCCGGAAACCTCAGCCGAGAAGGCGGGAGTTCAACCGGGAGATGTCATCCGGGCCGTCAACGGCAAGACCATGGAAAACGCCAGGCAGTTCAACGTCAATGTTTACCGCCCGCCCATCGGATCCGTGATTCAGTTGGAACTCACTCGCGACCAAAGGACATTGACCGTCGGCCTTCCGGTGGTCGAGCGGAAATCCGAGCCTGAGCAGATTGCAGCCATGGGTGGCCGCGAGGAGAACCTGATCTCCGATCTGGGCGTTTTCGTCCTCGACCTGACCGAAAGCGTAAGGGAGCACTTGGGGCCATTGCGGCATGATGACGGTGTGCTGATCGCTTCGCGCCTGGAAGACAGCCCCCTCTTTGACGAATCGCTCAAGGCGGGGGACGTCATTTATGCGATCAACCGGGAGCCCGTCAGGAATGTTGCGGCTTTGCGGGCGGCGCTCAAGCGGCTGAAATCCGGCGACCCGGTGGCGCTTCAAATTGAACGGCAGAACAAACTGGCCTTTGTCGCTTTCGAACTTCCCTGAGCCGTCAGAAGTCGATGTTGGTCAGAATCTCCGACGGCTTCAGCCCGAAGGCGTGAGCGATGGCCAGCAGGCTTTCCATGCTTGGCAGGTTGGCGCCGCGCTCAATCGAACTGATCTGGGAAACGCTCAGCTTTGAGTAGAACGCCAAGTCCTTCAACGACCAGTCCCGCTCGGCGCGCAGCAGCCGGATTTTGTGCCCCAAGCGCTCGCGAAGTTTGTCCTGTTGTGTGCGTCCCAATCCAAACTGCTCGGCCGCGTTGGCCAAGGTCTGCCGGAGTTGCGCGAGAGAAAACGGCTTGGCGAGATAATCGAAGACCTTGAGTTTGAAGGTGGCGCGCATGTCCTCGAGCGACGGGTAACCGGTGACGACAATCACGCAGAGGCCGGGCCAGCGTGAAAAGGCTTGCTCCAGGACTCTGTCTCCACGCGTTTCGCCCATCTTCATGTCAAGCAGAATCACGTCAGGGCGCTGCTGTTCCTCGGCATCGAACAAGGCCGCCGGTTCCTTGAACGTGCGCACCGCGTAGAGTCCCTCATCACGAAGAAAGTCCTCCATGTAGGTGAGGAAATCCATGTCGTCATCCAACACGGCGATGTCAATGAGTCCAGGGAGCGGTGCGTCCATATCAGGTAGTCACAGGGGTAACGGCGGCGGGCAACAGGATTTCGAGCTTCGCTCCCCCGCCGGAGCGATTGGTTGCGGTGATTGAGCCGCCATGTTGCGTAACGATGCCTTCGGCGACGGTAAGACCAAGACCCGTGCCATGGGAATCAAGCCGGGTTGTGACAAAGGCTTCGAAGACTTCGGGCAGGATTTCGTCGGAGATGCCGGGGCCGTTGTCTTCCACAGTGATGGCGACCGCCGGCCGGGAGTCCATCCGGGTGGCGCGCGCCTGAACCGTGATCCGGCCATTCCGGCATGGCGCCGCTTGAAGGGAATTGCGCAGCAGATTGACAAACACCTGCGCCAGCCGGTCGCTGTTGCCCACCACCGCGCAGCCTTCGGGCACGCGGTTTTCAAATGCCACATCCGGCGATTTTTCGTCGATGGCCACGAACCCCCAGGCCTCGTCAACGAGGGGTTTCAACTCCACCGGCTCCATGCTCTGGCGGCGGGCACGGGCAAAATCCAACAGCGCTTCGCTGATCTTTCTTAGCCGCAGGGTCACGCGGATCATGCGCTGCAGGCGGCTTTGCGTGGCGGGGGAGTCGACGGTCTCCAGCAACTTTTCAATGGACCCGTGCAACACGGCCAGCGGAGTGTTCATCTCATGCGCCACGCTCGCGCTAAGCAATCCGAGGCTCACCAGGCGGTCCTGCGATTCCAGGTTTCTCTTGGCGTCTTCCAGACGCTGGAGTGTCTGCGCCAGGTCCTCTTCTCTCCGCCGCAGCTCGCGGATCATTTCGTTTTGAGAGCGCATGATCTTGCCGATTTCATCGCCGGGAATGAAGCTCTCGTCAATGATCTCGCCTTTGAGGTCGCCACGAAGCGAGGCTTCCTCGGCCGCCAACAGCAGCCGCAGTGGTTGGTACACGTACTTGGGCAGGATCATCAGTTCGAGCATGAGCACCGCCAGTACGTAGACAAGGCCCAAGACAGCGAACACAAGAATCTTAATTGATTCGAGCACCTCGTCATAGAAGGATAGGGGGAGACGCAGCCGGTAGAAAGGACCGGTCGCCGGCTGCCACCGGTACAGAAAATCGCTCTCCGCTTCGCGGCGCCACACCTGCCCTGGGTGCTCATAAAGCCATTCACGCGCGGCTTCCGGAATTTGCAGCTCGGTCGCCGAGCCATGCCGCAAGTCATACTCGGCCAGTTCTTGAGAGACGTCCTGCTGGCCTTGCGCTTGAAAGGTCCGCACGATGAGCGAGACTTCACGGCTGCGAGCCATGGCGAGCCGCTTCTCCACCAGCGGAATGAGGGAAAAATAAACGGCGCAAGTGAGCACGATGAAAAAGAGGTTGTGCAGCACCATGAATTTGGGCCACACGCGCAGGTCGCCGAACCGGCGGCTGATTCCGCGCAGGGGCCGGAGTTCGGACGAGCGCGAGGGCCGCCTCGACGCCGCGCCAAACACTCCACTGCCCCATTCGGAATTATTGTCAAACAAGAAAATTTTCCCCTATTGCGTAAATAATACGGTTATGCTAGAAAATCAATAAGCACGCCCGTATGGGTGTAAACTGCTCGCGCCAACACGCGACAGAGCTGGGCTCGGCCTGACAGAGGGGCTGAAGTCACTCCTGGTATCGAAAGAAAATCTGGATGAACGTCTTCCCTAAGGGATTCGATACGAATTTGCGCCTTGGCATTGCCGGCGCGCTCGTGATTTTGGGAGCAGTGAGTGGGGCGGCAGCCTACCTCCTCCATCCCCAACAATTGGACACAGGCTATCAGCCGCGGCAACCAGTCCCATACAGCCACAAGCTGCATGCCGGCAATCTTGGAATGGACTGCCTGTACTGTCACGCCACCGTCGACAAGTCGAGCTACGCCGCGATTCCGGCGACCGAAACTTGTATGAACTGTCACCATCGAGTGAAAGACAAGAGCCCCAAACTACAGATGGTCCGGGACAGTTACGCGTCGAACCAGCCTGTGCCCTGGATCAAGATTCACCGTCTTCCGGATTACGTCTATTTTAATCACCAGGCTCACGTCACCGCGGGCGTGAGTTGCGTCAGTTGTCACGGCCGGGTCGACCAGATGGTCGAAGTGATGCAGGTCAACACACTGAACATGGCCTGGTGCCTGGATTGCCACCGCAATCCGGCGCCCAATGTTCGCCCGGCGCAGTTCGTCACCAAGTTGGACTGGCAGCCCGACATCGACGCGGCGGAATTGGGCCGCAAGATTATCGCGGAAAAAGGCATCCATCCTCCCGAGTATTGTTCGGGGTGTCACCGATGAGTCAACTGGTTCAGATCAATCCCACCAGCGTCAGTGGAAAGCAGTACTGGCGCAGCTTGAACGAACTCTCCGGCCGTCCCGAGTTCCGGGAATGGGTGGAGCGCGAGTTTCAAGACAACGCTTCGGAACTGATCGACTCCGGTTCGCGCCGCACGCTGCTCAAGCTGATGGCCGCCTCGTTTGGCCTCGCTGGTATGACCGCCTGCCGGCGTCCGGTAGAACAGATTCTTCCTCTGTCCAAAGGCGTCGAGGGTTACATTCCTGGAAAGCCGATGCACTACGCCACGGCCGCCAGCCTTGGCGGCGCGGCGACGGGGTTGATTGTCGAGGTCCACGACGGACGTCCTACCAAGATTGAAGGCAATCCCAAGCACCCGTATTCGCTCGGCGCAACGTCGGCTCAGGTTCAGGCCTCGATTCTCAACCTCTACGACCCGGACCGGGCCAAGGCGCCAAAGCACCGCGCCGTGAACGCGACATGGGAGGAATTCTCTTCGTTCGCAAAGCAGCATTTCACTCCGGCGAAACTGGGTGATGGCGCTGGATTGCGCATCGTGTCGGAGCGCTCCAGTTCACCGAGCCTGGCTTCGATCAAAGCCTCGCTGTTGAAGAAATTTCCCGCCGCCAGGTGGATTGAGTACGAATCGCTGGGACACGACGAACCTCGCAAGGGCGCCCAAATCGCTTTCGGCCAGCCGTTGCAAGCGCATTACCAGTTCGACAAGGCTGACGTCATCTTCGCGCTGGATTGCGACTTTCTGGGGCTGGACTCGCTGACGATTCTTCCCATCAAGCAGTTTGCCGCAAAGCGCCGGGTGGACGGCCAGGATTCGTCCATGAACCGGCTCTACGCCGCCGAGAGCAACTACACCCTGACCGGTGCGCAGGCGGATCACCGCGTGCGGGTTCGCGCTTCCGATGCCGGCATGCTGGCGTTGATGCTGGCAAAGGAACTGAATGTCCCCGGCGGTGAACTGAAAGTCGTGGACTCGGCATCCGATGCCGCAAGGAAAGTCATTTCCGCGGCTGCGAAGGACTTGGCCGCGCATAAGGGGCGTTCCATCGTGATTGCCGGTCCGCGCCAGCCGGCCGCGGTCCATGCGCTCGTCGCTCTTATTAACCAGACACTGGGTAACGACGGGACGACGGTCGTCTACACCAAGCCTGCTGTCGAGCCTACCGACCAACTGGCCGCCGCCAAGGACTTGGCCGCCGATCTCAACGGGGGCAAGGTGTCCACCCTGGTAATGCTGGGCGGCAATCCCGCCTACACCATGCCTGCCGATGCCGACTTCGAGAACGGCATCAAGAAGGCCCAGGTGTCGATCGCATTGACGGCTGACGAAAACGAGACTTGGTCGGCCTCCGAGTGGCGGTTGCCGGAGACGCATCCGTTCGAGACATGGAGCGATGCGCTGGCGCTTGACGGAACGCTGTCGGTTCAGCAACCGCTGATCGAGCCGTTGTACGCGGCCAAATCCGTGCTCGAAGTCGCGGCGATGATCGCGGATGCGCCTGTGGCCAAACCCTATGAGATCGTCAAAACGACTGTCACCGCGACGTGGCCGGCCGCGGAGCGAGAGAAGCGCTGGAAGCTTGCGCTTCGTGACGGTCTGGTGGCTGGCACCGCGTCGGCGCCGGTCAAGACCGCCGCTGACGTCAAGAAGGTTTTTCCGCAAATCGCAGACGCTCTCAAACCGGCGCCGGCCGGTTTTGAAGTGGTCTTCTTCCCCAGTTCTCACACCTATGACGGCCGCTATGCGAACAACGGCTGGCTGCAGGAAGCGCCGGATCCGATTACCAAGCTGGTTTGGGATAATGCCGCGCTGATCAGCCCGAAGACGGCCGGCGCGCTGGGTGTCACGGACGGCGGCTACATAACAATTTCCGGCGGCGGCAAGCAGATTAGCGCACCGGCGATGATCCTTCCCGGCCATGCCGACAATTCGATCTCGCTGTCGCTCGGTTTTGGCCGTAACGCGTGCGGACGTGTGGGGCAGGGCGTTGGCCACCGGGCCGAATCGCTGCGGACGGCCGGCGGTTTCTACCTGATGACTGGCGTGCAGGTGGCCAAGTCGCCCGAGCGTTACAGCCTGGTGACTACGCAGGAGCACCACACCCTGATTGAGCCAATCACCGGAAAGCCTCGCCATGACATTGCGGTGGATGTGACCATCGAGGAGTTCCGTAAGGGTCCTGAGGCCCATGAGGGCGCCCAGCACGCGGCTGCCGAAGAGAACATGACGATGTTCCCCGACTTCGATTACTCGAAGGGGTACCAGTGGGGGATGACGATCGACCTGAACTCGTGCATCGGGTGCAATGCCTGTCTGGTTGCCTGCCAGGCGGAAAACAACATCCCGGTGGTCGGCAAAGACCAAGTGAACCGGGGACGCGAAATGCACTGGATACGCCTGGACCGCTACTTTGAGGGCGCCGAGGACGATCCGCAGATTGTGAATCAGCCGATGGCTTGCCAGCAGTGCGAACGCGCTCCTTGCGAATCGGTGTGCCCGGTTGCGGCGACGGTGCACAGTCCCGAAGGACTCAACGAGATGGCGTACAACCGCTGCGTCGGCACCCGCTACTGCTCGAACAACTGCCCGTACAAGGTCCGTCGGTTCAACTTCCTGAACTTCCACAAGCATATTCAGGAAACAGAAAAGATGGTTTTCAATCCCGACGTCACCGTGCGCATGCGCGGCGTCATGGAAAAGTGCAACTACTGCGTGCAACGTATCCAGGAAAAGAAAATCCAGGCGAAGGCCGAAGGCCGCCGCACGCTGAAGGACGGCGAGATTATCACCGCCTGCCAGCAGGTTTGCCCCGCCAGCGCGATTGTGTTTGGCGACATCAATGACCCCGAGAGCCGGGTCGCCAAGATGAAGAAGCAATCGCGCGACTATTCGCTGCTCGAAGAATTGAACATCAGGCCCAGGACAACTTATTTGTCCAAGGTGCGCAATCCCAACCCGGAGCTGGCTTAACCACATGGCTGATCTTGCGCTCGACCCCAGAGTTGAACTCAATCCGCCGCTCGTGACCGGCGGGCAGACCTATGCCGACCTTACGGAGAAGATCAGTTCGATCACCGAACAGCCTCCTCCCAAACAGTGGTATTTCGGCATGGCGATCGCTGTGCCGGTGGCCTTGTTGCTGTTTGGCTGCCTGACCTACCTCGTTTCAACGGGGATCGGTGTTTGGGGCAACAACATTCCGGTCGGATGGGGCTGGGACATCACGAATTTCGTCTGGTGGATCGGTATCGGCCACGCGGGAACGTTGATTTCGGCCATTCTGTTTCTCTTCCGGCAGAAGTGGAGAACATCCATCAATCGCGCCGCCGAAGCGATGACACTCTTCGCGGTGGCCTGCGCGGCCATCTATCCGCTGTTTCACACTGGCCGCCCGTGGCGCGCCGCATACTGGCTGTTCCCGCTGCCGAACGAGTACCTGCACATCTGGCAGAACTTTCGCAGCCCGCTGATGTGGGACGTCTTCGCCGTCTCAACATACGGCACGGTGTCACTGTTGTTCTGGTATGTCGGGCTGATTCCCGACCTGGCGACACTTCGCGACCGGGCCGCCGGGCTGCGGCAGAAGATTTTCGCCATCATGAGCTTCGGTTGGCGCGGTTCAGCCCGGCAGTGGAAGCACTATGAGCTGGCCTACCTGATTCTGGCCGGCATCTCGACACCGCTGGTGCTCTCGGTCCATTCGATCGTGTCGTTCGACTTTGCCACATCCGTGCTTCCGGGCTGGCACACAACCATCTTTCCCCCGTACTTTGTCGCGGGCGCCATCTACTCCGGCTTCGCCATGGTGGTGTCGCTTCTCGTTCTGGCGCGCTGGATCTACGGGCTTCAGAACCTCATCACTTTGAAGCACCTGGACAACATGTGCAAGGTCATGCTGGCTACGGGCATGATCGTGGGTTTCTCTTACGGCACGGAGTATTTCATCGCGTGGTACAGCGCCAATCCGTTTGAGCAATTCACTTTCCGCAACCGCGCTTTCGGTCCGTACTGGTGGGCCTATTGGACGATGATCACCTGCAACGTCCTCTCGCCTCAATTGTTCTGGTTCAAGAAGATGCGGCAGTCGCTGGTGGGAATGTTCATCATCTCGATCTTCATCAATATCGGCATGTGGTTCGAGCGCTTCGTCATCATTGTGACCTCGCTACACCGTGACTTCCTGCCGAGCTCCTGGGGTTATTTCCGTCCGACCTGGGTGGATATTGGAACCTTCACTGGGACGATCGGGCTGTTCCTCACCTTGTTCCTGCTCTTCCTCCGGTTTTTGCCAGCGATTGCGATCGCCGAGGTCAAGGGCGTTTTGCATGGACAGATTCAACGCGAGAAGGGAGATCACTAAATGGCGGCCAAACTCCCCTTCATGGAAACAAACGGCGACGAGCCGAAATACTACGCGGTGATGTCTGACTTCAACACGCCCGAAGATCTTCTGCGGGCAGTCCGCACGGCGCGAACCGCCGGCTACACACAACTCGAGGCGTTTTCGCCGTTTCCGATTCACGGCATCGATGAAGCGATGGGCGAAGGCCGTTCGCCGCTCGGCTGGATCGTCATTCTGTGCGCCTTGGCTGGCATTGCGCTCGCCATCCTCCTGCAGTGGTGGACCGGCGCCATTGACTACAAACTGGTGATCGCCGGGAAACCGCTATTCGCGCTCGAGCCTTCCGTGCCGATTATTTTTGAACTCGGTGTCCTGGTCTCGGCTTTCGGCGCGGTTATTGGAATGCTGGCGCTGAACAAGCTGCCTCAATACTGGCACCCGTTTTTCAACTACACGGCGCATGCCGGCGCCAGCAACGATCGTTTTCTGCTGGCCATCTCGGCCACCGATCCAAAGTTCAAGACGGATGAGGTCAAAGCGCTGCTCGACTCGCTCGGTGGCCGGAATACCGAACTGGTGGAGTCCTGAGATGAAGATGATGTTGTGGCAAAAAGCAATGCTGGCCGCCTCCGGCGGGGTTCTTCTGGCGGGTTGTTCGAATTTTCCGGCGAGAAAACCGCCGGTTCTGGTATGGCCTGATATGAAATTCCAGGAGAAGTACAAGCCGCAGATGAAGTCCGAGTTTTTCTCAGACGGACGCGTCACCCGCCGGCCTGTCGCCAACACGATCGCCCTGGAGACCTACAAGGAAGACGAGGCGTACTCGACCGGACTGAATCCAGACAACACGTACGTCGCGCGGAATCCGGAGCCGTTGAACAAGGAGACGTTGGAGCGCGGGCAGACGAAATTCAACATCTACTGCCAGCCCTGCCACGATAAGACCGGATCGGGCCGCGGCATTGTGCCCTCCAAGGCCATCTGGGTTCCCGGCAATATGCACGATGAACGTATCGTGAACTTTGTGGATGGCGAGATATTTCACGTCATCACCAACGGACGCCGGTCCATGCCCGCCTACCGCTTTCAGATTCCAGAGAAAGACCGCTGGGCCATTGTCGCCTACGTGCGGGCCTTGCAACGGTCCTGGCACGGCACGATGGCGGATGTTCCCGCCGACTTGCGGGAGAAAGTGAGATAACGCCATGGCGCAAGAACACCCTCATCAATCAGCCGCGGATAACTACTTCCTGGCGCCGGGCATGTGGGCCACGGTCCGGAACGGGCTGGCCTTCCTGGCGCTGGCGGGCTGGATTGCTTCCATCGCGGGGTTTGCGACCAATCGCGAGCAGTTCCACTTTTCTTACCTCACCGCTTTCCTTTTCTGCGTCTCGATCGGGCTCGGAGCACTGTTCTTTGTGCTGGTGCAGCACTTGAGTGGATCGGCATGCAGTGTGACAGTCCGGCGCCTGGAAGAGTCGATCATGCGGACCCTCCCGTTCGGCGTGGTCCTGTTTGGACTGGTCGTGACGGGCATCCATTACACCTATCACTGGAGCCATGAATCGGCCAAGACGGACGCGGTGTTGAAACAGAAACTCGCGTATCTGAATGCCGATTGGTTCACGATTCGCGGGGTGATTGTTTTTGGGCTTTGGACCATCTGGGCCCTGGTACTGTTCCGGAAATCGCGCGCCCAGGATGTGGACGGCGCCATCGCCCATACACGCAACCTGGTCAAGTGGAGCGCCCCCGGGTTGTTGCTCCTCTTCATCACGGCGTCAGTTGCGAGTTTTGACTGGATCATGTCTCTCGACCCGCACTGGTTTTCCACGATGTTCGGCGTGTACTTTCTCACCGGCGGCGGATTGGGTTTCATCGCGGTATTGATTCTGATATGCCTCGCGCTGCGCAACGCCGGCTACTTGAACAACGCCATTAACGAAGAGCACTATCACGACCTGGGCAAGTGGCTTTTCTGCATGACCGCCTTTTGGGGCTACATCGCATTCTCGCAGTACATGCTCATCTGGTACGGCAACCTGCCGGAAGAGATCTTTTGGTTCAAGAACCGGCTGGTGGGCAGTTGGGAGGGGATGGCGATCTTCCTGGTCTTCGGGCACTTCCTGATCCCCTTCTTTGCGCTGCTGCCGCGAGCCAGCAAACGGAACTTCAAGGTCCTGACGTTCTTTGCCGTCTGGCTGCTGGTGATGCACTATGCCGACATCTACTGGCAGGTCATGCCGGTATTGCACAAGAACGGCATCTCGCCGCACTGGTTGGATCTGGCGACCTTGGTTGCGCTGGTCTCCACGTTTGGGTTGATCTTCTGGGCGCAGTTGCGCGAAAGGCCGCTCGTCCCGGTCGGCGACCCGCGTCTGCGCCAATCCCTGGCTTTCCATAACGCGTGAGGAATACCATGTCAGACACCAAGATTGCGCAGGTAAGTCCAGACCTTGGATATGACCGGCATCCGGCGAGCGCCAGGATCCTGGCGATCATCGGCTTCTCTACGGTGGCTCTTCTGGTAGCGATAATAGTAGGCGTCTGGGTGCTCTACGTTCTCGCCGAGCAGAAAGTGGAGGAAGAGCACGTCGGCAAAGTTTATAGCGATGAGTTGCGGGCGATTCATACCCGCGAAGAAGAGCAGTTGAACCACTACGGCTTTGTGGACAAGGAGCACGGAATCGTCCGGCTCCCGATCGACCGCTCGATGGAACTCCTCGCACAAGAGTATGCACAGGGCAAGACCGGCTACAACACTAAGACGTATCCGCTCCGTCCGGAGCAGCCGCAAGGCGCTCCCGGAACTCCCGCCGCGCCCGGAGGCGCCGCCGCTACGCCCGCTACACCTGGAGGTCAGACACCCGTTGCCAAACACTAGGTTCATCGCCCGCCTTGTCATCGCCGCGGCGCTCGCCACTGGTTTCGCGTTCAGCGAATCGCCGGAAGAGCGCACCCCGCGCGAACTGGAAGGCGTCGGTGTCACCGAAAAGCTGGGCAATCCGGTTGACCTGAACCTGACGTTCATCGCCGAGAGCGGCTACCCGGTTGCATTGAAGGAATACTTCAAGCCCGGCAAGCCGGTGATCCTCAATCTCGTCTATTACACCTGCCCCATGCTGTGCAATCTGGTGTTGAACGGGCAGACATCGATGTTCCGCGATCTGGATTGGAACGTGGGAGACAAGTTCGAAGTTGTCACCATCAGCATCGATCCAACGGAAAACTTCAAACTGGCACGCGACAAGAAAGCGTTGTACCTGACCAGCTACGACCGTCCCACCACCGGATGGCACTTCCTGACCGACAACGGCGGCAACGTAAAGAAGTTGGCCGAACAGGTCGGGTTCAATTACCGCTTCGACGAGAAGATCGGCCAGTACGCGCACCCGGCGGTCATCTTTGTGCTGACGCCGGAAGGCAAGGTGGCGCGATATCTCTACGGCACACGCTTCAAGACTTTCCAGGCGAAGATGGCGCTCACCGAAGCGGCCCAGGGCAAATGGGGCGTCACTTTTGAGCGTGTTCTCCTCTATTGCTTCCACTACGATCCCGAGTCACGCTCCTACACGCTCTTTGCTCAAAATCTGATGCGGCTGGGCGGGGTGTTGACGCTGGCGATCCTGGTATTTGTGTTGATTCGTCTGTTCCGCCGCGAGCGGAGGTTCGCCTCAGCATCGCACCGAGGGTTGGTTACCACAAAATGAACTGGTTTCGCGATTACCTGCTTGGCCCCCAGTCGGCGACGCACGCCACCGAGGTGGACAGTCTCTTCATGTTCATCGTCTACCTCACTATCTTTTTCTTCTTCTTCAACGGGGCGCTGATCTTCTATGCCGCCCGGCGGTGGCGCCGGAAATCAGACCGCGAAATAACGCCCCACATCACGCACAACACGAAGCTCGAACTGTTGTGGAGCCTGATCCCGGCCGTGGTGGTGTTTGTCGTCTTCTTTTGGGGGTTCAAGGGGTACGTCAGCGCGTTTATCCCTCCCAATGAAGCGCTGGAAATCGTGGTCACGGGCAAGAAGTGGGTGTGGCAATTCGAGTATCCCGACGGAACCCGTTCTTTGAACGACCTCCACGTTCCGCTGAACCGGGATGTGAAGCTGGTGATGCATTCCGAAGACGTCATTCACAGTTTCTTTGTGCCGCGCTTCCGCCTGAAGCGTGATGTCATTCCGGGGCGCTACACGGAGTTGTGGTTCCGGGCGACTCAACCCGGGGTGCAGCAGGTGTTTTGCGCCGAGTACTGTGGCAAGGGACACTCCGACATGCTGGCCCGGATTTTTGTCGACACGCCGGAACAGTACGAAACCTTCCTGCGTGAAGGCGACGAGCAGACGCGCACCATGCCGCTCGGCGAACTGGGCAGGCTGGTTTACGAAAACAAAGGCTGCGCCACCTGTCACTCCCTTGACGGCACGCGCGGCCAGGGGCCGAGCTTCAAGGGCATCTGGGGCCACCCGGCCGACGGCAGCGACGGCAAGAACTATGTGGTCGATGCGAACTATATCCGGCAGTCCATCCTGTATCCTCAGGCTGTCGTGGTGAAAGGGTTTGAACCGATCATGCCCACGTTTCAGGGTTTGCTCCGTGAACGCGAGATACTCGGCGTGATCGAGTACATCAAGTCATTGCAGTAAAGGAGCAAAGGAGAGTCACCTATGGAAAATGTCTCGTCCGCCACGCTACACGGTAGCGGCCATGCCGCCCACCACGGCGACTACCTCGAAGATCCCAAGGGATTGCGCTCCTGGCTGACCACCGTTGATCACAAGCGCATCGGCATCATGTACATGTGGTCGGTGATTTTCTTCATGGTCGTCGGCGGTCTGCTGGCCCTGCTTCTCCGGCTGGAACTGCTGACGCCGAAGCAGACCCTGATCACCGCGGAAATGTACAACCGGGTGTTCACGCTGCATGGAGCGGTGATGGTGTTCCTGGTCATCATTCCCGGCATCCCGGCCGCGCTGGGAAACTTCGCCTTGCCTCTGCTGCTGGGCGCCAAGGACGTCGCGTTTCCCCGGCTGAACCTGTTCAGCTACTACCTCTACGTCACCGGCGCTTTGATGGCGCTGTGCACCCTGTTGCTGGGTGGCGTCGACACCGGCTGGACCTTTTACACACCGTATTCCACCACCACGGGTGGCGGCGTGACGCTGATGGTGCTGGCTGCGTTTGTCCTCGGGTTCTCGTCCATCTTCACCGGCGTCAACTTCATCGCGACCGTTCACACCTTGAGAGCGCCGGGTATGGGCTGGTTTGAGATGCCCCTGTTCTGCTGGAGCATGTATGCGACCGCCCTGATTCAGATTCTGGCGACACCGGTGCTCGGAATCACTTTGCTTCTGCTGGTGATGGAGCGTGTCATGGGTGTCGGTATTTTCGATCCGCAGTTAGGCGGGGACCCGGTGCTGTTCCAGCATTTCTTCTGGTTCTATTCACACCCCGCGGTCTACATCATGATTCTGCCGGCCATGGCGGTGATTTCCGAGGTGATCCCCACATTTTCAAAAAAGACCATCTTCGGGTATAAGGCCATCGCATTCTCGTCCATCGCGATCGCGTTGCTCGGCTTTCTGGTCTGGGCGCATCACATGTTCACGGCGGGCATGAGCCTGTTTGCCGGCGCGATTTTCTCGTTCCTCACGTTCTTCATCGCGATTCCTTCGGCCATCAAGGTGTTTAACTGGATCGCCACGATGTGGCGCGGCTCGATTTCGCTTCGCGCGCCGATGATCTACGCGATCAGTTTTCTTCTGATGTTCACCATCGGCGGGTTGACCGGTTTGTTTCTGGCGTCGCTTGCGACCGACGTGCATCTGCATGACACCTATTTCGTGGTCGCGCACTTCCATTACGTGATGGCCGGCTCGAACCTGGTGGCGTTGCTGGCGGGGATTCACTACTGGTGGCCCAAAATGTTCGGCCGCATGTACAACGACAAACTGGCCAGCGTTGGGGCGGCACTGGTCTTCCTCGGTTTCAACGCGACATTTCTTCCACAATTCGTGATGGGCAGCCGCGGGATGCCGCGCCGCTACTACAATTACCTGCCGGAGTTCCAAGGGCTGCACATCGCCTCCACGATCGGCTCGTGGATTCTAGCGAGCGGTTTGTTTCTCGGTTTGGCCGTGCTGATCGCTTCGCTGATGAAGCCCAAAGAGCAACTGGCCCGCAATCCTTGGGGCGGACGCACGCTCGAGTGGGAAACGGCTTCTCCGCCAACCACGCACAACTTTGATGAACCCATCGCGCTCCGCCACGGACCCTATGACTATCGCCCCGTGGAAGAGATCGAGGCCAGTGAAGGAGTGACTCGCTAACCATCATGGGCACCCAAGTTTCCAACGCCGCCGCCGGGCCCGAACGTTCCCCATTTCTCCAGAGCCATTTCACGGAAATGGTGCAGCAGTTCGACGCCGCCAAGATCGGGATGTGGCTCTTCCTGGTCACCGAGGTCCTGTTGTTTGGCGGACTGTTCGTGGGCTACGGCATCATGCACGCCAGCCATCCTGAAGCCTTCAAGGCGGCGCACCACCACCTGGACCGGACCATGGGCGCTCTCAACACCATTGTCCTGCTCGTATCGAGCTTCACGATGGTCATGGCTGTGTGGTCGGCGTCGGTCAACAAGAAGAAGCTGGTTGTGCTGTTCCTGGTCCTCACCATTCTGCTGGCCGGCGCCTTCCTTGTAGTCAAGTACTTTGAGTATTCGCACAAGTTCCACGATGGTCTGTTGCCCGGCAAGTTCTATACCCATCAGGGCGACACCGTGCCGGGGCAGTTCCTGTTTTTCAGTTTCTACTTCATGATGACGGGGCTTCACGGCATCCACGTCCTGGCCGGGATGATCGCCCTCACCTGGCTCTTGAGGCGAGCCCTACGCGGGGATTTTGGGGCCGGCTACTACGGGCCGGTCGACCTGGTTGGCCTCTACTGGCACCTGGTCGACATGATCTGGATTTACCTGTTCCCGTTGATGTACCTGATCAGCTAGAGGGAGAATCGATCGAAGCATATGGCAAGCTACGCAGAAACCCACGCCGTAACCGGCCCGAAGACGTACTTCGTGATTCTCATGCTGTTGATCGCGTTGACCGTCGTCACGGTCGCCGCGGCCGGCATCAACTTCGGTGAGTGGAACGTCGTGATCGCGTTACTCATCGCCTCGGCGAAAGGCTCGCTCGTCGCGCTTTTCTTCATGCACCTGAGGCACGACAAGTTCAATGCGGTGATCTTTGTCACGGGACTGGGGTTCCTGGCGCTGTTCTTGATCTTCACCCTGTTTGATGTCAACACTCGCAAGACCGTGCTTCCCGGCAATCTCAAGGCGCCGATTCTCGAGTTCCCCGGAGCGCCTTTGAACAAGCCGGTCCAGCCGTCGACGGGAACCGCATTGGGCGAAGCACTGCCGGCAACGCCCGCGCCACCGGCCGCGGCGCCCGCCGCCGAACACAAGTAACCCCCTGGGTTGGATCTCACCCTTCGGGGCTTAAGGCAAGGCGCCCCGCCGTTTCAAAATGTCGACTGTACGTTGTACCGGCAATGCTTCGACCGTGTGTCCGTTGCCGGTGGTGGTGACCGCCTTGAAAAGTGAGTTGTACACGGCTTCCTCGGTGGTTTCCACGACCGCCTGGAACAACGGAGACATCTCATCATTGCCGGCGAGTTTCGCAGTCCGAGTAACGGTGAATGCGATGGCGTAGTCGCCGCTGCCGTTGGAGCCGGAAGCACCGGTTCGCCCCAGACTCAGCATGGCGCGCGCGGCCATCCGTTTCAGGTTGCGCGCATCGACAGGAGCGTCGGTCGCGATGACAACTATCACCGAACCTCGATCCTCGGCTTGCTTGGGCTGCAACTCCCGGCCCACAGGCACTCCGGCAATCGTGAGCTGGCCGCCGTAGTTGGTTTGCACCAGCACACCCACGGTTGCTCCCGAGGGGAGGAGGCGCGAAGCAGTCCCGATTCCGCCTTTGAAGCCGAAGGCCACAGTACCGGTTCCCGCGCCCGTGGCGCCTTCTTCCACCGCGCCGCCCGCCGCGCCACGGATGGCGCTGAAGACCTCCTCTCGCCCCACGGGACGCGCGCGAATGTCATTGAGGAAGCCATCATTGGTCTCCGCCACGACCGGGTTGACGCTGCGAACCTGCTCGTTGCCGGGCAGCGCCAACATGTAGTCAAGAAGGGCATCGGCAACACGGGGAACGTTCAGTGTCGACGTCAACAAGATCGGTGTTTCGATTTCTCCCAGCTCATCGATCTGGGTCGAGCCCATCAGCTTGCCGAAGCCGTTGCCGACAAAGACGGCCGCCGGTACTTTGTCCTGAAAGAGGTTGCCGCCGTGCGGCAGCACAGCGGTCACGCCGGTGCGAATCCTGTCGCCCCGCCGGAGCGTCGCATGCCCCACAAGGACACCCTTCACATCGGTAATAGCGTTCAGCTTTCCGGGGGGATAGATCCCGGTCACGATCCCCAAGTCTCTGGCCCGGGGCCTGGTCTCCTGCGCCGATAGGGCGGTGACAAGAAGCGCGGCAGTCGCGAGACGCATCTCATTTTGATAGCAGAAAAACCAGGCTGAGTTGTCGAATTGCGAATCCCCCAGCGTCGTCCATATGTGAAGCCCCGAGCCTGCAATGAGCTCGGCCGGTGTGCTGGACTTGAATGAAAGGGGCGTGTGATGCGTTATATGTTCCTCATCTATTCCCAGGAAACGCTTGAAGGCCCTCCGCCAGAGGAACTCGACGGTCTGATACACGCTCACCGGAACGTTATGGACGAAGCCAGAGCCAGGAACGTTCTGATTGCCGTCGACAGCTTGAAACCCACGATCACCTCGACGACGGTTCGGAAGATCGACGGGAAGCTGACAACCTTCGATGGACCTTTTGCCGAGACCAAGGAACAACTGGCCGGCTACTACGTAATCGATTGCCGTGACCTGGATGAGGCGATTGAGTGGGCCCGGAAGATCCCGGCTGGCTGCCGGGGCGGCAGCGGATGCATCGAGATTCGCCCGGTTGGTGATTTGCCGGTACGAGGAGAATGAGCGAAGTACAGGACGCGGCTGAACGGCTTTTTCGCAGGGAGTCCGGAAGGATCATTGCAACCCTCATCCGGATTGCCGGCTCTTTCGACAAAGCGGAAGAGGCGATGCAGGAGGCCTTTGCCGCGGCGCTGACGTCGTGGCCGGAGAAGGGAATTCCCAACAACCCGGCCGCCTGGATCACCTCGGTGGCTCAACGCAAGCTGATTGACCAGGGGCGGCGCCAGCGAACATGGCGTGAAAAGCAGGAGGCCATCCAATATGAGACGCCTGCTCACACGCCGTTCAACGCGAACGATATGGAGGATACGTCCTTGCATCTTCCAGACGACCGGCTGCGCCTGATCTTCACCTGTTGCCACCCGGCGCTGAACCCCGAAGCGCAGGTTGCCTTGACTCTGCGCACCCTGGGCGGGCTGACGACGCAAGAGATCGCCAAAGCCTTCCTGCTTGCCGAACCCGCGCTCGCGCAGCGGCTGGTCCGCGCGAAGCGTAAGATTCAGGAAGCCCGGATCCCCTACGAGGTTCCGCCGCCGGAGCGGCTGGCCGAAAGGCTGCAGTCCGTGCAGGCGGTCATCTATCTCATCTTCAATGAGGGCTATTCGGCCACCGCTGGAGACCGTCTGGTGCGAGAGGACCTGTGCGCCGAAGCAATCCGCCTCGGGCGGTTGCTCCGGCAGTTGCTGCCGCGGGAAGGCGAGAACCACGCCCTGGTGGCGTTGATGCTGCTGCACGATTCGCGACGGCTCGCCCGTGTCCGCGATTCCCGCTTGGTGACGCTCGAAAAGCAGGACCGTACCCTGTGGGACCAAGAGAAGATACGCGAAGGTCTGGAGTTGCTGGACCTGGCTCTGCGGGCGGGTCCCGCCGGGCCGTATGCGATCCAGGCGGCCATTGCCGCGCAACATGCCCGGGCGCGTATGCCGGAGCAAACCGACTGGCGTCAAATCGCCGCGCTCTATGGAATGCTGCTTGATCTCAACCCTTCGCCCGTGATCGCCCTGAACCAGGCTGCGGCGATCGCCATGGGGCACGGACTCGAACAGGGCCTGGCCCGGGTCGAGGCAATCGCGGCCTCCGGCAACTTGGACGGCTACTATCTGCTCCACGCGGCGCGCGCCGATATCCTCGCCCGGATGAACCGCCGCCGGGAGGCCGCCAGTGCGTACCGGCGAGCGTTGGAGCTCGTCACCAACCAGGTGGAGAGGGAATTCCTCACCGACCGGCTTGCCGCCGTGCAGGCGTAGAAAACAATTCCAGACCCACGCGTCCGGTTGATATAATCCAAGTATGCCGGAAGGTTACCTTCCCATCTTTATCTTCCTCGTCCTGGCCTTCTTGTTCCCCATCGCGCTGCTTTTGCTGGCGAAGTTCGTCCGGCCCGCGGCGCCCAACCAAGTCAAACTCGAGGCGTACGAATGTGGCATTCAAGCTGCTTCAAACGCTCGTGGCCGGTATACGGTGCGGTTCTACATCATCGCCATTCTGTTTGTGATCTTCGACGTGGAAACAGTGTTCCTGTTCCCGTGGGCGGTCCGGTACAAGCAGTTGGGATGGTTCGGTGTAGCCGAAGTCTCCGTGTTCCTGGCCATTTTGGTGGTTGGCTATATCTGGGCCTACAAGAAGGGAGCCCTTGAATGGGTTTGACCGGAATTAAACAAACTTCTACATTTCTGTGTTTTTTTGTTTTGCCCGCGGCGGCTTGGGCGGCGCCGAAGTTGCGTCTAACCGCTACAACCGTGGGTCCGCTTTCCATAGCGTCGAACTCGAATGGGACGCTTCAAACGGTGGAGGCGTATAACGCCGGTGATGGCGCCCTGGCGCTCACCGCCACCGCGAACGTCACGTGGCTGACGGCTTCAACGGGTTCGCTCTCGGCTTGCGCATCACGTCCTGGACAGTGCATTCCTGTTCGAATCGAGCCGAAGACGTCCTCTCTGGCGAAGGGCACATACACAGCGGTCGTGACCGTCGCCGACCCCGCCGCGCAAGACGCTCCGCAAACGATCACGGTAACGGTGAAGGTGGGTGGAGGCGTGCCCGACCGCGTGGAGTCCTACGTCGCTCCGGGCAACGTTGGCGAAGTCCCGTTTACCGCCAACAACGCTCTAACGGAACCCATACGGGCTCAAAGCGACGGATGGTTGTCTGTCGCTTCGGAGGCGGGTGGGACGTATCGTACCGTGTGGAATTACCGCTACCGGCTCGACGCCCGCGGCAAGGGCGAAGGGGCGTACAACGGCACGGCTACCATCAGCGGGTCGAAGGTCGCCGAAGAGAACAAGACGACGCAAGTGGTCATGCGCGTCACCAACAGCCCGATCCTTCGACTCGATAAGGACGCCGTTTCGATCCGCGCCACACAAGGCGCATGGCCGATTGACGCGTTCGTCTCCTGGTCGAATACCGGCGGCGGCACAATCAAGTTCTCCTCATTTTCCATAGCGCCGGCCGGCGGAGACTGGCTGAAAGTGAGCGCGGTCGAAGGCACGCCGTACCTGATGTTCACGGCGACTCCCGGCGCCCTGTCGCCCGGTGTCTACACCGCGCAGGTGACCATCAACTCAAATTCGGTAAACTCCGGTGTCGTGTTACCAGTTCAGTTGGAATTGCTGGCGCAGTCAGCTCCGCGAGCGGCATTCGGGCGCATCCAAAATGTGGGCAGCTACGACCCGGCGGATCCGCTCGCTCCCGGAACCTGGGTGGAACTCTACGGCGAGCAATTCTTCTACAAGGAGCCCGTTACGGCCGCGGCGCCGTTTCCCGATTCGCTCGCGGGCGTCAGAGTGCTGGTGAATGGGCGCGCGGCGCCGCTCTGGTATGTCCGGTATAACCAGATCAACTTCCAAATCCCGTACGAGACGGCGCCCGGAGACGGATCCGTCACTGTGGAACGCGAGGGCCAGAAGGGTAATTCCATCTCCATTGCGGCAGTGTCTTCCGCCCCGCGCATCCGCCGGCTTGGCATCGCCGATTACGGGATCATCGTGAACAATACGGATGGTTCATTTCCCATGCCGCCCACGCCCGGTCTGAATGCCCGTCCGGTGCGCCGTGGCGAAGCCCTGGTGATCTATATGGTCGGCTTTGGACAGACGAATCCGCCCGTGGCTAGTGGCGCTCCGGCGCCGGCTCAGGAACCGCTCGCGCGCGTGTCCGGCGACCCGGTCCGGGTCACGTTCGGCAGCGGTCTTTTCGGCGGCATCACCGTCGATTCGCTCTTTGCGGGCTTAACGCCCAACTACTCCGGACTCTACCAGGTCAACGTCATCGTTCCCGCCAACGCTCCTGTTGGCGATGAAGTGCCGCTGATAGTGCAACAAGGCGCTCAAGTCAGCAACTCCGTTCGCGTCGCGATTCAATGACGAAGCGGCTCTATTACACGGATTCCTACTTGCGTGAGTTTTCGGCGGAGGTTCTCGAATCGTCGCCGGATGGCCTCACCGTCTACCTCGATCAGACCGCGTTCTACCCGGCTTCAGGTGGGCAGCCGAACGATCTGGGAAAGCTCGGAGGCGTTGATGTCATCGACGTGATCGATGAAGGCAGCCGGATTGGGCACCGGGTTGCCGCACCAATCGGGGCGCGTGCGGTTGCCGGCGCGATTGATTGGACGCGGCGGTTCGATTTCATGCGGCAGCACACTGGACAGCACCTCCTGTCGGCGGTCTTGGAAGAGATGTTCCGGTTTAGCACCATTAGCGTGCACTTTGGCAGCGAAGTCAACACGGTCGATCTTGAGACCGGATCCATCACGGATGACCAGATCCGCGAGGCCGAACTGCGGGCCAACGCCATCGCCGCCGAGAACCGCCCGGTCAGCGTCACGTTCGAACAGCACTCCATGGCGGCAGGCTTGCGTAAGGCGTCCGAGCGCGAAGGCGAGCTTCGGATCGTCGGCATCGAGGGGCTCGACCGCTCCGCGTGCGGAGGCACTCACGTGCGCTCGACTGGTGAGATTGGCGCCATCCTGATACGGAAGCAGGACAAGATCCGGGGCAATGTCCGGCTGGAGTTCGTCTGCGGGGCGCGCGCGGTGCGCCGGGCGCGCCGGGACTTCGATGCCCTCTCGCAGATCGCCCGGATCTTTTCGGCGCCGCTCGATGACGCCCCGGCGCTGGTGTCCTCCCAAGCCGGGCACTTGCGCGAGTCGGCCAAGCTGAACCGCAAGATGGGAATCGAGCTCGCGCAGCGGCGAGGCAAGGAGCTTTACAGCGCTTGTACACCGGATGCCACGGGCAGGCGTTTCCATGTCGAACAGGCCGGCGCTCTGGATGACGAGATCAGGACACTGGCCCAGAGCTTTACCGCCCAACCCAACGCCGCCTTTGTCGCCACGGCGGGAAACTCCGTCCTCCTGGCGGTGTCGGCGGATTCCGGAATTCACGCCGGCAACCGCCTGAAGGCCGCTCTGTTGGTGGCGCAAGGGCGCGGCGGCGGCAACGCCCAACTGGCGCAGGGCAGCGTGCCAACTCCCGAAGCGGCCGCGGCTCTGGCGGAATCGCTACTGCGGGAATAGCGGCGCCATCGAAACCAGCGCCAGCCCCGAAGCAAACAAGATCAGCAACAGGACAATGAAGGCATTCACCTTCGAGGTGCTGCCCGCAAACTCTTTCCACAGCAGCAGCCCCCACAACGTACTCACCAACGCCGCGCCCTGGCCGATGGCGTAGCTCACCGCGCCGCCCACCTGCACGCGCTGAGGCGCGCTGGCCGCCAGAAAGTTGGTGATTGCGCCAATGGACCAAATCACGCCGCCGAGCACACCGAGCAGGTGCTGGCGCGCGGTCCCGGCAAAGTAGTCCCGGAAGCCCACAGGGGGGCCTTCGACGGGCAGGTTCATAAAGAACAAGTTGAAGAAGAACGTGCTGAGCAGGACGCCGAGAGAAAACAAGAACGCCGCCGAGTAGGGTCCGACGCCGAAGTCACCCATCTTGGCGTATTCCAGAATCGGATAGAACAGGCCCATCAACAAGCCCGCCGCCAGGCTCAGGACAATTCCTTTGAACGGACTCTTACGCTGGTGGCGCGGGTCGCGGCGTGCGCTCTCGTCTGGCGGCGCCATCTTCGATTTCTGATGTGCGGAGTGCGCCATCGCCGTGACAATGATGGCGGCCAGAACCAATGCCACGCCCGCGAACAGGAGATACGGATTGCCGTTGGCCTTGGGCTTGAGCCAGAAATTCAGCAGCACGCCGATGATGAGTGCCAGCCCGATTCCGACGGGAAAGGCGACCGAAAGCCCGGCCACGGTGATGGCGGCGACCAGCAGCATGTTTGCCAGGTTAAAGATGCCACCGCTTGCAAATGCCAGGAACATCCGGCCCCGCGCCGCGATGTCCATGTTCTCGAGGAAGCCGAAATTTGTTGCGGGGGTGTCTCCGCCGCCGGGCCCGTAACTGCCAAAGGTGAACGCGGCGACGACGGCCGCGAGGAAGACCCCAAAGGAATAGTCGAAGTAGAATAATTCGAAGCGCCACTTGCCGGTCATCTTCGCGGTGTTGGCCCATGAACCCCAACACAGCATCGAAACAACCGTCAGCAGGAGCGCCGTCAGGTAGCTAGTAGGAATCATCATGGCTGATATGCGTTCTTCAGGCTCGACCGTAAGCCCCGAACTCTGTACTATATAACAACGACTAGACTTCCCCTGGGAGGCAAAGTACCGTGACGATGACACGTTTTCTACTGTGTGTGACGATGGCCGCCATAAGCGCCTTGGCGCAGCGCCATAAGTTTGATCTGAATGCTTCGACTCCGGAAGGGAAACTCCTTCAGGATGCCGCGCAGGCTACCGGCGATGCCACGAAGATCAAGCTTTACAGCGAATTCCTGGAGAAGAACCCCAAGCATCAGGCGGCGGCCTGGGTTTACGACCAACTGGTTCCGCTGTACCTGAAGGCGGGTGAGTTAGACAAGACCATCGCGGGCGCCGAGGCCGCGCTGGCGCTTGACCCGGCCAATCCGGTCATCGCCTACCAGGCCTTACAGGCCAGCGAGCAGAAGAAAGATTTTGAGGCCGTGAAGAAGTGGTCCGCTGCGACCGACGAGGCCGCCAAGAAGGTTCTGGCGCTACCCAAACCTACCGACGAGGAGGAAGTCGAATTCTGGAAACGGGACGTTGATTACTCGCAGCAGGTGATCAAGAGAACCGAGTACAGCCTTTACGCCGCCATGCTCCAGAGCAATGACCCCAAGGTTCAGATCGCGCTGTACGAGGAATTGCAGCGGCGGAATCCCAAGAGCGAATACATGCCTCAAGCGGCGGGCCGCGCCTTTCTCGCGCTTCGGCAGACCGGTCAGGAAGACGCCGCGTTTCGCCTCGCCGAGAGTACTCTGGCGACGGACCAGAGCAATGAAGACATGCTTGCCGTAGCAGCCAGCCGGTACATGGATCCCAAGACGAAAGATCCGGCCAAGTCGCTCGCCTATGCGGCCAAGCTGGTGGAAGTCATGAATTCCAAGCCGGCGCCGGAGGGTGTTCCGGCGGCCGATTGGGAGAAGAAGAAGAATTCGCTCGTCGGTCTGGGGTATTGGATTCAAGGTATGAATTACGGAACTCAGAGCAACTGGTCGCAGAGCGACAAGGCGTTTCGCGCGGCGCTGCCGATGATCCAGGGCAACAACGAGTTGCTCGCCCCAGCCTACTTCTATCTGGGGCTGGCGAACTACCGCATGGGCGAAGGCCCCAAGGGTAACAAGGCGTTGTTGGCGGAAGCCCGCAAGTTCAACCACGCATGCGCTGCGATCAAGGGGCCGTATCAGGCTCAGGCACAAAAGAATCTTGTCGCGATGGGCGCGGGGCGATGAACATACTGGTACCCAACCTGGGGTCGACTTCCCTCAAGTACCAGATTCTCGAGATGCCTGATGAGCGGATACTCGCTCGCGGACGCTACGAACGCGTCTCCGATTACCGGACGGCGATCGAAGGGATTCGGTCCGGCGACACGCGAGTAGACGCCGTGGCGTTCAAAGCCGTTCACGGCGGGCCAAAGTATCGCGGGACCTTCGTCATTGACGACGATGTGGTCGCGGCGCAAACGGAGTTCCTGCTGGCCGCTCCCTTGCATAACCGGATTTACCTGGATGCCATGGCCGCCTTTCGGGACGCCATGCCGGGGGTGCCGCTGGTGGCCGCGTTCGAGACCGAGTTTCACCGGACCATTCCAGATTCCGCGCGCTGGTACGGCGTCCCGTCGGAGTGGCGCACCCACTACGGCGTCGAGCGCTACGGCTTCCATGGCGCTTCACACCAATTTGTCGCCGGGCGCGCTCCGGTCATCGCCGGACTTCCTGTAACGGTCCGAATCGTGAGCTGCCACTTGGGCGGAAGTTCATCGATCTGCGCCATCAACGGGGGGCGTTCCGTCGACACGACGATGGGGTTCTCACCGCAATCGGGACTCGAGAACGCCACCCGCCACGGCGACCTTGACCCGTTTGCCGTCCTGTACATGATGGATCGCGTGGGCTGGTCCACCTCGGAGGTTCGCGAGCAACTGGCCCAGGTATCGGGTTTGGCCGGGATCTCGGGGGTGGCGGGCGGAGATTGCCGCGACATCGAAGCCTCGGCTGGCGCGGGTAACCGGAACGCGGCTCTCGCGCTCGAGATTTTTACCCTTGAAGTACGGAAGACCATTGGCGCCTACGCGGCGGCGATGGGCGGGCTCGACCTAGTCGCCTTCACCGGCGGGATCGGTGAAAATTCCGCCGACTTGCGCGAACGCTGTTGCCACGGCCTGGAATTCCTGGGAATTCACCTGGATTGCCAGGCCAACCATGCTGGCTCGGGAGACCGCCTTGTTTCTCGGCCGGATTCACAAGTAAGAGTGGTTGCGATGACGACCAATGAAGAACTGATCGTCGCGCGCCGCGCTTACCGGACCTTGAACCATTCCGCTTGAGTGTTAGTGTGGCCACGTCCAGCCGGCGGCAGCCGGATCGTCGACGCCGTGCTCGTACGCATAGCGGCGGCATTCGATCTGACGCTTGCGGAGATGTTCTTTGGCGTGAGCGCCGATCCTCTGCAATCGCGGAGTCCGGTCGATGACATCCATTGCCAGACTGAAACGGTCGATCTCGTTGTTGATCGCCAGTTCCAGTGGAGTGTTGATATTGCCTTTTTCCTTGTAGCCCCGCACGTGCAGGTTGGCATGATTCCTGCGCCGGTAGGCTAAGCGGTGAATCAGCCACGGGTACCCGTGGAAGTTGAAGATGATCGGCTTATCGGTCGTGAACAAGGTATCGAATTCGCGGTCGCTCAGCCCGTGCGGATGTTCGCTCGATGGCTGTAGCTTGAAGAGATCGACGACATTGATGTAGCGGATTCTGACGTCGGGAAACTCGTCGCGCAGCAGGCAAATGGCCGCCAGGGTTTCCTTGGTTGGTATGTCGCCGGCCGAAGCCATCACGACATCCGGTTCAACGCCCTCGTCGTTGCTGGCCCAACCCCAGATACCGATGCCCTTGGAACAGTGAATAATGGCCGCGTCCATGTCCAGGTATTGCAGGTGCATTTGCTTGTCGGACACAATGACGTTGACATAGTTCTCCGACCGCAGGCAGTGATTCGCGGTGGATAAGAGGCAATTCGCATCCGGGGGCAGGTAGATGCGCGTGACCGCCGCGCTCTTGTTTACGACAACGTCGAGGAACCCCGGGTCCTGGTGGGTAAAGCCGTTGTGATCCTGCCGCCACACCGTCGAAGTGATCAGCAGGTTCAACGAAGCGATCTCTTCACGCCACGAGAGGTGGCGGCAAATGGAGAGCCACTTGGCGTGCTGGTTGAACATCGAGTCGATGACGTGTACAAACGCCTCGTAGCTGGAAAGGAAGCCGTGGCGTCCAGTGAGGAGATAGCCCTCCAACATGCCCTCGACCGTGTGTTCGCTCAGCATTTCCACCACGCGTCCGTCGGGAGCGAGTTCTCCGCCGTCCAGATCTTCCGGGAAGTAGCTCGCCGCCCAGAATTTCTTGCTGACCTCATAGATCGCGTCCAGCTTGTTCGAGGTGTTCTCGTCCGGACCGAACACGCGGAAGCTCGACATGTTGCGCTTCATGACATCGCGCAGGAACTTGCCCAACGGACGCGTGTTCTCGGCTTCGATCCTGCCCGGCTGTTCGACCTTCACGGCATAGTCTTCGAAAGCGGGGAGGCGCAACGGACGCTTCAGTATCCCGCCGTTGGCGTGGGGGTTGGAGCCCATGCGGTGAGTGCCGGTGGGCGCCAGCGCCTTCAGTTCCGGCTTCAACGCACCCTTCTCGTCGAAAACTTCTTCCGGATGCTGGTCCTTCATCCATTGTTCAAGGAGGCGCAGAGTCTCCGGGTTCTTCTTGACGTCCGCCAGCGGCACCTGGTGCGCGCGCCAGAAACCTTCCAGGTAGTGATTGCCCACGTGTCTCGGGGCGCCCCAGCCTTTCGGCGAGCGAAGGACAATCATCGGCCAGCGCGGACGCTTGACAATGCCGGATTCGCGCGCCTCCCGTTGGGCCCACTGGATCTCCCGAACGCAATGCTCCAGGGTCGTGGCCATCGCCTGGTGCATGCTCTCCGGTTCCGACCCCTCCACGAAGTACGGTGTCCAGCCGTAACCCTCGAACAGGCTCTTCACCTCGTCGTGACTGATTCGCGCGAGCAAGGCCGGATTGTTGATTTTGTATCCATTCAAATGGAGGATGGGGAGCACCGCGCCATCGCGAATCGGGCTTAGAAACTTGTTGATGTGCCAGGAGGTAGCCAGCGGTCCGGTCTCGGCCTCACCGTCGCCGACCACGGCGGCGGCGATCAGCGCGGGGTTGTCGAAGGCCGCGCCACAGGCGTGCGACAGGACGTAACCCAGTTCGCCACCCTCGTGAATGGATCCTGGCGTTTCCGGCGTGCAGTGGCTTCCGATTCCGCCCGGAAACGAAAACTGCTTGAAGAATTCCTTCAGTCCTTCCTCGTCCTGGCTCTTGTCCGGATAGATCTCCGAGTAGGAACCCTCCAGGTAGACAGGACCCAGAACACCGGGCGCGCCATGACCAGGACCGGCGAGGTAGATCATGTCGAGGTCGTATTTCCTGATGACGCGGTTCAGGTGCGTGTAGATGAATGACAAGCCGGGGCTGGAGCCCCAATGGCCCAGCAGGCGGTTCTTGATGTGCTCGGGTTTGAGAGGTTCGCGCAGCAGCGGGTTGTCCTGGAGATAAATCATCCCGAGGCTCAAATAGTTCGCCGCCCGCCAGAACGCATCGATGCGGGCAAGTTCCGCCGGGTCGAGAACCGCTCCGCTCACTGTGGAGCGGGCGATACCGTACGGACTGATTGCGGCAAGTTCCTGATCGGTCTGAAGCGCAGGTGTCATCCAAGCCCTCCTCAAGGCATCTAATTGGATGATAGCCAACAGCTCTCGACGGGCGCAAAGATGCGCCGCGACAACCAATTACGAGGTTTCGAATCAGATGGATAGCCGCTCGCGCGCTCAAGCGTCAATCGTGCCGTCCGCGCGGCTGCTGTGATACCCTAATGGATGATACGCACAGGCGCAACCCTGCGCAGAAATGTCTGGTTTTTCCATCCCCATCGTACACAGCGTCTTGTACCGCACCCACTATCCTTCTGAATGAAGACCCGTGTTCCACTGACTCGCGGTTTCGAGTCCCTGTTCGGGACCCGCGACGAGAATATCCGGCTCCTTGAGTCCGGGTTGGGCATTACCACCCGTTTGTTTGAAGACTCTCTGGAAATCGAAGGCGCCGCGCCGCAGGTGTCCAGGGCGGAGAGGATTCTTAACGATTACACCGACCTGGTCGAAAAGGGCCACAAGATCCCGACAGGCGATCTGAACAGTTACTTGCGGGTGGTCGTTGCCGATACTTCCGCATCCCTGCGTTCACTGGTGGAAAATGCGCAACCCCGGAATTTCGGCAAGAAGTCCGTCGTTCCCAAGACCGTTAATCAGCGTTTCTACCTCGATTCCATTGAACGCCACGACCTCGTGTTTGGCATTGGTCCCGCTGGAACGGGCAAGACGTACCTGGCGGTGGCCATGGCGGTGTCGGCGCTCTTGACCAAGAAAGTCACCAGGATCATACTCACCCGGCCCGCAGTGGAAGCCGGAGAGCGCCTGGGCTTTCTGCCGGGTACGCTTCAGGAGAAGGTCGATCCCTACCTCCGGCCCTTGTACGACGCGTTGTTCGATATGCTCGATACGGAACGCGTGGAGAAGTCACTCGAGCGAAACGTGATCGAAGTGGCGCCACTGGCCTTCATGCGCGGGCGAACGCTGAATGACAGCTTTATCATTTTGGACGAAGCCCAGAACAGCACCGCGGAACAGATGAAGATGGTGCTGACCCGGCAGGGCTTCAACTCCAAGATGGTGGTGACGGGCGACATCACGCAAATCGACCTGCCCTTTGGAAAGCCAAGCGGTCTGAATGTGGCGGTCGACGTCCTGCGGGGTGTGGAGGGCATCAGTTTCGTCTATTTTGACCAGAGTGATGTCGTGCGTAATCCGCTGGTCCAGCGGATCGTCAAGGCCTACGAGCGCCACGATGCGCTGACGGGCCACAGACAGTTGAGTTTGAGATTGGCGGAGCCGGCGGCGGAACCAGCGGCCGCGCCGCCCACGGACTCCGCTCCCGAGCCGTCGAACTCGGGAAAGGTGTAATGGAACCTGGCCCTACAATTATCTTCCGCCGGACTCCGGCCGGCTTGCGCCGCGATGAGGTGCGCGATTTTGCCCGGAAGCTTTCGGCGCAGACCGCCGATGGAAAACCATTCTGCTGCCTCCTGACGAGCGACGCGCACCTGCGGCGCCTCAACCGCCAGTTTCGCGGTAAGGACGTATCCACCGACGTGCTCTCGTTTCCGCTTTCCGGCGGGTCTCTGGGTGACGTGGCTGTCTCGATACAAACCGCAGCCCGGCAGGCGGCGGAATTCGGTCATGACCTGGAAACTGAGATCGAGATCCTGATGCTCCACGGCGTGCTGCATCTGCTGGGGCACGACCATGAGTCAGACCGCGGAGCCATGCGGCGAACCGAGACACGCTGGCGGCGGCACTTTGGTCTGCCCGCGGGTCTGATCGAAAGGACGGGCCGGCAATGCTGATCGGTCTCGTCCTGCTTTTTACGTCATTGCTGACGGCGGTCGTCTTCGTTCAGACGCTCTACCTCGAATCGTTGCGCCTGATCAAGAAGGATTACCCCGCCCTGGCATTCTTCCGCGAAGAGTTGGAGGAGCGCCTCGGCATGGACACGGACCGCGGCGCCTTGTGTTTCTCTTTGCTGAAGCATACCCTGCTGGCCACTTGCGGCGTTGTGTACGTGGTCGCTTCCGAATCGCCCTTGCGTGGTCTTGAAGGACTCCTAGCCGCGTTGACGACCCTGCTCCTCTCCAGTTACATCATTCCCCAGGTCTTGTACCGGCGTTCCAGCGGCCGTTGGGTGTTGTATCTCATCCCGGTGCTCAAAGCGCTGGTGCTGCCGTTTCGTCCCCTGGTCGCGTCCCTCAACTGGCTGGCGCGAGCGTTCGAACTCAGCAACGGTTCGCATGAGCATGACAAGGAGCCGGCGCCAGGAGAGGAAATCGCGGCTCTCATCGAAGCGGGCGAGCAGGAGGGCATCCTGGAGCGCGAAGACAGCAAGCTCATCCAATCCGTCGTGAAATTTGGCGACAAGCGGGTTCGCGAGGTGATGACGCCGCGGCACAGGATCGTCGCCGTTTCGGTCAATAGCACTCTTGACGACCTCCGCAATCTGGTGATCAACGAGAGGTACAGCCGGATTCCGGTTTACGAGGAGACCATCGACCACGTCATCGGGTTCGTACACGTGCGCGACATGTTCGAACTCGACGCCGCCAAACGGGCTGAGACCACCGTGCCGATGATCATGCGCCAGATTGGCGGCGTGCCCGAAACCAAACTGGTTTCCAAGCTCTTTAAGGAGATGCAGGAGACCGGAACTCACATCGTCTATGTCGTCGATGGCTACGGCAATACCAGCGGCATTGCGACCATGGAAGACTTGGTCGAAGAAATCGTCGGCGAGATCCGTGACGAACACGAACCGCCGGATGACCTGAGAAAGGAACCGGGCGGCGCCATCGTTGTCTCAGGCAGCTACGACGTCGACCATTTGCACGAGCTATTCGACTTCCGCCCAAGTACTCCCATCGAGGCCACGACCGTGGGCGGTCTGGTAACGGAATGGCTGGGTGAAGTGCCCAAGCCGGGCACGAAGTTTGAACGGGATGGCCTTAGGATCGACGTGATCGACGCCAACGAGACGCGTGTCGAGCGCCTTCGAATCCAGCCGGCGGCGGCGGCCTGAGAAACACGATGAGAACACGCCGCCGCAAGTCCTTTGTCTCGGGTTTCGTTGCGATTCTGGGACGGCCCAACGCCGGCAAGTCGACTCTGTTAAACCGCTTCCTCGACACCAAGCTGGCCATCGTGTCGAGCAAACCGCAAACCACCCGCACGACGATCCAGGGAGTCCTGACGTCGGACTCGTATCAGCTCATTTTTATCGACACTCCGGGGCTGCACAAGGCTGATTCGTTGATGAACCGCCAGATGATGGAGATGATCTCGGAGACCTTGGACGGTAAGGACGTGCTGCTGTACGTTGTGGATGCAACGCAGCCTTTCACACCTCGGGATGACGAGGCGTTGAATGTCCTTTCGGCCACTCAAACCCCAGTCCTTCTGGTTCTCAACAAGATCGACTGCGTAAAAGAGAAGGCCCATCTCCTGCCATTGATCGAAGCGTATCGCGCGCGCCGTCCGTTTGCCGAGATCATACCGGTTTCGGCAGTCACCGGAGAAGGCGCCAGCGCTCTGCACAAGGCGATTCTGGCGCGCATGCCCAAAGGTCCAGCCTGGTTTCCGGCGGAACACCTGACCGATCAACCGGAACGGTTTCTTGCCGCCGAGATCGTCCGGGAGAAGATCCTCGCCGTGACACGCCAGGAAGTGCCGCACTCGGTTGCCGTTCTCGTCGACTCGTGGGAAGAGCAACCCAAGCTGCTTCGAATTTCCGCCACCATTTACGTCGAGAAGCAGGGTCAGAAGGCCATCATTGTCGGCGCCAAAGGCGCCATGCTCAAACGGATTGGGACGGAAGCCCGCATGGAGATCGAAGGCTTTCTGGGAAGGAAAGTGTTTCTTGGGCTATTCGTCAAGGTTCAGCCGAACTGGCGCGAAGACCCGGGCTTCCTAAAAGAGTTAGACTGGCGTTCAATGGCTGGTACTGACGAGTCCGCCGCCGAAGGTTGACATGCGATTGCTGCTTTTCCTGTTCCTTACTCTGGCGCTGGTTGCCGCGCCCCTCGCCGCCCTACAAAAAAAGGGTGTTTCCGACGACGCCATCACGGACAACGTTCGCCGGAAACTGGCCAACGACCCGGATGTCAAGGGTGGCGCGCTTGAAGTAGACGTCAAGAACGGCGTCGTCACAGTCAAAGGCAAAGTGAAGACGGAAAAGGCCCGTTCCAAGGCCGAAAAGCTGATTCACAAAGTGAAGGGTGTCACCGGCGTGCAAAACGAGCTCGTCGTCTCTCCCACTTGAGACGCCGGCTCAGGGCCAGATCTGGTTCAGTATCTTGCCCAGGCGAATTCCGCCGCGCTGAAGTTGCCGCCTCACCGTGGGAGTCGCGGCGCGCATGTAGGCTTCGGTAATCGCCGCGGGACGATCCGCCGGCAGCTTGCCATAGGCATACCTTTTGGACTCATCGTGGGCCTGCCATGCCCACTTGGCGGCATCACCACCGCGCATCCGGTAGCGGGAGAACCATCCCAGGCCATGAGCAGGGTCATTCGCGAAGCCAGGCTCTTGTTTCTCCAATTCAACTACCAGGGCGCCATCCCAAAGGGAATGGAGATTACCCGGCCGGCCGTTGTAGGTGATGGGCAGGTCGTTTCCGCCACGGTCATGGTTGTCGCCCGAATGAAGGGGCTGATGCAGGTCGCCGACGAGGTGTATGAGGAACTTCAAGGCCTCGGCCCGTTCAGTTCTGGAACCCGCGGGTGACTTCAGGTAGGCAACCAACTCGCCGATCTTGCCCACGGAGCAGCCTTCGGGCGGGCAGTACTGCTTCCAGTCGCCGGCCTTGATGCTGATCGGGAGATTGATGTAATGCCACGGTCCGGTCGCGGGCCGCTGCGGGCGGATCTCGTCGGCCCAACTCGCGACGGACTCCATCGTCTCGGCCGGATCGAGCAGTTTGGCGATTTCGCTTTGGGCGTGCTTGTTCACCTGGGCCGCGGCGATGTGGGCGACAATTCGATGCCCTTCGCGGCCCCATCCAAAACAGGCCAGGGGTAGCGCGAGGAGGCCTGAAAAGAATCTCACAGAGAAACAGGTCATGCTTCTTCCAGGCTAAACCCCGGGTTCGAGAGCCGCCGCGTCGGGCGCTTGGTTGAGGGCTTGCGCATCGCTGTCCGGCCTCCTGTATGCTTCTCCAGTTCGAACCAGGGCATACTTGAAGAGGGCGGGCGTCAACACGATGTTTAAGGTGAAGACGCCGATCACGAGTGCCGGCACGGCGTCTCCCAACTGCAGGAATTGTGAACCCAGCAGCACTGCCAGAGACAACGTAAGGCCGCCTTGAGGCAGCAAGCCGAGTCCCACGTGCCGGGCGACCGTATCCGTTGCCCCGGCGGCTTTGGCCGAGAGCCATCCACCTCCGTAGAGACCGAGCGCGCGAACTCCGAAAACCACCAGGACCGGGATCATCAGGACCTGTAACGTATCCAGATTGACTCCGGCGCCGGCC
>JADZCI010000058.1 GCA_020851655.1 Bryobacterales bacterium
GCGGATTGGCCCTGCTGGCATGGCTATGGTGGCGGGGGTTGGCGGCGCTGCCGGGGCGGTTCGCTTTTTGGGGCGCGGTTAGCGGCGCCGCGGGATTCAGTTTGGGCGCCTGGCTTCAGGTGGTCGGACGCGCCCATTATCCGGGTTCGTGGATCGACTGGTGGAAGGTGATGGAGTTCACCTTCGGCGCCCTACTCGGAGCGGGGCTCGGGTTTGCGGGTTACCGTTCACGCGATCTGCCTGCATTGGGCGCGGAGGAGCCGCAAGACGCGTGGCCGGCGTGGCTGCTGCTGGTGGTGGCCGCCATCGTTTCGCTGGCGCTGATTGGCGCCGACGAGCATTTGCCGGTCCGCATGGGCTATACCGTTGCCGGCGCGGGCGCCATCCTGGCCGCCTGGCGCTGGCCACGTCTGGCCTGGCAGATTGCGGTCAGCCTGACGTGCTTTGCGTTCCTGCTGGATCTCATCGAAGCACGGCCGCTGTTAGGAGAAGGTAGCTGGGTTGTGGCGGCCATGGGCGGGCTTGCCATTGCGGCCTGGCTCACTAGAAACGAAGACGTCGTGCCGGCACTGCTGATGCTGACCTGGACCGGCACGGGAGTGTCGGTGCTGAAGACGTACCTGCCCCCGGGGCGGTGGAACGCCACAGCCCATGCGATGGAAGCGGCTTTCGTGTTGCTGGCCGCCGCTACGACGATGCTGGCGCGCAGGGCGGTTAAGCGCGCCTGAGCGCCCGCGCGCTTAACGCGGGTAGGACCCGGCGATGAAACTGTGCAGTTCGTCGATCGTCTCGCGTTGCGCGGCGATCGTCCACTTCACCAGGTCGCCGATCGACACCACGCCGGTGACTCCAGTCGCGTCAACCACCGGCAGGTGGCGGATACGGTTGTCGGTCATGATCCGCATGCACTCCTCGATTGTTTCGAGCGGAGTTGCGGTAATCACACGCCGGCTCATGATGTCTTCAACCGGCGTTTCCTTTGAGGACTTGCCCTGCAGGATCACCTTTCGCGTGTAGTCCCGCTCGGAGATGATGCCCAGGAGGTAGTTGCCTTCCATGACAAGCAAGGCTCCAACCGCCTTTTCGGCCATCAGCGCGATCGCGTCGTAGACAGAAGCGCGGGGGGCAATCGAGAAAACGGCACGCCCTTTGCCTTCCAACAACACTCGTACTGGGAGGGTAGTTTTCATGTATGTTCTCTCCAGTTAACGCGTAGTCGCCGGAAATTGCAACAGGAAAATTGGCCTCTACCGGAATTCGTCGATAATCTGGGCCAGGTCCTCGGCGGAGGGCCGGGTTCTTTCCTGCGGCAGCGTAGCCAGCGGCTCAGGCACAAGGTTGAGCAATTCCGTGAAAGCGGGACGGCTGCGGTCGACGTATAAAATGCCGGTCAGCACTTCGCTGGTCTGCGCGGCGGCATGCAGCATCCCGATGGCGCGTAACCGGTCGGTCGGATCATAGTCGCGGCCCAATTTCTTGAGGAAGATCCTCGACCCATCGTGCAGTTCCACCTCTTGGGTTGAACCTTCGGCGAAGTCCACCTCGATGTCTTCGTAGGAAGGTACGAATCCCAGCTCGTGAAGGGGTTCTTCGTGGTCCTTCATGTAGGCGTAGCTCTTGGTCGATCCGTCATGGTCGTTGAAGGTGGTGCAGGGTGAGACCACGTCGATGACGGACAACCCCTTGTGCGCCAGGGACGCCTTGAGAATGACCGATAGCTGGCGCTTGTCGCCTGAAAAGGACCGGGCGACAAACGAAGCGCCCAACTCGATGGCCGCGATGCAGCAATCCACCGGGGTGAGCTCGTTTACCATGCCGGTCTTGAGCTTGGCGCCGACGTCGGCGGTAGCCGAAAACTGGCCCTTGGTAAGGCCATAGACGCCGTTGTTCTCGATGATGTAGATGAGCGGTATGTTGCGGCGCAGCATGTGCATGAACTGGCCGAGCCCGATGGAAGCGGTATCGCCGTCACCGCTGACGACAATGCAGTTCAGGTTCTGGTTGGCCAGGATGGCGCCGGTGGCGATGGCCGGGGCGCGTCCGTGCACTCCGTTGAACCCGTGGGACTGGTTCAGGAAGTAGGCGGGCGTCTTGGACGAGCATCCGATGCCGGAAATCTTGGCGACTTGCCAGGGTTGAACGCCCATTTCCCAGCAGGCTTCGATGATGCGTTCGGTGATCGCGTTGTGGCCGCATCCGGCGCAGAGCGTGGTTTTCAGTCCGCGGTACGGAAGGATGTCGAGGCCGATCCGGTTGGTCTTCTTCGGTGGGGGCGCCGCGGTTGTGCTCATAATCCCTCCTCGGACGCGATGCGGGCGGTCAAGGTCCGGGCGTCCAGGGGAAGCCCGCCGTAGTAGCGAATACTGCGAAGCTTGGCGATGCGTTCGACGGCCAGGTCCAGCCGCATGAGCATCAACAGTTGAGCGTCGCGGTTCTGATCGATCACATAGACCCTTTCATGGGCGTCGATAAACTGGTCCAGTTCTTCAGAGAAGGGATAAGCCCGCAGCCGCATATAGCCGCACGCCAGGCCGTACTCTTCGAGCAACTGATCCCGGCTCTCCTCGGTGGCATACCGCGAGGTGCCCACGCAAACGATCCCGATGCGCGCGTCGGGGCGCGGGGCGATCTCGGCCACCGGCAGGTGTTTGCGCATGGTGTCGAACTTGCGCGCGAGACGGTCCATGTTGTTGCTGTAATCGTCTTCCCGCTCGCTGTAGGCGGCCGTATCGGTATGGCCGGTTCCGCGCGTGAAATAACCGGCCAGAGAATGGTTTGTGCCGGGCAGCGTGCGGTACGGGATGCCGTCGCCATCGACGTCTTTGTACCGGGCAAAGCCGCCCAAACGGTCGAGGTCGGCGGCGGTCAGGACTTTGCCCCGTTCCAGCGGCGACTCGGGGTATTCGAAAGGCTCGGCCATCCAATTGTTCATGCCCAGATCAAGGTCGGTGTTCATGAAGACGGTGGTCTGGAAGAGTTCGGCGAGATCAAAGGCATTCTGCGCCATCGAGAAACACTCTTCCGGCGAAGAAGGAAACAGCACGGGATGCCGTGTATCCCCGTGGGAGACCAGCGCGTTTTTGAGGGTGTCGCCCTGCTGGGTCCGCGTGGGCAAGCCGGTTGACGGACCTACCCGCTGCACATCGATAATGACACACGGAATTTCGGCGTAATAGGAGAGACCGATAAATTCCGACATGAGGGAAACGCCGGGTCCGGAGGTGCAGGTCATCGACCGCGCTCCCGCCCACGCCGCGCCAATCGCCATTCCCACCGCGGCAAGCTCGTCTTCGGCTTGCACGACGGCAAACGTGGCTTTTCCGGTCTCCTTGTCGACGCGGAGACGTTCCAGAAAACTGATGAGTGCTTCAGCCAGGCTCGAGGACGGAGTAATCGGATACCAGGTCAGGACGGTGACGCCCGCAAAGACGCAGCCGAGCGCGGCGGCGGTGTTGCCATCGATGATGATCTTGTTTCCGTTCGCATTCATGCGCTCGATGCGGAACGGATCGGCCTTGGTCAGGTTCTTTTCGGCATATTCTTTTCCGGCTAGAACGGCGCCCCAGTTCAACTCGGCGGCTTTCTTCTTTCGCGTGCCGAATTGCCGGAACAGCGCTTTCCGGATCTCGTCGAGGTCGATGCCCAGAAGATGCGCCATGACGCCGTCGTAGATCATGTTTTTGACGAGCTTGCGAAGCTTGGCTTCCGGGCAGACGGGGGCGACCAACTTGTCGAACGGCACCGGGTAATAGTGGACGTCGCCGCGGATCGATCGCAGCGCCAGGGGTTCGTCGTACACCGCTGCCCCGCCGGGCTGAAGTTTTTCGACGTCCTCGCGCGCCGTTTCCGGGTTCATCGCAACCAGGAAATCGTATTCCTTCTTTCGCCCGATATACCCCTTGGGATTGGCTCGGATGGTGAACCAGGTGGGCAGTCCGGCAATATTGGATGGAAACAGGTTCTTTCCAGAGACCGGCACGCCCATCTGAAAGATCGACCGCATCAGGACGTTGTTGGCGGTCTGGCTGCCGGATCCGTTGGCGGTGGCGACCTGAATGCTGAAATCGTTGACAACAAAGTCGCTTCCGCCGGTTTCTTGACCGTCGAGAACGACAGGGCTCGCTGACATGAACGCCCCTCCCTGGCCGGTATTATAAGTCGCGGGCCCGCCCGATTGCTAGAGGAGGAGTTACGGGTCTGAAACTACCTGTCACGGTAATGTAAAATTTCCTCCCCGCCAACCGGGGGAGAGAACCTTCCGGTTAGGCGCACGTTATCCCTTAAGTGAGACTTTTTCCTCAGACTTTTCCTTCACTGATTTGAATGAACGATTTACCAAGATTGCGCATTTGGTAGCCGGATTGCGTGTTCCATATAAACGGGCGATTGACGCCCGGCTAGGAGGACTCGGATTTATGGCCCGCCTGACCCGTTTCACCACCATCACACTATTGGCCACGCTAGCGGCGTTCGGAGAGGCGCCCCGCGTGACCCTGCTCCCGTCGGTCTACCCGCCCGCTCCGCTCGGGACCAAGGTGGTTTGGACCGCCATGATTGACGGTATCGGTGACGCGAACCTGTGGTACCGGTTCCGGTCACGGGCCGTCGGCGGGAATTTCGAAACCATCCGCGACTTTGGTCCGGAGTCCGTTCTGGAGTGGACCGCCGCCGGAACCGAGGGCGTTTACGAGATGCAGGTGACGGTTCGCAACCTCGGCACCGGAGAGTCCAGCACGGTGTCGGAGTTGTTCCAGATGACTTCGCGCGTTACCGGCAACATGCCGGTCGTCAATACGACGCCGCACCAACTGGTTTTCCTGTACAGCGCGCCGCCCTGCGCGCCTCCCGGGAGGATGAAGGTACAGTTCCAGGCAGCCGATGGAATTGCGACATCGACGCCGTATAAGGACTGCCTGCCCGATTCGAGCATGAACTTCTACCTGGCCGGCATGAGGGCGGCGACTGCCTACACGGCGCGGCACTACGTCGATACCGGCGCGGGATTGGTGGAGGGGCCCGCGGTTGGGTTCGAGACGCCGGAAATCCCGTTGAAACTGGCCGGCTACCAGGTTCAGACGCCGCGGCCGGCGGCCGGTTCGGCGGGCGTGCTTCTACAGAGCACGCTGGCGCAGATGACCGTGGCTACCGACCTGGCTGGCAACCTGATCTGGTATTACCCGGGCGCGGTGACATCCCTGACACGCCCCCTGGGGGACGGCAGGTTTATGGGCATCTTCCAATTCCCGGCCCTCGAACGGTCGCTGGAATATGTTCGGGAATTCGATTTGGCCGGCTTTACCGTGCGCGAAACGAACGCCGC
>JADZCI010000059.1 GCA_020851655.1 Bryobacterales bacterium
ATCTTTGCGGCGGTCAAAGCGGGAGTGCTTTCACTGATTGTGCTGGACGCCGCGATTGCGGGCGCCCATTTGGGCGTCTTCCATGGACTGGCCGTGCTGGCATTGATGGTATTTGCGGGCGCGCTCGCGCGCCTGTTTGCGGTGACGTGAAAAAGACGAAGAAGAGAAGGAATGCGTTCGATTCAGGAAACGATTGAGCTCCGCTACACACACGCGGTGCATTTCACGCGCGGAGTCTTCGCCGCCGGAAATCTCCTGCTGCGGGACTCGCTCCAGGGCGGCCCCGGGCCGGCCAAGGTGTTGTTTGTGGTGGACCGCGGGCTGGCTCAGGCCAATCCCGCGCTAGCCGGCGCGATTGCCGGTTACTGCCAGGCGCATGAAGCGTGCCTCCAACTGGTGCGCGCGCCGCTGGTGGTTCCCGGCGGCGAACCCGTCAAGAACAGTATTCTCTACACCCGGATGGTCCAGGAGGCGATCAGCGATTTCGGCATTTGCCGCCACTCCTACGTTGTGGCGGTGGGCGGCGGCGCCGTACTCGACATGGTGGGCTATGCGGCGGCCACCTCGCACCGCGGGGTCCGCCTCGTCCGCCTGCCTTCCACCGTGCTGGCGCAGAACGATTCCGGCGTCGGCGTCAAGAACGGGATCAACGCCTTCGGCAAGAAGAATTTCCTCGGCACGTTCGCCCCTCCTCACGCCGTGATCAACGACCTGGACCTCCTCAGCACCTTGAGCGACCGCGATTGGCGCGGCGGTACGGCGGAGGCCGTCAAAGTCGCCCTCATCAAGGACCCGGCCTTCTTTGAAGAACTGGAGCGCAACGCGCTGGCGCTCAGCCACAGAAACCCGGCCGCCATGGAGCAGTTGATCTACCGCTGTGCGCAGCTACACGTCCGGCACATTGCGCGCCATGGCGACCCGTTCGAGTCGGGTTCGTCGCGCCCGCTCGACTTCGGGCACTGGGCGGCGCACAAGCTCGAGCAGTTGAGCGGCTTTGCGCTACGGCACGGCGAGGCGGTCGCCATCGGAATGGCGCTGGACAGCGCCTACTCCTGCTTGACCGGCCGGCTGCCGCAAAAGGATTGGGACCGGATTGCCACTCTGCTCGAAAAACTTGGCTTCGACCTCTATACGCCCGAACTCGAGCGCGAGGAATTGCTCGCCGGATTGACTGAGTTTCAGGAGCATCTCGGCGGCGAAATGTCGATCACCCTGCTGGATGGCATTGGCAAGGGCGTGCAAGTGCATGAAATGGATCACGTGACGGTTGGCGAGGCCATCGGCGAACTGCGGAGATGGTCTCAGAATAGAGCCGTATTCAGGAGGACGCTATGAGCGTTACCAAGGGGGTCTGCCCGCTGACCATGCGGCAGATTGTAGATGAGTACTTTATCGAGAACCGGACCAAGCTGCTCGACATCGCGGCGTTTCTCGATCGAATCGAACGGTCCTCCGACCAGGAAGACCCGTCCAAAGACTTCCGCCTGCGCGTGTTCCGAAAGGCGCTGGATATCCTTTCCGAAGACGGGCAGTCGCGAGTCCTGCGGATGCAGATGCTGTTGAGCGACCCCACAACCGCGCCTCGCACGGTCCTCGACCAGAAGAGCGCAAAAGGGGCGTGGGACGACCAGGAGGCGGCACGCTAATGCGATACATCGAAATGCACGCGCACATGGTGTCGCGAACCACCGACGATTACGAGCGCATGGCGCTGACGGGCTGTGTCGCGGTGAGCGAGCCGGCGTTTTGGGCCGGATGGGACCGCTCCACTCCGGAAGGTTTTGAAGACTACTTCCGGCAACTCACCGAGTTTGAGCCAAAGCGGGCTCAGCAGTACCACATTCAGCACTATACCTGGCTGTGCCTGAACCCCAAGGAAGGCGACGACCGCAAACTCGCCACCGAGGTGGTCAAGCGCATCCCGAAATACCTGGACCGTCCCGGCGTCCTTGGCATCGGCGAAATCGGGGTCAACCGCATCACGTTGAACGAAATCGAGACGTTCAAGGATCATGTCCAGCTCGCCGTCGATCACAACCAGATGATCCTCATCCATACTCCTCATCTGGAGGACAAGTACAAGGGCACGAAGATTATCGTCGATAATCTTCTCAAGTTCCAGAAGCTTGATCCGTCGCGCGTGCTGGTGGACCACGCCGAAGAGCACACGATCGACATGATCCTGAGCAACGGTTTCCACACCGGTCTGACGTTGTATCCCAACACGAAAGTGTCGGCGCAGCGCGCGGTCGATCTGGTGGAGATGTACGGTACGGAGAGAATCTGCGTTGCGTCGGCCTGCGATTGGGGTCCGAGCGTTCCGGTGGCGCTGCCCTACTTCATGATGGAGATGCGGCGGCGCAAGCATCCAGAGTCGTTGATCGACACGATGGTCTATCGCAATCCGGCCGCCTTCCTCGAGCAGTCGCCCAAGTTCATGCTGCCCGGCGAGGCGCAACCGGCTGCCGTGCCCGCCGCAAAGTAAGGCATGAGGCTGAATGACAGCCTTGAGCTGACATATTGCACCAACATTCATCCGGCTTCCGGGTGGCGCGCGGTTTCGGAGTCGCTGGCCCGGTATGGGCCGGCGCTGAAAGCGAGCTTGTCGCCCGCGGCGCCCTTCGGTCTCGGCCTGCGCCTGTCGGCGGCCGAGGCTGCCGAACTCAGCCAGCCTGCGCGGTTGAAGGAGTTCCAGGAGTTCCTGGCCGCGCAGGGCCTCTATGTGGCGCTGATCAACGGCTTCCCTTATGGGTCGTTTCACGGTAGCCCGCTCAAAGCGGATGTCTTCGCGCCGGACTGGAGAACCAGGGAGCGGCTGGACTACACCACGAACCTTGCGTCGATTCTCGCCACCCTGATGCCGGAGTGGACCGAAGGCGGCGTATCGACCGCGCCGCTTTCCTACAAAGAGTGGATGAAGGACCCCGGCGACCCTGGTTGGGAGCCGGTTCTGAGCCACGTGCTGGCTTGCGCCGAGTCGATGGCGCGCCTCCGCCAGGAGACCGGACGCTACGTTCACCTCGACATCGAACCTGAGCCCGGCGGATTGATTGAAACCACCCAGGAGTTCATTCAGTTCTTTGAGCGGCTGCTGCGATTCGCGCCCGCGGGCAAGGAACGGATCCTGCGCGGCCATGTGACCGTTTGTTTCGACATCTGCCACATGGCGGTGGAGTTTGAAGATCCCGCGCAGTCCATCGCCGCGCTCGAGAGCGCCGGAATCCGGGTGGGACGCGTGCAGGTGAGTTCGGCGTTGCGCGTTCCGGTGCCGCGGCAGCCCGCCGAGCTTAAACGGCTGCGCGCTGCCCTCGGCGGATTCGCGGACCCCGTGTATCTTCACCAGGTGATCGGGAGAACGCCGGACGGAGCCACCCAAAAGTTCGCCGACCTGCCTGTCGCTCTCGACTGCCTGGAACAAGCGTCCGGCAATGAATGGCGGGTTCACTTCCACGTCCCGCTGTTCAGCCGGGATTATGCGGCGTTCAGTTCAACGCAGGACGTCATCCTCAAGACCTTCGACCTGCTCGCCTCACGCCCCATTACGCGCCATCTCGAGATCGAGACGTATACATGGAGCGTGCTGCCGCCGCCGTTCAAGGAAGACCTGCGCGTCTCGATTGAACGCGAGTTCCGGTGGGTGCTGGAGCACCTGTGCGTAAGACGGTAGCCCTCAACGTCGTCGGCTTGACCCCCGAGTTGGCCGATAAACGCATGCCCGAGGTCAGCCGGTGGCTGTCGGAAGCTCAAGTCGCGCGAATACAGGAGGTCACTCCCGCGGTCACCTGCGCCGCGCAGGCGACCTTCTTTACTGGCGAGCATCCCAGCGAGCACGGAATTGTCGCCAACGGCTGGTACTTTCGCGACGAGTGCGAGGTGAAGTTCTGGCGGCAGTCCAACAAGCTGGTTCAGGCGCCCAAGATTTGGGACATGGCGCGCGCTGAAGACCCCCGCTGCACCACCGCGAATCTTTTCGGCTGGTACAACATGTATTCCTCGGCGGATTACTCGGTGACGCCGCGCCCGATGTATCCGGCCGATGGGCGCAAACTTCCCGACATTTATTCGCATCCGTCCGTGGCGCGCGATGAGTTACAGCGGGAATTAGGCGCCTTCCCGCTATTTGATTTTTGGGGTCCCAAGACCAGCATCAAATCAAGCCAGTGGATTGCCGATGCCGCCATCTGGGTGGACCGGAAATACCATCCAACTCTGACACTGGTCTACTTGCCGCATCTCGACTACTGCCTTCAACGGCTCGGACCGCGCGACAGCTCGCTGGCCCAAGACCTGGGTGAGATCGACTCCGTCTGCGCCAAGCTGATTCGCTACTTTGAGGGTGAGGGCGCGCAGGTGGTGCTGTTTTCCGAGTACGGAATCACCAGCGTGACTACGCCCATCCACATCAATCGCGCCTTGCGGGAAAGAGGTCTGGTTGCCGTGCGCGAAGAGTTGGGGCGCGAACTACTGGACGCCGGCGCCAGCGCCGCATTCGCTGTGGCGGATCATCAGATCGCTCATATCTACGTCAATGACTTGTCCCGGTTGAACGAAGTGCGCGGCATTGTCGAGTCGCTGGACGGGGTCGAGCGGGTGCTGGACGCGGCAGGGAAGGCCGAGTATCATCTCGATCATCCCCGCTCGGGCGAAATCGTAGCGCTGGCGAAGGCCAACGCCTGGTTCACCTACTACTACTGGCTCGACGATGCCCGCGCGCCGGATTTTGCTCGGACGGTGGACATCCACCGGAAACCGGGTTATGATCCTGCCGAGCTGTTTATCGATCCGGCGCTGGCGGCGCCAATGGTCAAAGCCGGGGTCGCGTTGCTCAAAAAGAAACTCGGATTCCGTTATCTGATGGAACTCATCCCGCTCGATGCGACGCTGGTGAAGGGGTCGCACGGGCGTCCCGTGGATGATCCGGCGCAAGCCCCGCTTCTGGCGGCAAAACAATCCGGATTGTGGGAGGGTTCCACCATCCCGGCTGCCGGCGTCTGCCGGATTCTCCTCGCGCACTTGAGAGGGTAAGCCGCATCCGGCGCCTGGAGAAGTTTCCGCTCAGGCGGGGTTCGAAGCAGTCAATTGCGCCAGGGTTCGGGACGCGGACTTCCACCAGGATTCAAACCACTCCGTGAACCGGTCAGCTTGAGCCTGCCGCGCGGGAGACAAGGGCAGGGACAGACATGGGTCACCAAACCCGCGTGAGGCTGCAATCAGCTTCAAACCCCACGTGGCGGGAAATTGATCGACCTGTGGAAGCAGTTCATCGAGCAGCGCCGCGGCTTGCGCAAACGCCTGCTTGTCTCCCGACAAGCCAGCATCGACGAGCGAGACGGTCAGTTCAGGTACGACTCCGGCGATGCCCGAAATCGCACCACCGCAGATTCCACGTTCCAGCGCCTGCGCCAGGTGGCTGTCATTTCCCACCAGGCGGACACTGGGGCGCAGGTCCGGCGCCGAGAGCAGTTCAAGCGACTCAATACCGCCGCTGTCCTTGATCCCGATGATATTATCGACGCTCTGGATTAACCGCACCGCGGTCAGCGGCTCCACCGCTCCGGTGAATGCCGGGAGATTGTAAATTAGGACTGGAAGTGGGATTTCCGCGGCCGCGCATCGATAGAGGTGCTCGACATCTTCCTGTGAATAACGAAAGAAGAACGGAACCGGTAACAGAACCAGGTCGGCGCCGGCGGCATGCGCATGGCGCGCGAGCCGTACCGAATCCGCCAGTGCCGCGGCGCCCACAGCCACAGCCAGAAGCTTGTCTTTGGGAACCCATTGCCGCGCCGCCTGAACAACCGTGTGGCGTTCTTCCAGGCTGGCGCGAGGGTATTCCCCGGTGGCGCCCATCAGGCAAACGCCCGTGGCGCCCTGGTCCAGGACAAGCCGGAGGTTGGCTTCAAACTGATCAAGATCGAGGGAGCCCGATTGCGTGCGCGGGCTCAGTAATGCGGCGATTGCGCCTCGTACACCATTGCGGTCAGTCATTTGATCCAAAGAATGCCGGAACGAGCTGAGTACCGGCTGTCTGTATAATACAAAACTGAGGCATGAAATGCAAAAAATGAAACGGCGTTCCACTACGAGAGCGGGTGGAAGTGTCCGCCAGTTTCCTTCCCGGTCGCTCGCCAAGGGACTGGAAATTCTCGACCTGCTGGCAGCTCGGCAGCAGCCGGCGGCGCTGCGCGAAATTTCTTCGCACGTCGCCCTGGGCAAGGCCTCCACGCTGCGCCTTCTTCATACGCTGGAGGAAAAGGGATACCTCAAGCGCGACGAAGCGGACAGCTATGCTCTGAACCGCCCCTGGTCGGAGTCATCCGAGCATGACCGGCAAGCGCACGTGCGCGAAGCCGCGCTTCCGGTCCTGACGAAGCTCAATGTGCGGTTCGGCGAGACGGTTGCGCTGGCGTATCTGTTTGAAGACGTCATCCGGGTGATTGAGGTGCTGGAAAGCACTCATCACATTCGCATGTCGAACTACCGCGGCGGGATCTTGCAGCCCTACGCTTCCTCTTTGGGCAAGGCTATCTCCGCCTTTCAGACGCCGGACCTGATGCAGCGAATTCTGTACACCTACGGCATTTTCAAGTTCACGTCCAATACACTGACGGATTTTCGCGCGATCCACGACGAGTTCGAGAGCGTTCGCGAGCGAGGCTACGCCACCGACCGCGAGGAGACCGTGCCGGGAGGGTCCTGTGTCGGCGTGCCCATCTTCGGACCGGACCGTGAAGTGCGGGCCTCCTTCTCGATTTCCATGCCCAAGGCCCGAATGACCGCGGAACTGGAACAGACACTGCCTCAACTCATGATGGAACGGGGCGCGGAGATCTCTGCCACTCTCAAGCGTCTGGCGGGGCGCGGATGAAGGCTGCTCTCGTATCCGGGCTGCTGATGCTGGCGGCTTCGGCCGCCGAACCCGTGACGGAACGGGTGTTTGGTCCCGAAATCAAAACCGGTCCCTATAAGCACCCGGCATGCCTGACGGAACTCTCCAACGGCGACCTGTACCTGGTCTATTACGGCGGCGCCGGCGAATACGCCGTCGACACCGGTGTCTTTGGTACACGCAGGAAGCGCGGCGAGAAGGCCTGGAGCGCGCCGGTGCGCATTGCGGCGGATCCCTTCCGATCGGTCGGAAATGGCGTGATCTGGCAGGCGCCAGACGGCCTTGTGTGGCTTTTCTACGTGGTCCGTTACGGCGGCACGTGGTCTTCATCGCGGATTCAGGGCAAGGTGTCGCGGGACAACGCCGTGACTTGGTCCGACAGTTTTGTCGTCTCACAGGAGGAAGGCATGATGGTTCGCAACCGCCCCATCGTCCTTGCCTCGGGTGAGTACCTGCTGCCCGCCTACCTGGAACGCGGTGAGGATCGGGAGTCGGTTGGCGCGGACAGCACCTCGCGATTTCTCCGTTTCGACGCCAAAGCCAAGGCATGGGTTCCGAGCGGCGTGATACGGTCCGCGAAAGGCAACATACAGCCGGCGGTGGCTGAAGTTGCGCCGGGACACTTGATTGCTTTCTGCCGCCGTGGAGGCGGATACGGGCCGGGCTCTGACGGCTTTCTCGTTTACAGTGAGTCCAACGATAACGGAAAGACCTGGGCGGAAGGGCGCGATTCTCAATTTCCGAACCCGAATTCCGCGATTGATCTCATCAAACTCCGGGACGGCGCGCTGCTGCTCGTCTACAATCACAGCGGGACCGAGAGGCATCCGCTCACGGCCGCCTTGTCGCCCGATGGCGGCAAGACCTGGCCGGTCCGGCGGAACCTGGGCGAAACAAAGGAAACCTACGCCTACCCGGCAGCCGTCCAGAGTTCAGACGGGAAAATCCACGTCGTGTACACCACCAGCGGACGCATGATTATTGAGCACATGACGGTGGATGAGTCCTGGATTCGCGGCGAGAGATAATCGCTCCGCTTTTGACTTTACAATAGAGGTCAAAGGATGCAGCCAAGCCGGTTTAGGCGATTTGCGACATGGTCGCGCGACATTTCGGTTTCGGTCCTCATCGCCGTCTTTGTCATTCTTTTCCTCTACCAGCCGGTTCGCGTGGAGGGCACCAGCATGATGCCATCCCTCGAAGACCAGGAGCGGATCTTCATCAACAAATTTGTCTACCGCCTGGGCTTCGGCGACATTGAACGGGGTGACATGGTGGTGTTCTGGTACCCGAACGATCCCTCAAAGTCCTACATCAAGCGTGTGATCGGCCTGCCCGGCGACCGCGTGGAAGTGCGCGCGGGCGCGGTGTGGGTGAACGGCGTTTCCATCGATGAACCGTACGTACCCGACGAGTACCGCGACACGATGTCGGTGGCGCCCCTGGTTGTGCCGTCCGATCACTACTACGTACTCGGGGATCATCGAAGCTCCTCCAACGACAGCCGCAACTGGGGACCAGTGCCGCGCCAGGCCATCTATGGCAAGGCTGTTTTCAGTTACTGGCCAATCGAAAAGGCTGGCGTGATCCGGTAACGTTTCCCGCGCCCGGCGGGCTGGCTACAGCTTCGCGAATTCGGCGCGGGCCTGTTTGATGCCCGGCAGGCCCATGCGCGCCAAGCATTCTTCAAAGCGCGCCTCAGATCGGAGAGAATCCCACTGCGGCGCTACGGCGAGATGTACGACACAGGGATCTCGCTCATCGAGCGCGCTGGTGAGATGCCTGAGCGCCTGATCGGTCTCCCTCGCTTCAGCGTAGAGGATCGCAAGCGGTAAGTGCGCGTTGGGTGAAGCGTGTTCAATGCCATAGCGAACGACGGCAGCGCGCCCGCCTTCTGCGTAGAGCCGCCGCAACTCATCGAGGATCTCGCCGGGCGCCCCGTGAGTCTCCGCGTGCTCGAGCGAAACCTGCATTTGGCGGTCGTAATCGCCTTTCATCCAGTACGCTCCAGCCAGATGCTCGCGCGCGAGCATGTGCCTGGGGTCTATTCGGAGAGCGCGGTTGGCCCAGTCGATTGAGTCGTCGTAACGCCGCTGATGCCAGTAGGACATGGATATGGCCAGGAGGACTAGGGGTGAATGTGGACGGAGTTGAAGCGCCTTGTGCTTCAGTTCCAGAGCGCGTTCGAGTTCGCCGCGGGCTTCCGCCAGGCTGCCGTACTCCAGATACGCGTCAACGTGGACCGGATCGGATTCGAGCGCGCGGCGGAAACTGCGCTCGGCGGCGGCCCAGTTCCACTCTGCGACAAAGAGCACTGTGCCGAGCGCGACCTGGGCGTCGGCGGAAGCCGGGTCGAGCGCCAGGGCAGTGAGTGCGGCAGCCTTGGCCCGCTCGTATGCAAGGCCGTGCGGGACTACTCGAAGCTGCGCCTGTTGACGCCACGCCAGCGCCAGCCCGGCGTGAGCCGGAGCGTAGGCCGCGTTCAACTCGATCGCGGCCTGGAACGCCGCAACCGCGTTCGGCGCTGCGGCCATCGACGCCGCCTGGAGGGAGGCACGCCCACGCTCGCACTGCTCCAGCACGCCGGGAGAAATGGCGGGCTTGACGAACCGGTACCCCGAGCGCGGCATCGTCTCGATCCAGGACGGGTCACCGAGGGCCTTGCGCAGCGCGGAGATGTGCACCGCCAGGATGTTCTCTTCGACAAAGCACTCCGGCCACACTTGCCGTAACAGGTCACGCTTCGGCACGAGATGGCCGGCGTTCCGCACGAGAGTGATCAGGACATCGTATGTCTTCGGCGCTAACGCAACCAGCTCGCCTAACCGTGAAAGCCGGCGCTCCGCAACGTCCAGGGTAAATTCCCCGAACTCGTACCGCTCCACAGGTCCAATCTTAAGCCAAACTTAAGGCGCCACATCCCCGGCCCGCCGCTATGCTCTGGATTATGCCGCACTCAGACGACCCGTTCACTGGAAACTGGACTCTCAATCGCGAGAAGTCGAACTTCGATCCGAACCACCGGCCACGTGCCGCCACGATGCGATGCGAACGTACCATCGATGGCTATCACATGCGCGCCGAGGGGCAGAAAGACGACGGACAGACCGTTATTGATCAAACGACCTTCCTCCTGGACGGGTGCGAACACCCGGTTCCGGCCGCACCCGGCTTCACAGCATCTTCCGAACAACCCGATCCGCACACGTTACGTGCGGTTGGACGAAAGGACGGCGAAGTAGTTGGCGAGGGCATTTACACGATCTCGGCAGACGGCAGAACCATGACAGCGACGGTTCGTGGCGTCGACGTGCGGCATCGGCCATTTCAGACCGTGGTTGTTTGGGATCGTCAGTAAGACGGTTGGGGCCTCGCTAGCCGATCTTCAGCGCTAGCCCATCGAAGCTCCTCCAACGACAGCCGCAACTGGGGACCGGCGCCGCGCCAGGGCATCTAGGGCAAGCTGTTTTCAGTTACTGGCCAATCGAAAAGGCTGCGTGATCCGAACGTTTCCCGCGCCCGGCGGGCTGGCTACAGCTTCGCGAATTCGGCGCGGGCCTGTTTGAGGACGGGGATGTCCGGGTCGGCATCCCTCCACAGGGTCAGGAATTCCTGATAGGCGCTTTTGGCCTTGATCACCTCGCCCGAGAGAACGTAGGCTCTACCCAGTTGCAGGTGCGCCAGGGCGCTGATCGGATCGGCGGAAACGACGCCGCCATGATTGAGGATTCTCTGAAATTCCGCCGCAGCCTCCTGGCCGCGCCCTCCGGCAAGGTATGCCTGGCCGCGCACATACGCGGGATAGCCGCCTCCGAATTTTCCAACGAATCCTGTTCCCGGCAGTGCGAAATCGTAAGGAAGCGCTCGTTGCAATCGCTGGACCGCGTCCAAAGGGGCACGGCGCGCGAGCGCTGAGAGCGCGTGCAGCACGGGAAGATATTCGAACCGCACCGGCGTGTCCTCGGGGAAGCGGCCGTCCAAGTCCGCGGCGAGCCTTTGGGATCCGGCCAAATCGCCCGAAAGCGCCAGCGCAAACGCCGCGGCATATTCCACGTCACGGCCCTTTCCGAGCCGGAGCGCGGCCCGCGCGCGTTCCCTCGCCGCAGCCGAATTTCCAAAATGCGCTTCACACACGGCTTCCGCGCCCTGGAAGATCGCCGCCCTTTCGAGGACGCCGGCCTGCTGCGCCAACGTGGCCGCGCTTTCCCACATGGCTCGCGCCTGCCGCATTCTACCGGTCCGGGCGAGAACCATCGCCTGATGGTGCGCCATCTCGTCTTCCACATTCTGCCCCGCAGCCCGAGCGGCTTCCCGGTCCATGCCCGCCGTATCACCATTGAAGAACGCCAGGTAGTAGCGGATGACCGAAAATTGCGGGATCTCCAATTTGCGATCCGCAGCCCGCCGCAAGACTTCCGCGGACGCTTCGAACCGGTCGAGGTACAGGTTGTGGATAGCCAGACCGCTATACGGGAATGACAAGTCCGGGGCGAGCCGGATGGCTTCTTGGGCCGCTCGAATCCCGCGCTCATATTGGCCCGTGCCCCGTGTCCCCCAGCCGGCGATAATGCTCCGAGCGACAGGATCGCGAGGATACATCTGCGCCCACGATTCGAGAGTCAGCAGCTCCTTCTGCAAGTTCCCCGTTACCACCCGGTCGTAGAGCATAAGGATGTAGAACCTCTCCCGGTCGCTAACGCGATCCCGCAATTCGTAGGCTTTGCGGATTTCCTCAGCGCCCAGATCGGTTTGGCCCATGTTCCAGGAATGAAAACCTAGACTGGCATGCGCCATTGCGAATTGAGGGTCGAAGGCGATGGCTCGCTTGAAGTGGGGAATCCCAGCCCGGTAACCATGCGCAAAAAGGGCACTCTGCCCCGCACTGTATGCTTTCAATGCGTCGAGTGACGGCGTGGTTGCCGCCGCCAGCGGCCTCGAGTGCTGTTGGATGGTGGTGAGCGATTCGCCCAGCCGGGTCCTGACTTGAATCGCAATCCGGCTAAGCGCATTCAGCACTTCTTCCTTAGTCCGCGCTTGTACCTGCTCTTGGGCGAGGGCTTCACCGGTGCGGCAACTCCGGGTGCCCAGCCACAAGACGTATTGGCTTCCCAGGCTGGCGATTGAGCCTTCCAAAACGGCGTCGCTGGTGGTTCGCTCACAGACCTCCCGGGCAACCTCCGGAGTAAGCTTGGTCTCGGGCGGCCGTTCCATGAGGCGTAGCGCATGCCGGATGCTTTCGTCAGGGACGAGACTGAGAAACGGAGACTGTTGCAGTTGCACCGCTAACCCTTGCCGGAGCGTCAGGTCGAACACGGCATCGCCGGTCCGGTTCTCAAATTCCGCCAGAACAATCGTGCCCTTGACTGTGAGTCCCGGCGCCCGGTCTAGGTAGAAGTAGCCGGCTGCACACAAGACCACGGCCGCGGCGGCGCCCGCGGCCAGGTGCGTCACGCGCCTCAATGGGATCACTCGGGCCAATGCCCGCTGTACTTGCTCGGCCGCTTGCCACCTTTGTCCCGGGTCCTCTTCCAGACAACGGGTGACGATTCTTTCCAGTGTTCGCGACGGGACGCGCCTCCGCTGGGAGCCCACACGCGCGCCAGTCAACATTTCATAGAGGACACAGCCGAAGGAATAAATGTCTGAGCGGGCATCGGCTGTTTTGCCTTCGCGCTGCTCCGGAGGCATATAGGCGGGCGTGCCTATTACCATGCCGTTCGCCGTGACCGTTTCATCCCGGCCCAATTTGGCCACGCCGAAATCCAAAACCTTGATTCCGGATTTCGCGATCATGATGTTGCCCGGCTTCAGATCGCGGTGCACGATTCCTTTGCCGTGCGCTTCGGCCAGCGCAGCCGCGATCTGCAAGGCATAGAGGATCGCCGTCTTCACCGGAAGGGGTCCGTTCTTCAGCCGGGCAGCTATCGTCTCCCCCTCGACCAGCTCCATTACCAGATAGTTCGGACCGATGTCGTAAAGCGTGCAGATGTTGGGGTGGTTCAGCGATGAAATTGCGCGCGCCTCGCGCTCGAAACGGTCACTGAACTGCCGGTGAGCGATCTTGATGGCGACGGCGCGACCCAGGCGTGTGTCCGCCGCGCGAAAGACTTCGCCCATGCCGCCTTCGCCGAGCTTGCCTTCGATGCGGTATGGGCCCAGGCTTGCGCCCGCGGCGAATCCGGTGAGAGTCGCATCCTCCAGCAATTGCGGAACGTTCTGAATGGCAAGCCGATCCAGGAATTCGCCGCCAACACCGGCGAGGAGCGACTCTATGTCGCGGCGTAATTCGGGATCTGTCTGGGCCAGCAGCGCCGCGCGCTCCTCGGCGGTTCTCTCACGAACCGCGTGGTATAGCTCTTCAATTTGTTTGAAACGCTCTGGAGTCATGGCCGGGCTCCCGGCGGTTCTCTTGTTGTATGCCTTAGCTCCCGCGACAGCCAGGCCTTGGCGAGGTCCCAATCGCGTCTGACGGTTCGCAGTGAGATTCCGAGGGCTGCGACGATTTCCTCCTCTGTTAATCCGCCGAAATAACGCAACTCGACCACCTTGGCCTGGCGCGGCGCCACCTGCGAGAACGCCATCAAGGCATCGTCCAGAGCCAGGATAGACCGGCCCGGCGCGGTCGACAGGAGGGCCGTTTCGTCGAGGTTCACCTTGAGAGCATCGCCGCCGCGCTTGTGTGCGCCGCGTGCGCGCGCGGCGTCCACGAGGATGCGCCGCATCATCTGCGCCGCCATCGCAAAAAACTGCGCGCGCTGGCGCCATTCGATCTTGGTGACATCTACAAGGCGGAGGTAGACCTCATGGACTAATGCGGTGGTCTGGAGTGTATGGCCAGTCGCTTCATTCCTCATGTGCTGGCGCGCCATGAGGCGCAATTCGGGATAGACACGCTCCGCCAGCCGGGTCAGGGCGGCGCCGTCACCGCTGCTCCAGGCTTTCAAGAGGTTCGTGATTTCGGCAGCGGATGCGCCGATGGCCATCTTGCTATCCCCAGGGCATCCGAAAATCATACCAGAGCGTGGCCGTTTTTGCGTTCTAGTTCCGCCTGTACCTGTGGAAGGAGAACACCCATGAAACTGATTGCAACTGTGGCACTGGTGCTCAATCTCGGTGTCGCAGTATTGACCGCCCAACACAAGCCCGTGAAGATGAGGTTCTCGGGAAGCACTGTGGCCACTACGCTAAATCTTCAGCCCGGCACAGTTACGGACGAAGAACAGTTCGCCGGCAACGGTACGCTGGGACGATTCACCTATCGTCAACTGCGCGCCGACGTAAGTCCTTTTGCTGGCCAGCCGCCCAGCACTTGCTCCCTCCCAAGGCGATATGTCCCGGTTGCGCGCGGCGGAGGCGTATTTCGCTTCCAGTATGGAAGTCTCCTGAAGGTCGTGATCACAGGGGGCGGCTTGTGCATCGATCTCACGGACCCCACATCTCCGGTGGCCAACCTTACCGTTGACTATCTGATCGCAGGTGGAACCGGGCGCTTCAAGGGTGCGTCCGGCGCCCTTACGTTGAACTCGACCTTGACGCCCGTGGTGTTCGACGCCGATAACAGAGTCAAACTCTTGACGAACACGGGGACGTTTGAGGGAACGGTCTTCGGAGCAGCCATAGATGACGAACGCGACGATGAGCGGCAATAGGAAGCGACATCATGTCTATTTCCGCCGCAGCAGCCAAAGCAGCAGAGTCAACCCGAGACTCAGCAGCAGGCTTGTGGCGAGCGGGAAATAGAAGGTGGCATTCTTCCTCCGGATGACGATGTCCCCGGGCAAGCGGCCCAGGTTGGTGAACTGTAACAGGAAGCCCGCGGCGATGAGCAGGCCGCCCACCAGCATCAACGTCTTCCCGAGCGAACTCATACCGAATAAGTACGGCCTCGATGCTGCCCGATCAGAATTTGGAACAAGCGGTGCGAAATCAGTTCGTGCAGCGTCAGCAATTCTTTCTGGGACTCGAACACCGACGCCGCGTCGTCCGGGTCGGAGGGAGTCCCTCCGGTTTTCAGGGCTTCGGTGGCCTCGTAAAGAACGGGATCCGTCATCACCTCACCCGCCATCTCCCAGAGCGTGATGAAGCGGTCGACCGCGGTGGGGAAACTCACCTCGAACACTCCGTGGTTGGACGTCGTGCGAGGCGGCTTGTAGTCCAGGTTGAACGGACCTTTGTAGTCGTGACTGCGGAGCAGGACGAGGACGTTCAGCCAGTCCAGAGGATTCACCAGGCCAACCGCGAGATCCACGTCGTGTTTCAGACGGTACCCGTCATTGATGTCGAAGTGGAACAATTTTCCGCACAGCAGCGCGCGAGCCAGAGCGGCGCGCGGCGCGGCGCCCCACATGAGCTCATGCAGGTATTCCGGATTCAAGCCCACCATGCCTGGATGGCGGAGAAGACCGGACGAAATAAAGGCCAGCATGGCGTCCGAAGTCGGCAGCAGGATTTCGGCCGCCGGCTCGAAGGGCTTGGCTTCCAGGCAGTGTTTCAGGGTGGGGCGCCCGTGTCTCTTCGCCAACGCGATATCGGCTTCGCAGGCGGCATTGAGCCCTTCGGCATACCATTTCAGGGTCTGGGTTTCCTCGATGGCGCCCTGCACCTGGTAGCCGAGTGAGCCCGGCCAATAGACCGCGAACTCGGCGCCCAGCTTGTGGCCGATTTCCACGGTGTTCTCCAAGCGTTTGGATGCATAAGCGCGGACCGCGGAAGCCTCGGCGGCGGGTCCGGCGGCAAACACCGCGTGATGGAACGTCTCGGTCGTCACCATCGAGCACTTCAGTCCGTTCTCATCCAGGGATTTCTTGATCCGGCCGACGATTTCCCACTGCTGATCTTTGAGAATCGCGGAGTAGGGAATGACGTCGGTATCGTGCGTCGCCCAGCAGGGAATTCCGATTTCGGCGTACCGGCGGATCACCTCTTCAAATCCGGTGGGAGTCCGCGTGGGTGCGTGAAACAGGGCCTGTCCTTCGTAAGCGGCTGCCCATTGGGGGCCGGAAATCCAATATTTTCTTCGTTGCGCAGGGCTGTATGAACCGCCGCAAGCTCGGCTAAGGCGGCTCACGAGGGCGCTTTGCTCGGGTACGGTAAGGGTTTTCATGGCGTTGCCAGCCCCATGATATCGAACTCCTTGCGCGGGGCGGCGGCCCACACAAAACATTTCCGCGCGTCTCCGTTTTATTAACAGCCTTTTCACAACGCCGTCTTTGTAAGTGATTGATACCAGGCCAGATATAGTTTGTGGATTAGGGCCTGGAAAGCGCAGTTTTCTATTGACCTGGAGGGGTATTCCGCCGCATACTGCAGATGGTTCCAAGAGGTTCTCGGAACAGTGAGCCGGAAGCAGCGTAGCGGACCCGGAACGATGATCCGGTGGCGAAGCGATTAAAAGTAGCGCCATTGGGGAGCGAAGGGAAATCGGGCGCGGCAGTTCGGTAAGCCTTCTGATTACTAGCCGAGCCGGGTGCTTTGATCCCGATGGGGTAAAACCCAGGAGGGGAGCGACGGTGAAGATAAGGTGATCAGAAGCGGCAGTTTTTGACCGCGAAACGGGTGTTGGTCATTGATCTCCCCGGCTAACTCGAGCAGGGCCGAGGAAGGAGACCAGGATCGAACGGGCGCGGAATGGATTGCTGTGGCGCCGAAAGCGTAGGCCAGGAGCGGCGACCCTGTCGCGGTCTTATGGAAACGTAAGATCGATGCAGGCGAGTGAAAGGCTGCGTTGAGGTGCCGGCTTCTAACAGCGAGTGACGCTGGGTCGCTCTGGAGCGTTGAAGTCGGAAGACGAGCAAAAAAGCGTTTTTCGATGGAGCAAAGGAGAGGAAGGCCCCGAACTCGGTGTATGCGACGCTCAAGTCTGGCATGCAGACCGGAGAGCAAGCTGCGACGACGGGTCACTTGGAACCATTTTCTTTTTTCCTCCGGCCCCGGTATTCTTCCTTCCTCACCCGAAAACTGACAAAGTTTGTGCGGCATGCCTCGCACCTCCACGGCCGGCCTCCCATCATCAGCTTGATACGCATAGACAGCGGCGCGTGATACCGGTGTGGCGACCACTTGCCCAGGTCCATTCGGAAGCAACGCGGACATCTGGCCCAGAACCACGCGATGGGTGAAAACGGTCTCCAGAAGAATGTGTGTGCGCAGTCCCGGCAGCGCACCCGGTGGATGTCGAGAAAACTGAGCAACAGTCGCCCGGGCGAATTCTGGCGCGACAGGCGTGTGCGGTGCGAGCCGCAGGCCGGACACTCGACGATCATCGCCCCTGATTCCGTTGCCGCGCGGGGTCAGAAGGCTTGCGAAGCCTCACCGTGCGCCGACAAGGGACTTGGCGCGGCGCACATAGGCGGTTTCGTATTCGTGGAAGGCCTGGTTCAGCCGCTTCCGGACCGCATCGGCGCGCCGGATGGAGAGCCCCTCGATCTCCCGGACGCCCAGTAGGTCCCGGGTGGACGAAGTAATGAACACCTCGTCCGCCGCTTCGAGGTCGTCGAGGTGCAGTTTCCGCTCCTCGATCCGGATGCCGTCAACGTGGACTTCTTCGAGCAGCAGCTCGCGCGTGACGCCCGGCAGGCAGCCTGAGGACAGCGGCGGAGTCACCACAGTCTCACCAAATGCCGCGAAGAGATTGGCGGACGTGCACTCGCTCACCTCACCACGCTCATTGAGCAACACAACCTCGTCTTGTCCCCGCAAGTGGGCTTCCTCGTACCAGGCCAGGTTTATTGCCCAGGCCAGAATCTTCGTCCCCGCAAAGGGCGAGGCGGCGTGCCGGGCGTTCGGGATGACACCGAGCCGCACGTCGTTGCCCCACTCGTTCCGGTCAACGGTAAAGGCCAGGAGCTCGAAGTCGCGATCGACCCCCGGCGCTTCGAAGACCGTGCCGCGATTTCGCACCACCGAAACCCGCAGTGTCGCGGTGTGGGCCTGGTTCGCTTCCACCAGCTTCAATAGCTGGGTCTCCAACTCCGCAATGCTCCACGGGAAGGGAACACGCAGCAACTCAGCGTCCCGCCGCATGCGCCCCCAATGGCGCGGGAAAGCGAACAACACTCCGTCAACAACCTTGATGGTGCTGAATACGCCCCACCCGTTCAGAAATCCGACTTGTCCAGGACTGAGAAAACGCTCGTTGGATGGGCGAATGGTCTCGTTGTGAAGCAACAGCGAGTGAATCACCCTTCCATATTAACGAGTCCTCCTTGCCGCCTATGCGGCGGGTTGGCTCAGGCTTTCCAGTTCGGAAACGGAGACTGCCGGCAGGTGGCGCACTCCTCAACCAGCCGCCGGACGTCCTTCCTGCGCTGGAAAAGGCGCAACAGGAGGCGCTCCAATTCGGGTTCATCATCACCCAGCCAGCTTCGCGGAACCTGGCGAAATGCGTCGTCCAGCACCAGTTCCGGCAGTGTTTCGATCCGCTCCAGCCACGGTTCAAAGTCCTTCCATCCCGTGACCTGACGGTAAATCCGGTGCCGGTAGTAAAGCCCTTGCAGCGGGGCATCGGTAAAGGTCCATTGCGGACCGCCGAAGGCGTATCCATGATCCACCATTTGCGCGACGAAACCCTTCTGAAGAGGCGCGGCTTGGGGGTCGTCCAGCCAATCGCGAATCCGCGAGCGAAAGAAGATGGCCTGGCGTGCGTCGGCGTTTCCGGTCCACTTATCGAACAACAGGACGCCCAGAAAATCCCTCACGTTGAATACCTGGTCCAGCAGTGAGTCGGGTAAGTAGTCGTAAACGGCCAGCCTGGCCGGATTCCCGGGAAACCGCGACCCGAAATGCCAGCCCGCGCTCACTTCCTGCCGGCGCGACCCAAGCTGAAGATAGACGTTGGCGGACTCCGCCAGCATGAATTCGGAAGTAAGCTGGACCACGGCAACCTTGGGACAACTGATCTGCAGGTACGACAGCAGCGAGGTGGCTACCCATTCATTCACCAGAATGCGCCGGTGCTGGGGATTTTCGACGAACTTGGTAACGTAAAAGACCGGTTCTCCGCTGGGTGCGGTCTCGTCGGCGCGCAGGAGGTGCGCCTGCGCGCCTCCGCGCATCTTCTTGTCGAAAGCGACGGCGTTGACGGGCATCAGGCTGCGCCAATTCCGAGGGTGTGACGTTGCGCCGTCACCGCCGCCGAGCCCATCCCTGAAGTATATGAGAGGCACAGGGTGGGCGCACGGCGATCCCTTAGGATAAAGAGAAGAGACTCAATTCTCTGTGATGGATGCGGAAAGGAAATCGGCCGTTCGATGGAAGACAAGAAAGACAAAGCTACGGAGCGAAATGCGGACGAGGTGGCGCTCGAACTCATGAAGTTCATCGCGACAACGACGGGCTACGGCAAGGGGTCGGCGCAGCAGGTCGGGTTTGGGGGAAAGGGCTCCCGAACCCCTGAGGAGTACGCGGACGCACTCCTTCAGTTGTTCCGGCGTTGCCGCGAGGAAGTAAAGCCGTAGGCGCGCTAGCGCCGCCGGGCCATTGCCTTCCTGGCAGCCGCCTTTTTCGCCGGCGCCTTTTTGGCCGCTGCCTTCTTGACAGCTTTCTTTGGAGCTTTCTTAACAGCGGCCTTCTTGACGGGCTTCTTCACCGCGGCTTTCTTGACGGCTTTCTTAGCCGCCTTCTGAACCACCTTCTTCACGGCGGCTTTCTTGACCGCTTTTTTCACGGCCCGCTTTACGGCGGCTTTCTTGACCGCCTTCGCCGCGGCCTTCTTGACAGCGGCCTTCTTGACCGCTGCCTTCTTCACGGCGGGTTTGGCCGGTGGCGCGGCGGCAGGTACGCTTTCCGGGACCGGCGCCGGTGCGGGCGGTGGTGGAGGAGCTACGGTTTCGGCCGCTTCTAATTCTTCTTCCTCATCGGCGACGCCGTATTCAACGACTTCATTCCCCGTATCAAACTGGGGATCGAAGTCGACGTCGTCCAAGTCGTCGTGATCAGGAGGAAGGGAGTTCCATTGGAACATTCGAGATGTCTCCTAGTCAGGGTGATCTGAAAACCAACACTAGAATACATCGAAAGCGCCAAGGTTAGAAGAAGATTTCGCGAGTAAGGCCGTCCTTGAATTAACGGCTGACCGTTCGAGAGTGAGTTCCGGCGCTGGCGATCTTCACGGCCGCCCGCTTGGTACGGGAATTGGTCCGTACCGTTTGCACTTTGGCCCGTGAGCCCGGGCGTGACGTCAGTCGCGGCGACGCCTCCGGCCGCAAGGAAGCGGGGATCAGGATCATCTCACCGGCCACCGGGGCGGCAAAAAAGTCCGCGTTCAACTGGCCGTTCGCCGCCATGATCGAGTTTGCCGCCGTCGAGTAGCGCTTGGCGATGGTTGCCAGGGTATCGCCGCGCTCGATGCGGTGCAGCCGCCAGGCAAGCCGCTTCTCCGCCGGAATTCCATCGAGCGCCGCCAGCACTCGCGAACCTGAGCCCTTTGGGACCTTGATTTCCGACCCGCCCGGGGCGACGCCTCGCAGCAGAAACGGGTTCAAATCGCGGATGTCGGCCGCCGGATGGTCCGCCGCGTCAGCGACCAAGGCAAGATTCGTATCAGCCGCGATCGTCACGACATCGTACTCCAACTCAGGATCCGGATCCGGTTCGGCGATTCCATAGGCCGACAGGTCCTTGCAGACAATCGCCATGGCGAGAATCGCGGGAACGTAATTGGCCGTTTCCCGGGGCAGCGCCCCGCGGTTTCGCAGTTGCCAGAAATCAGCGTAGCCGGTACGTTGCACGGCCCTGTCCACACAGCCGGGACCGCAATTGTAGGCCGCCATCGCCAGGTACCAATCGCCAAACTGGTCGAACAAATCCCGCAGGTGGCGGGCGGCGGCCCGGGTCGCTTTCTCCGGTTCAAGCCGGTAGTCAAAATACTTCGATTGAGTCAAACCGTACTGATTACCTCGCCACTGGACGAACTGCCACATTCCGGTAGCCGACTTACGCGAAACCGCCGTCGGCATAAATGCAGATTCAGCCTGGGCCAGGTGAATCAGCTCCTGGGGGACACCCTCTTCATCGAGCACCCGCTGAATCATCGGGCGATAGCGTCCGGCGCGCTTCAAACCGTACAGCAGGACCCGCTGGCCCTTGGTGCTGGTGAAATAGTTGATGTAAGTGAGGACAGCATCATTCACCGTCAGGGGCAATTGCGACTTTGACCCGCGGATCTGTTCCAGCGTGCGGGTCTTGAGACCCGGATTGACGGGAAAGCTGAGGCCGAGGATCTGCGGCAGAGGCGATTCGACATAGATGGGAGAATTGACCGGCTGCCCGGAACCGAGATTCTCCACGTCATAGCGGTGGATCAAACGGATCAACTCTTCAAAACGGCGCTCGGCGGCGCCGCGGTCGGGGACTCCTTCTGGCACATTGAAGAGCGCACTGAGCGCCGAGTCGAACTCGCCGCGGGCACGGTCGGCGCGGCCTTCAATGGCGAACGCCTTGCCCGTCTGGAAGTGCCGCTCGGCGTCGGCTAAGGCCCGAGCCACTTCAGGCGACACCGGAGGCGCCTTGGGCGAGGCTTCCGCAGCCGGCTCCGGCGCTGCAATGTCGTTCGCCACCGCGGCCAGAAAGAGTTGCGGGGTCTGCGCTGGTGATGGGAGAGTGGCAGCGAGTAGAATTGCTGTTATCGCCGCGGACCTTGGTAGGGGTCGTAAGGAAAAATGCATTATGACTTTAGCTGCGAGAATACGTTTACATGACGGCTGAAAACACGAGAGTATCCCAGGTTGGCGTACCGGGTCAAGTCAAAATCCAATTTTTGGAAAATCTCCCCATCCTATTGATCTGGCTATCGTTAGGTGTGTTTTGGGCCGGACCGGCGCCGGAGGACCGGGGCGCTGCCGGGCTTTGGACTGCCCTAAAACGGGCAAACTGCGGCGTCAGGGTGCTCTACCTCGTAGCCCACCCGGACGACGAAGATGCGGCCACTCTGACGTGGCTGGCCCGCCGCGAGGGCGCCGACGTCACCCTGCTCTCCCTGACTCGGGGGGAGGCCGGCGCAAATCTGATCACCGGCGACTTCTTTGATGAGTTGGGGGCGCTGCGTACCCTCGAACACCGGAAAGCCGCGGAACTCTACGGCGTACGTGTCCGCTATACGAGCTTTGCCGACTTTGGATACTCGAAAAACGTCGAGGAAACCTGGCGAAACTGGGACCGGAAACTGCTCTTCAAAGAGGTTCAGGACATAGTCAACGAAGTTCGGCCGCATGTCCTCATGGCTCGCTTCACCGGCACGCCCCGAGACGGGCACGGCCAGCATCAGGCTTCCGGCCTGATGGCGATCGATGCGTTTGAAAAACCAGGCAAATGGTCGCCGCTCAAACTCTACCTCGGCGGCGATTCAAACCAGCCGGCCACCCGCATACAGATCAATACAGGCGAGTACGACCCGGTGAGCGGCCGTAGTTATGCCGAAATCGGACGCGAAGGCTACCGGTGGCATCGCTCACAAGCCATGGGAGCCGTGCTCGCTCGTCCTGGAAAGTCGGCTGCCACTTATACCCGCGCCGGTTCCCGGACGGGCGGCCAAGGGGAGGCGTCGGTCTTCGACGGGCTCCGCATCGCAAATCCTGCCTCAGCAGAGGCCAAGCGCGCATTGGACAGCTTTTCCGCGCAGAACCCCGCCGCTTCAGCGCCTTACCTTGCCGAAGGGCTCCGGAATATCCAGCGGTTGCGGCTGACCCGGTCTGATGATCCCGATCTGCGGGAGTGGGAGGAACGTTTCTCGCACGCCTTGGAGCTGTCGTTGGGGCTCGAGGCGGAGGTGTTGGTGGAAAGCGATAACCCGGTGACCGGCATGTCGGCCATGTTTCGTCCAGCGGTGACCTTCCGGGTGGCGGCTCCGGGCCAGAGTTTCCAGGTGGCGACATCGTTCTACGTCCGGGGCGGGGTACGGGTGGAGGAGCGTTCGCGAAGGATCGCCGCCCCGGAAAAGTGGGAGGTGAGCCGGCTGGATGGGGAGCGCTTCAAGGTGCGGGCGCCTGATTCCGCCGCATGGTCGGCCGCGCCCTGGTCCCGGCCATCGATCCGGTTGGCCCGGTATTCGGAAACGGGTGCTGCCGAGCCTCCGCTGGCGGCCGAGATCGAGTACGAGTACCTGGGAGCGCGGGGCCTCATTCGCCGTGCCGTCGAGGTGAGTTACCTCGATTCCATCGGGCTGCAACATCGTGAACCGGTGGCTGTGGGACCCGCGATTTCCGTACGCTTTGCCTCAGCGGCGGGGTTTTCGCCTTTGAGCGCGTCCGAGTATCCCGTCGACGTCATCGTGCGCAACGCCGCTTCGGGACCCCGGCAGGGCACGGTCCGGCTCGAACTGCCGGCGGGATGGACTTCCAGTTCGGCCAACGCCGGTTTCCGTTTCGAGCGGGAGGGCGAGGAAGCGCGCTTCACGTTCCCCATTACACCGGCCGCTCAGGCCGGGATAGGTGTCATTCAAGCCGTCGCCGAGTCGGGTGGCCACGAATATCGCCGTTCCTTTGAACGGACCACCTACTCCGGACTGGACAGCATTTACCTCAGCCACCCGGCCGAACACCAGGTACAACGAATCGACGTCAAGGTAGCCCCGGGACTCCGCGCCGGGTACGTGATGGGCACCGGAGACGAGGTACCGGCGGCGTTGCGCCATTTGGGCGTGCCTGTCACCCTGCTGGATTCCAGCGCGCTGGCGTCGGGTGACCTCGGCCAATACTCCGTTATTCTCCTCGGCATCCGCGCCTATGCCGCCAGGGAGGATCTCCGGGTTCACAACGCGCGGCTCCTGGAGTATGTGCGCAACGGCGGGACGCTCATCGTGCAGTACAACACGCAGGAGTTCGACCCGAACTTCGGACCGTACCCTTACACGATGACTTCGCGTGCCGAGGAAGTTAGCGAGGAGGACTCCCCGGTGACGATTCTCGATCCGGACCACGTGCTATTTCGCACCCCCAACGTGATCGATGCGCGGGACTTCGAGGGATGGTTCGAGCAGCGCGGGTCCAAGTTCTGGATGACTTGGGATGAGCGCTACAAGCCACTCATCGAGACGCACGATACGGGGCAGGCCCCGCAGAAGGGCATCTGGCTGGTGGCCGATTACGGAAAAGGGAAATACGTCTATTGCGCGCTGGCCTGGTACCGCCAACTGCCGGTGGCGGCGCCAGGCGCGGTGCGCTTGTTTGCCAATCTGGTTTCGCTCGGCTCGAAGTGAGCCTTATTCCTCTTCTTCCACTTCTCCGGCGCGCGCCGCCGCCGCTGCGGAAATGATCTTGTCCGCTTGCTGTTGCGGCACAAAGTCGTAGTGGCTGAATTCCATGGCGAACGAGGCTCGCCCCTGAGTCATGGAGGTCAGGTCGTTCTGGTAGGTCAGCATTTCCGACATCGGCACCAGGGCTTTGATCATTTGAGTTCCGCCCTTGGTATCCATGCCGCTGATGCGGCCGCGGCGCCCGTTCATGTCGCCCATCAAGTCGCCGGCGTACTCAACCGGGGCGATCACCTCGACCTTGACGATGGGTTCCAACAGCGCCGGCTTGGCCTGTTGCATGGCGAGTTTGAAGGCCTTGCGTCCCGCCAGCTTGAACGCCATTTCCGAGGAGTCCACGTCGTGGTAGCTCCCGTCGTAGAGCACGACTTTGAAGTCGACGACGGGGTAGCCGGCCAGGTAGCCTTTTTCGGCGGCCTCCAGGATGCCCTTCTCGACGGCCGGCACGAACTGCCGGGGAATCGCACCGCCGAAGATTTCGTTGACGAACTCGAACTTGCCGCCCCGTTCGAGGGGCATCATCTTGATCTTGCAATCGCCAAACTGGCCGTGCCCGCCCGTCTGCTTCTTGTGGCGGCCATGAACGTCGGCATGTCCGCGGATGGTCTCGCGGTAAGGGATCTTCGGCGCGCGCAGTTCGACTTCGACGTTGTAACGCTTTTTCAGGCGGCTGACGATGATCTCGACATGCTGGCCGCCGCTGCCTGCCAGGAGGAATTCCTTGGTCTGCGGGTCGCGGTAGAAGCGCAGCCCCGCGTCTTCTTCCAGGATGCGGGCGACGGCGTTGCCCATACGGTCTTCGTCGTTGCGCGACTTGGCCGCAATGGCGTACGCGATGGAGGGTTCCGGAATTTCGACTTTGGGAAAGGCGATGGAATCCCCTTTCTCGCAGAGCGTATCACCGGTCAGAACATCCTTCAGCTTGGCGACAACGCCAATATCGCCGGCATGGAGTTCGGTGACGGGTTGAGGCGTCTTGCCAAAGGGGACGCTGATGTGGGCCAGACGTTCGGTGCTGCGCGAACGGATACAAACCAGGTTCGCATCGTTCTTGAGAACTCCGGAACACACCTTGAAGAACGAGAGCCGGCCGGCAAAGGGGTCGGCAACGGTCTTGAAGACATAGGCGGTGACATGATCGTTGTCGGTGATGGCTCGCTCTTCTTCGTGGTCGCCGACCATGGCTTTGAGCGCGGGATGTTCAGTGGGGTTGGGAGTGAATTCGAAGAGGAAGTCGAGCAGCAGATCGGCGCCGATGTTGAGCAAGGCGGAACCGCACAGGACCGGGAACAGGCGGTCGTCTTTGACGGCATCGTGCAGACCGCTGGAGATATGTTCGGCGGGCAGGGTGCCGTTGGTGAAGAACTCCTCCATCAGATCGTCCCGGCCTTCGGCGATCATCTCGATCAACGCTTCGTGCGCGGTCTTGGCGGCTTCGGCGATATCGGCCGGAATCGGGATCTCAGTGCCCCTGCCGTTCCCTTCCGGCGTGTACGCCCACGCTTTCATCGTGACCAGGTCGACAATTCCCTTAAAGTCGCGTTCGCTGCCGATCGGAAGCTGAACCGGCACGCAGTTGCGGCCAAAGACTTCCTGAACATTCTCGAGTGTGCGCTGAAAGCTGGCCCGCTCGCGGTCGAGCCGGTTGATAAGGATCGCGCGCGGCAATTTATAGCTGTTGGCAAATTCCCAGACTTTTTCGGTTTGGACTTCGATGCCGGAGACGCCGTCCACCACGACGAGCGCGGCGTCGGCGGCGGCCATGGCCACCTTGGTGTCGTACATGAACAGGTTGAAGCCCGGCGTATCGAAGACGTTCAATTTCTTCTTCTTCCACTCGAGGGCGGCAAGCGACGTGGAAATCGTGATCTTCCGGGCGATTTCTTCGTCGTCGTAATCGGTGATGGTGTTGCCCTCGTCGACCCGGGTCAAGCGGTTGGTCGCGCCGGCCGCAAACAGCATTCCGGCGGCCAGCGTAGTCTTACCGCTATTCCCGTGGCCGACGAGGGCCACGTTTCGGACATCGGTACTTTCGTAAGCCTTCACGGTTTTGGAGCTCCTGGAGCGAATGGTTTCCGGGCAATTTTGGCCGGGAAGCCGTCAAGCCGGATCGTATCACAGTACAACAGTGTTGATCTTCGCGGCACGTGCCGGTCTACTGGCCGGGTGCGAACTGTTTTCTGCGTATTGGAACGGAACGAGTGGCAGCAAGTCCTGAAGCCGATTCGAGCGAGCGCGGACACGGCATGCGGCCGCTTCTCCCCATCAATACCGGCGCAGCGGAGGCCGCGGTGGGACCGAATAGAGGTACAACGTCCTGCCGGCAACCTCGATCTTTTCGCCGCCACGCCACCCCTTGATCGGAAAACTGTGCGAGACCACTCGGGTTCCAGGGGCCAAGTCGCTTTCCAGGCGCGGCGTTATCCGTTCGACGACAGTCGGGATCATGAACATCGTCAGCACCGTGGCGCGGCTGATGCCGGCTTTGAAAAAGTCGGCCTGAACAAACGATGCCAATGCCGCGACGCCTGCGCGGGAGGCCTGTTCCCTGGCTTCGGCAATGCGCTCGGGGTCCAGGTCGTAGCCGATGGACCGGGCGCCACGCCGGGCGGCGGCGATGACGATCCTGCCATCGCCACAGCCCAGGTCGATGAGCGTGTCCGCGGGAGTCACCCGGGCGATCTCCATCATCTTGTCAACCACCTCGGCCGGAGTTTGCACGTACGGCACATCCAGCCCCCGGTTGAAGTCGAGTTTGGGACTTTGGTCGCAGGCGCACAAGACGAGCGCCGGGACCACCACGCGGATCAAAACGGAGCGTGCCATGGGGGCGGGCGGCGCTATGTCCCGCTTCCGTAGCGCTGCGGGCTTTCCTCGCTTGCAGGCCATTGGAAGCAGAGGTTGTAGCCGTCCGGATCCAACAGGTACAACTGTTTCATGCCATACGGCGCCACGCTGGGCTTGTCCGGACGCAGTCCTTTGCTCAGCAGATACTCGTACGCCGCTTCGACATCGGGGCACCCGAAAAACAGCGCGGTGTCGCGGTGAGCCGACACGCGCGATGGATCGGGCGCCGCCGGCCGCTGCCCTTCGTCATACGCCGTGTTGAGCATTAACTCCACGCCGCCACGACGGAGAAGAACCCAGCCTGCGCGGTCTCCCGGGCCTGAACTGGCTACCACCTGAAAACCGAGCACATCCCGGTAGAAGCCGAGCGAGGTGGGCATGTCAAACACCTCGACCAGCGGCGCCATGCCCCGGATATCGCCCATCGCCACCTCCTCAACAAAGGTGATTGTACCCGGATTGATGTGGGTGGTCAGACCCCGATCAACTCACCCCACTCCACCCCGCGCATGTCGCCTTCGCGGACAAACTTCTGGTGCATGGCGAAGGCCAGGCGCAGCGAGAGAAGTTCGTGTCCCGCCTTCAACTGCTTCAGATAGTCGCGAAGCTGCTCGCGAAACTCGGGATGAGCGCAGTTCTCGATGATCAGCCTGGCGCGTTCGTGCGGGTCTTTGCCGCGCAGGTCCGCCACGCCGTTCTCGGTGACGACGACCTGTACGGAGTGCTCACTGTGGTCAATATGGCTGCACAGCGGCACGATGGTGGAGATCTTGCCGCCTTTCTGAGTCGAGGGGCAACTGAAAATCGAAATGTAGGCGTTGCGGGTAAAGTCGCCTGAGCCGCCGATGCCATTCATCATTTGCCGGCCCATGACGTGGGTCGAGTTGACGTTGCCGCCCAGATCGATCTCGATCGCGGTGTTCATAGAGACGATCCCGAGGCGGCGCACGATCTCCGGATGGTTGGAGATCTCCTGCGGACGCATCACGATGCGGCGGCGGAAGAAATCGAGGCCGGAGTACACGCGCCGCGCCATCTCAGGGCTCAGCGTCAAAGCGCACGTGGAAGCGAACTTCACGCGCCCCGCTTCCAGCAGGGGCACGACCGAATCCTGCAGCACCTCGGTGTACATGTCCCAATCAGGCACGTCCGGGTCGCTGCCGAGTGCGCAGAGAACCGAGTTGGCGATGTCGCCGACACCCGACTGAAGCGGTAGAAACGACTTCGGAACGCGGCCGGCGCGCATCTCCGCAACCAGGAAATTGGCGACATTCTGGCCGATCCGCTCCGTGGTTTCCGTACCCGGGGAAAAAGGCGCGGTTTCGTCCGGCTCGTCGGTGAAGACGATGCCCGCAATCTTCTTGGGGTCAATGACGCAAACCGGCGAACCCACACGGTCACGGACCTGGTACACCGGCAGTTCCTGGCGCGTGGGCGGATCCTGGGGCTCAAAGATATCGTGCATGCCGAGGAGCGCCGCCGGGTGCGCCGCGTTGATCTCAATCAGCACTCGCTCCGCTTCGTTCAAGTATGTGTTCGACACGCCGACCGACGAAGTCAGGACGATTCCGCCTCCTGAACTGACGTCGCAGGCTTCGATGATGGCCCAATGGACCTTTCCGAGAAACCCATAGCGCACAAACTGCGGCAACAGCGACAAATGCATGTCCACGAACCGGACCTTGCCGCTGTTGATCTGCGAACGGAGGAGCGGGTCAGCCTGGTAGGGCGTACGGAAGCTGATGGCCTCCGCTTTGGCGAGGGCGCCATCCAGTGACGGTCCGGTCGAGGCGCCGGTCAGCACGCCGATTTGGAAAGGACGGCCGGAGGCGTGTTCCGCCTCAGCTTTCCGGGCAATGGCGCGCGGGATCGCCTTGGCGGCGCCGGCCGGCGTGAAGCCGCTGAATCCAACTGTTTGCCCATCCTGAATGAGCGAGGCCGCCTCTTCGGCGGTAAGAACCGGGAACGGAAGACTCATAACGTGTATGACTCCTTTTGACGAAATAAAGCGAGTAACTGCCTGGCGGCTCGGAATGAACTGGTCCTGCCCGCAAGAACTTCGTCACGGACGCTGTCTAACCGGTTCCGCACGGCGGGGTCGCGTAGAAACTCTTCCTCGAGTCCGGCCAGGAGGGCCTCCTGCAACCACTGCAGAGCCTGCTCGCCACGCCGGCGTTCGAACCATCCGTTCGATTGCATCAGGGCGCGGTGGTCCAGAATCGCCTGCCAGATGCCGGCGATGTTCTCACGCTTGATCGCCGAGCAGGTTACGACCGGCGGATTCCAGCCGTCGGCGGCGGACGGAAACAGGTGCAGCGCGCTTTCGTATTCGCGCTTGGCGCGTTCGGCGGGCTTTCGATTGCCGCCATCGGCTTTGTTAATGGCGATCAGGTCGGTCATCTCCAGGATGCCGCGCTTCATGCCTTGTAATTCGTCACCGGCGCCGGCGAGCATCAGGAGCAGAAAGAAGTCGACCATGGAACGGACCGCGGTCTCCGACTGCCCGACTCCCACCGTTTCGACAAAGACGTTGCGGTAGCCCGCCGCCTCACACAGCAGCATGGTTTCGCGCGTCCGGCGGGCGACTCCGCCCAAGTGTCCACCCGATGGCGACGGGCGGATGAAGGCGCGCTCGTCGGTGGCGAGTTTCTCCATCCTCGTCTTGTCGCCCAGAATGCTGCCGCCGGAAACGGGGCTCGACGGATCAATACTCAAGACCGCGACGGTCTCGCCGCGTTCCCGCGTCAGGTGCGTTCCCAAGGCTTCGATAAAGGTGCTTTTCCCGGCGCCCGGAACCCCAGTGATGCCAGCACGGATCGAAGCGCCCGCATGCGGGAGGCAGCGCTCCAGAACCGCTTCGGCTAACTCCGAGTCCCGGGGCAGGGAACTTTCAATGAGCGTGATCGCCCGGGCGAGCGCAGTCCGGTTTCCGTTCAGGATTCCGTCTACGTACTGGTCAACAGTCAATCGCCTCGGGCGTGCGGTCATGCGGGCTGCGCCATGAGCTTATCGAGAATCTTCTGCGCGGCGACCGGGATCACCGTGCCAGGGCCGAAGCAGGCGGCGGCGCCCGCGGTGTAAAGGTAGTCGTAGTCCTGCGGTGGGATGACGCCGCCCACGACGACGAGTATGTCCTCGCGGCCCAGCTTCTTCAATTCCGAGATCACTTCCGGCACCAGGGTCTTATGGCCGCCCGCCAGCGTCGAAACGCCCAGCACGTGAACGTCATTCTCGACCGCGTGGCGAGCCACTTCAGCCGGGGTCTGGAACAACGGCCCGACATCAACATCGAACCCCTCGTCGGCGAACGCGGTGGCGATGACTTTGGCGCCGCGGTCGTGTCCGTCCTGACCCATCTTGGCCACCAGGATGCGCGGGCGGCGCCCCTCGGCCCGTGCGAACTCGTCAGCCATCTTGCGCGCTTTCTGGAACTCCTTGTCGCTCTCGCTCTCCGACGAGTAGACGCCGCTGATGGTGCGGCTGACCGCCTGATAGCGTCCGAAGACCTTCTCGAGCGCCGTGGAGATTTCGCCCAAAGTGGCCCGCTTGCGCGCAGCATCCACCGATAAGGCCAGCAGGTTTCCCTGGCCGGTCTGCGCGCAGACCGTGAGCGCTTGAAGCGCCGCTTCCACCGCCTTGGCGTCGCGCGACTGCTTCAACCCGGCCAGGCGTGCAAGCTGTTTCCGCCGCACCTCCTGGTTGTCGACCTCCAGTACGTCAATGGGTTTTTCGCGCTGCGGACGGTACTTGTTGACGCCGACAATGGTTTCCTTGCCCGAATCGATGCGCGCCTGCCTCCGTGCCGCGGCTTCCTCGATCCGCATCTTCGGCAAGCCGCTTTCGATGGCCTTGGTCATACCGCCCAGTTCTTCGACTTCCTGAATCAGGTTCCAGGCGCGCTCGATCAACTGCCGGGTAAGGTACTCGACGTAGTAAGAACCGGCCCAGGGATCGACCACGCGGGTGATCCCCGTTTCGGCTTGCAGGTAGATCTGCGTGTTTCGCGCGATGCGCGCCGAGAAATCGGTCGGTAGCGCGATCGCTTCGTCCAGAGCATTGGTGTGCAGCGATTGTGTGTGACCCATGGCGGCGGCCATGGCTTCAACGCACGTCCGGGCAACATTATTGAACGGGTCCTGCGCCGCCAGGCTCCAACCCGAAGTCTGCGAGTGCGTGCGCAGCGCCATGGACTTGGGGTTCTTCGGGTTGAACTGCTTGACGATCTTCGCCCACAGCACGCGCGCGGCGCGCATCTTGGCAATCTCCATGAAATGGTTCATGCCGATGGCCCAGAAGAAGCTGAGCCGCGGGGCGAAGGTGTCGATGTCCAGCCCGGCTGCGATTCCCGTCCGCAAGTACTCCAGGCCGTCGGCCAGCGTGTAAGCCAGTTCCAAATCGGCTGTCGCGCCGGCTTCCTGCATGTGATAGCCGCTGATGGAGATGCAGTTGAACTTGGGCATCTGTTCCGAACAGAACCGGAAGATATCACCGATAATCCGCATCGACGGCGCCGGAGGGTAGATGTACGTGTTGCGGACCATGAACTCCTTGAGGATGTCGTTCTGGATGGTTCCGCTCAGCTTGGCGGGCGGGACTCCCTGTTCTTCGGCGGCGACGATGTAGAACGCCATGACAGGCAGCACGGCGCCGTTCATGGTCATCGACACCGACATCTGATCGAGCGGTATCTCGTCGAACAGAATCTTCATGTCGAGAACCGAGTCGACGGCGACACCGGCTTTGCCGACGTCACCGACTACACGGTCGTTGTCGGAGTCGTATCCGCGGTGGGTAGCGAGGTCGAAGGCGACCGAGAGCCCCTTCTGGCCGGCGGCAATATTGCGGCGGTAAAAGGCGTTCGATTCCTCGGCCGTGGAGAACCCGGCGTACTGCCGGATTGTCCAGGGTTGCATGACATACATGGTTGAGTACGGTCCGCGGAGGAACGGCGGAATTCCCGCCGCGTATTGCAGGTGCTCCATACCCGCCAGGTCTTCCGCCGTGTAGTGGGGCTTGACCTCGATGTGCTCCGCCGTCAGCCATCCGGCCGAACCGGCTGGCGCGGCAGCGCCCCTGGCGGACTGAAATTCGATCTTCGAGAAATCCGGCCGCGTCATGAGCGCACCCCCAACCGGTCCTGCCATTGCGTCAACGTATCCACCGCGTTGGACTGGACATGGACGAAATCGGCGACTCCGGCGTTTTTCAGCGCATCGATTTGCCCGGCTGGATTACCGGCCACCACAACCGGCGCCTTGGTCTTGGGGCAAACCGCCTGGGCGAGTTCCAGATATTCCGGGTCCGAGCTGCACAGAACCACCAGATCGGCGTCCTGCAACTCATCCGAAGTCAGGATGTCGAATCCAGCGCAGCCGAAAAAGTTCTGGCAGAACGTGGACCGGGCCTTTCTCATTTTGAGATCGCCGCTTTCAAGAAGCAGCACCTTGGGAGTCTTGCCGGTCGCTTGCGCGTGCCTTTCCGTCCGCAGGCGAATGTTCTCGAATGCCGCCGCCAGGCGCCATGAGGCGGGTGCGGTGGCCGCTTCCGCCAAAGCGCGGTCTTGTGGATTCGGAAAGTTGTTCGTGCCCACGATGGTGCTACGGCGGGACGCTACGGCCTTCTCCTTCGCTTCGCGAGACTTCCGCAGTTCGTCTGCGACAGGATACTTGTCCAGCCCGCCGGCCGCTTCCACTTGTTGGAAGAGTTTCCACGCCGCCCGCGCCAGGGCATCGGTCAGCGCCTCGATGTAATAGGAGCCGGCGCCGGGGTCGGCCACCCGGTCCAGGCTGCTTTCCTCGCGCAGGATGTGCTGAACGTTTTCCGCCAGGTGCGCATCGAAATGGGCGGGTTCAATACACAGCGAATCGCAACCACCGAGAACTGCCGACAACGCTTCCGTCGTCACCCGGAGCAGGTTGACGTAAGGGTCGTAGAGGGTCTTGTTGGCGGTTGCGGTGCGGCAGTGAATCTTCATCTCCGCCCGCGGAAGTCCAAAGGCCGGAACCACTTGAGCCCAGCACATCCGCAGCGCGCGCAGCTTGGCGATCTCCATGAAGTAGTTGGAGCCCACGCGCACGCCAAACCAGGTGGGTGTCTTGCCATCGGCCACTCTCGCTGCGCCGGCGGCTAAGGCAAAGGCGATCTCCTGAACGGCGGTTCCGCCCTGTTCGTGAAACGGCGCCGCGTCGATGTCCAACTCCGGCGCGCGTTCGGGCGTTACGGCCGACCAGGGTTGGCCCGTCCCGCGCACGATTGGCGCCGGAGCCGTCACCGGCAGATCTTCAGCCCGGTAATAGGGCTTCACCACGATGCCTTCATCGGTTCGCCATTTCAGGCGCTTGTCGTAATCGGCGCCCTTCAGGTCCTTCTGAATCGCGGCTTCCCAAGCGGCGGTGCCGACAGGCGGGAATTCAGCCGCCAGCTTGAGTTCGTTGAGGGTTTCGGCGGTCATGCGTGTTCGCCCTCCTCGACGACCTCCAGCAGGTAGCCGAACGGCGCATCTTCCCGCGACTTCGGATGAACGAAGAACACGGTTGTGCCCCGCGAGCCCTTGCGCGGCGCCGCGTCCAATATTTTGAAGCCCTTCGCTTTCAGGTCGTCAAACGCGGCTTGAATGTTTGAGACACGGAAGGCGACATGGGCAAACCCGCCTCGTCCGCCGTTCTTTTCGATCTGTTTTTGAACCGGGGATGCGTCCGTGAGAGGTTCCAACAACTGAATGAGGTTCGGACCATCGCCGATCCGGAGCAGGACTTCCCGAACCTGGTCGCCGCCCAGCACGTCTTCACGATGGACCTCGGTGAACCCCAGCAGTTTGTATGCGTTGACTTGTGCCTCCAAGCCGCCGCGCGGAACCGACAACGCGACATGATCGACGCAGGTAAACCCCGCGACTTGCGTCATTGCACTATTCGAATTCGACAAGAACCTGCCCTCCTTGCACGCTGTCTCCCGCCGCCACGTTGACTTTGGAAATCCGGGCGGCGATGGGAGCCGTGATGTTGGTCTCCATCTTCATCGCCTCCAGCACTACCAGCGGGTCGCCGACCTGAATCTGCTGCCCGCTCTGAGCACTGACGCGAACTACGATGCCGGAGATCGGGCTGCGGCACACCTTATCTTCGTTCTCCACCGGCGCTCCAGCCGCGACTGGAGCAGCCGGCGGTGGCGCCGGGATGCGAACCGGACTCGGCATGGGCATATATCCGCCCACGCCAAGCAGCGGAGTTTCCTGCTCTACTACTTCAATATCTACCTCGTAACTCTTTCCATCGACAGCAACTTTTAGCTTCACGATTGTGGCTCCGTTTTCTTCTACTGTCTGTGCATCGCCCAGCGATGCGAGGCCATGATCGACACGCGGCCTTGTTGAGCCCACGCTTCTCTGCCAACCAGCCGGATTTGCCGGATCTTGGCCTTGACGCCCAGGAAAGAGGCAATGGCGGCGGAAATGACGGCCAGCGTTTCCTCGGAAATTTC
>JADZCI010000060.1 GCA_020851655.1 Bryobacterales bacterium
CAGCGTCAGTTCCCGCGCGCGGAGCGCCGGTTCTCGTCCGCCGGAACGGCAACCACTCGGCCAACGTCACCAGCGCGATGCACCCCGCCAATCGCGAACTGTGCGCGCTGGCGGCCGCAACCGTCGGCCTGGACGTAGCGGGCGTGGACCTCATCGCCCAAGACATCTCGCGTTCGCTGCGGGAGCAGGGCGGCGCCATCCTCGAAGTCAACGCCATGCCCGGCCTCATGATGCATCTGCGCCCTGGCGAGGGGCCACCCGTTGCAGTCGACGACATGATCGTCGAATCGCTATTCCCAGGTGGCGCCACCGGCCGCATCTCAATCGTGGCTGTCAATTCTGAAGCTCCCGGGGCCGCGCTGCTCATCGGGAGGGCGCTGGAATCGTGCGGGTTGTTGACCGGCATCGCCTGTCCGGAAGGCGTCTTCGTCAACGGAGAAAAGCTTCGCCCCGCCAGCGCATCGCTCACCCGAGACGCGGCAGGCTTGCTTCTGCATCCGGGGCTCGAGGCGGCGGTGCTCGCCACACCGGACTCGGCCATTCTGGCCGGCGGCCTAGGCTTTGATTACTGCCATGCGGCGGTGTTCGGCCACGACCCGCGCCGCAATCCTACCGCTGCGCAGCGCGTTCTGCTGCAGATTCTCCTGTCCGAAGGCGCCATCGTGCACTCACCCGATCCACAAGCCTTGGGCCCGGCGGTTCTGGACGCCTTGTGCATGGCCCCTCGCTAGCGGTCCCTGGCTCCCCGCCTGAAGACGACAGCCGCCAGGCCGGCCAGTACTCCGCAACTGGCGGCGAGCTTGGCTTCAAACAACCAGACCGAACGCGTGCCTTCCGGCGGGACGAAGCTGCAGGCGATGCCCACAAGCGTAACCAGCGCTCCGGACGCCGCGCTCCAGCGGTGTCCCTGCCTCCATGCCGCCGCAAACAGGTACAGGAACGGGATGAAGTAGGTGATCACCGTCATGTCCACCAGCAGTTGATAGGCGGCGCGCAGGTTCTCACCCGCGCTCAATGCCAGCAACGCCACGCTACACGCCGCGCCTTGCCAGAGTAGCGCCACGTGCGGCGTCTTCCAGCGCGGATGCAGGCGCCCAAACGATTCCGGCAGGTAGCGGTCGAGTCCAATGCTAAACGCCAGGCGCGCACTGCCACCGAGCCACGCTCCAAACTGGCCCATGACGCCTATGGCCACCAACCCGGCCAGAACCGGCGCCAGCCAAGCTTGTCCCAGGCGCCGCGCGGCTGATTGCGCGGCCTGCGCCAGGCCGGTAACGATGCTCACCTGGCCGGAAGGAAGCAGCGCCAGGACCGCGAACGTACCCGCCACGTAGAGTGCCGAAATCATGGCCGCGCTGATCCAGGCGGCGCGTCTGACGGTGCGCCCGGAATCGCGAATCTCGCCGCTCAGGTTCGCCCCCAGTTCGAGTCCTCCAAAGGCGAACGCGATCTGCGACCAGTAATTGAGACTCTCCCACCTCCACTCTGGCGCCGCATGCAGCGTTGTCGCCCCCAGCCCTTTGGCGTAGACCAGGATCCCGGCGATCAGAATTCCGGCGCCGGCCAGGCAGGTCGCCGCCGCTCCGGCGTTGTGTGTCCACTTACCAGCTCTTACGCCCACCAGGTTGACCAGCAAGGTCCCCCAGAGCACGGCGAGACAGACCGGTGTCATGACAGCGTGGCTCTCCGCCAGCCCGGCATAGCGCTCACCCGCCGTGTGGAATGCGATGCCGATGCCAGCCAGCAACAGGTTGGGAAGGTAGAACAGGTTGCTTAACCAGTAGAGCCAGCCGCACAGAAATCCGTGCCATTCGCCAAAGGTGATGCCGGTCCATGCGTACAGGCCGCCTTCCCGGGGAAACCGCTCGTTCAGACGGGCCACGGCCAGCGCCAGTGGCACAAAGAACAACACCGCCGCCCCGATCCACAGCGAAAGCGAGCCGGCGCCGATTCGGGCCGCGGTCGCGATCCATCGGATGCTCACCACAGCCGCGACGTTGAACAACACGACGTCGCGCAAACCGAGTTCACGCACCAACCCCGGCGAGGGTCTCATTCCGTCCGCAACGCGGTCAAAGGGTCAAGGCGCGCGGCACGCCGCGCCGGTACCCATGCCGCCAACAAGCCCGCACCCACCAGGATGCAAGCCGCCAGCGCGATCATCAATGGGTCATTGGCCGGAACCTGGAACAGAAGCGTCCTCAAGAAGCGTCCGAACCAAAGCGACGCAACGGCGCCGGCCGCAACGCCGGTGATCGTCCACCGCAGCGCGTGCTTCAGAACCAGTCGCCGAATTCCCCAGCCAGTCGCCCCCAACGCCATGCGGACTCCGATTTCCTGGGTGCGCTGAGCAAACAGGAATGCCACGACCCCATGGAGTCCCACCGCGGCCAGCAGCAGGCCGATCAGCGCAAACAAGCTGAGGAGGAGCGCGTTGAACCTGGGGCGCGCGGCCAGCTTGGCGACCCGCTGCGACATCGTCTCCAAAATCACGGGCAATCCCGGGTCGATCAAGGCGGCCTCACGGCGGATGGCCGCGGCCGCCCGTTCCGGATCCGCGGATGTCTTGACAATGAAGATCGATCTTCGCAGCGCATCGGTCTCGGAGTGCCTGCGCGGCACATAATATTCAGGATCGGCGGCGCCTCCGAGACCGCCGTTTTTCACATTTGCCGCCACTCCGGCCACCGTAAGCCAGGGGCCTGAACGCCCGGGTTGTACTGCTTTGCCAATCGGGTCTTCGTTCGGAAACATCCGCTCCGCCAGCGACTGGCTCATGATCATTACGGCGGCATCTTTGGCGCGGTCGGAGTCATCGAAGGCCCGTCCCTTGATGACCGGTATCGCCAGCGTGGTGAAGTACTCCGGCGTCACCGAGCGCCAGACGACCATTCCTCCGGTGCCTTGCGCAAAGCGCGGCCGTTCCCGAACGTCGATCGCCGCGTAAAGCATCGCGCGAGTCTGCCCTCCCGGCGGCAGGGAATCGCTCAAGGCAACGCTGGTGAACCCGGGAACGCGTTTGAGCCGCTCTTCCAGTTCTTCGAAGAATGCCAGTTGCCGCCGGGGTGTTCCATACCGCGCCTCACCCAGCGAAATAGCTGCGCTCAACAGGTTTTCACGCTGCAAACCGAGAGGCGTGTTCAGCATCTTCCAAAAGCTTCGGACCAGGAGTACCGAGCCGGTGAGCAAGACAAGCGAGGCGGCAACTTGAAACGTCACCAGGGCGTGCTTGAACAGGTTTGATCCCGCCGCCGCCATTTGGTGGGTGCGAAGCGATCCGGCGTGCGGGGTCATCAGCGCCGGCGCAATTCCGGAGAGGCCTCCAGCGATGAACGAGGCTGCCAGGGCGGCCACCAGCACACGCCAATCGAGGTTGGCTTGCTGAAGCCGCGGAATTCCTTCGGGCGCCGCCGCTACAAGCACTCGCAGCAGCAGCCAGGCGAGAACGCACCCCGCGGCGCCGCCGGGAAGCGACAGCGCCAGGCTTTCGGTCAAGCCCTGACGGACCATCCGTGCCTTGCCCGCGCCGAGCGCGGCCCGGACCGCCATCTCGCGCCGCCGCCCAACCGCGCGCGCCAGCAGAAGATTGGCGGCGTTGGCGCAGGCGATCAGAAGCACCCCGCCCACGGCGCACAGCAGCACCAACGAGGCGGTGCGCGAATCCGCGATCTGCCGGTCGCGCAGCGGCCGTATCCGCAATCGCACCTCCTTCCGAAACTGCGGCGGCACGAAATTCAGCGACTCCAGAAACAGCGGGTCCATCCGCGCCAGCGCCTGAGATACGTTGATTCCGGGTTTCAGACGCGCCACCGCGCGCATCACCCGGCCAGTCCGCGGACGCCGTTGGGCGGCCTCGTCCAGCGCCTGCGGCACGAGAAGATCGGCCTTGGCCAGCGTCGGGAATTCAAACTCCGCCGGCAGCACGCCGACAATCTCCGCCGGCCGCCCGTCCAACGGAATGGTCTTTCCGGTAATGGACGGGTCTTTCTGAAAGCGGCTTTGCCACAATCCGTAGCTGATGATCGCGACACGCGGTCCGCCGGGCCTGTCCTCATCCGCATGGAACTCCCTGCCGAGCAGTGGCCGGATCCCCAACGTGGAGAGGAACGTGCCCTCAACCTGCGCGCAACTCAGCCGGATGGGATTCTGGTCGGTAAGATCGCAATCGGCAATCCCGGACCACGTGGTGATGGACTCAAACGCCGTCTGGCGCGCCCGCCATTCCACATAGTCGCTGCCCAGCATGAACTCTTGCTCCTCAATCGGCGCGGCCAGCCCGACCGAGACCAGGCGCTCATCGCCTGGATAAGGGAGGCTCCGGAACAGAACTCGATCCACGACGCTGAAGACCGCGGTTGCCGCGCCCACGCCGAGCGCGATGGCGATGATCCCGGTTAGCGCAAAGGCCGGATTTCTCTGGAACCCTCGAACCGCGTATTGCGCGTCCCGCCACGCTTGTTCCACCCACTTGCCCAGGGACATGATTCTTTGGACACCCGCTTGCGCCTTGCAGTTCCTCAGTAAGGCCACGGCGTGCCGTCGGCGCGCCGTATCGCGGGACGCAGCCGCCGCACGTACGGATACTTGCGCGCCAGGGCTTCGTTTACCTCGACCCCTAACCCCGGCTTCTCGTTGATGGTGACGTATCCGTCCTGGACAGCCGGGAAATCGGAAAACACTTCGCGGACCCGCGGACCCCAACCGCGGGACTCCTCCTGGATCCCGAAGTTCGGAACCGACAAGCTGACATGGCAGTTGGCGAAGTGCGTTACCGGCGAAATGTTGCCGGGACCGTGCCAGGCGGTCAACACACCGTGGGGCTCGGCTGCGATCGCAACCTTCTTGCCCGCCGTGACTCCGCCGCAATGAGCCAGGTCGTGCCGGACATAGTCGATCAGGCGCCCGGTAACCAGCGAGTGGCCCTCCCACGCGCCCACGTAAACCTCACCCATCGCGAGCGGAGTGGACGCCTGCTGGCGGATCAGGCTGAACGTGTCCAGGTGTTCCGGCGGCAGGAGATCCTCGAGGAAAAAGAGATGGTACGGTTCCAGGCTCTTGGCCAGCGCCACCGCCTGGTTGGTCGTGATTCGTTCGTGAACGTCGTGCAGGAGTCCGATCTCTTCGCCCACGGTCTTCCGCAAATGGTCGAAGAGCTTGGGCAGGATCCGGACGTACGATTCAGGCTCCCAGATCTCGTCCGGCGGCAAGCCTTTCTCATACGCCGACTGCGTAGCCGAGCGTTGCTTCTCGGTAGGCGGCACGGCATAACCGCCATCCATTCCGGGCGCCGACACCTGCACTTTGACAACCTTGTAGCCTTCCGCCATGAAGCGGCGAACACCATCCTCGACCTGCTTGAAATCGCGTCCGCCGGTGCTCCAGTAAGTGAGGAGCTTGTCTCTCACTTTGCCGCCCAGCAACTCATAAACCGGGAGCCCGGCGGCTTTCCCCTTAATGTCCCACAGCGCCATGTCCACGCCACTGACGGCGGACATCTGCACCGATCCTGAGCGGTAGTAGGGAAGATAGAACAACCGCTTCCATAACATCTCCGACTGCATGGGGTTCTGGCCCAGCAGGCCGGGCGCGAGGTGCTCTTCCAGCATCTTGGCGACAGCCAGTTCGCTCCCTGTGCAAGTGGCGTCGCCCCAGCCAACCAGACCTGCCTGGTTGGTGGCGATCTTGACCAGGACATAGTTGCCCATCGGCGCCTGTTCGGGGTTGGTCACGATGACCTCGACTCCGGTGATCTTCAGATTCCGGGGAGCGCGCGTTTCCACTTGTTGTGCGGCCAGCGGAAGCGGGGCGGCGAGTGCGGACTGGAGGAAGCGCCTTCGATTCATATCGCAGTGGAGAGGCTATCACAGCGCGGCGGTCTCAGCACCCAGTTGACGCGCCAACTCCCATTTTGTTCCAATCAACGGACACACCACGCTGGTGTTCAGAGCACAAAGGAGATGCAAAAATGGCTTCCAATCGAGGGGTCGCATACATGGGCCCCGGCAAAGTCGAGATCCAGTCGATCGACTTCCCCAAGCTGACGCTTGGTTCGCGCAAGTGCGACCACGGCGTCATCCTCCGCATTGTCACTACTAATATCTGCGGCAGCGATCAGCACATGGTCCGCGGGCGAACCACCGCGCCGCAAGGCTTGATTCTGGGACACGAAATTACGGGCGAGGTCATCGAAGCGGGACGCGATGTCGAGTTCATCAAAGTTGGCGACCTCTGTTCGGTACCGTTCAACATCGCCTGCGGGCGCTGCCGGAATTGCAAAGAAGGCCGGACCGGAATTTGCCTGAATGTCAATCCCGCGCGGCCGGGCGCCGCTTATGGCTATGTCGACATGGGCGGATGGGTTGGCGGCCAGGCGGAGTACGTCATGGTGCCCTACGCGGACTTCAACCTGCTCAAGTTTCCGGACCGCGACCGGGCGATGGCCAAGATTGGCGACCTCACGCTGCTCTCCGATATCTTTCCGACGGGTTACCATGGCGCGGTGACAGCGGGCGTGGGCCCGGGAGTGGTCGTTTACGTGGCCGGCGCCGGCCCGGTTGGCCTGGCCTGCGCCTCGGCGTGCCAGTTGCTCGGCGCGGCGTGCGTGATCGTGGGCGATATGATCGGCGAACGTCTCGCCCAGGCCAAGAGCTTTGGCTGCGAGGTGATCGATCTGAAAAAGAACGCCAGCCTTGCCGAACAGATCGAACAGATCGTCGGGACGCCGGAAGTGGATTGCGCCGTCGATTGTGTCGGATTCGAGGCGCGCGGGCACGGGGCCGAAGCCGGTGTCGAACAGCCGGCCACCGTGCTCAATTCTCTGATGGCGCTTACGCGCGCCGGTGGGGCCATCGGCATTCCAGGTCTGTATGTCACTGATGATCCGGGCGGCGTCGACGCCGATGCCAAGGTCGGGCGCCTGGGACTGCGTATCGGACTGGGCTGGGCCAAGTCCCATACGTTCACGACCGGCCAGTGCCCGGTCATGCGCTACCACCGCCAGTTGATGCAGGCAATCCTATATGAACGGGTTCAGCCGGCCAAGGCGGTGAACGTGACGTTTATCTCGCTCGATGACGCTCCCACCGGCTACAAGGACTTTGATCGCGGCGCCGCGCGCAAATTCGTAATCGACCCGCACGGCATGGCAGGCAAAGCGGCATAGACACTGGCCGCGGTCTCTCACTGCTTGCCAATGGCGTAGAGATGTCCGGCGGTCCGGAGGAATAGTTGGCCACCGGAAACAGCGATCGAGCTGAGAGTGTATTCGTGCATGTCGATTTCCGATAGCACTTCAAACTTGGGTCCGGCGGCGAGCACCGACACGACTCCTTCTTCACTGGTTATGTAAAGCTTGCCGTCGGCCAGCGTCGGTGACGCGCTGTAAGTGCCACCTCGCAGACGCTGCCCTCCATAGACCTCCTTGCCGGTCTTGCGGTCGAGGCAGTAGGCCACGCCGCGATCATTGATCGAGTACAGGTAATCGCTGTCGATGGCCGGAGTCGGCACGTCCGGACCGTTCATGAATTGCCACACTTGATGAGTACCGGTCACATCCCCCCTTCCGCCGGCGCGATAGGCGATCAACGGCCGCACGCGAGTGGGGACGTAGACCACGTCTCCATAGGCGACCGGGGAGGAAATGATGCGGTTGAACGGGTTGTTGTCCGGGTTGAAGCCCCCGCCACGCCACAGTTCTTTCCCCGACTCCAGGTCGTGCCCGGTCACGACGTCTCCGCCGGCGACAACCAGTTCCCTGCTCTTGCCAACGGTGGCCACGACCGGAGTCGTGTAGGAATCCGGCGATTCCATGATCGCCTTGGTCGGACGCTCCACCCTCCACAGCGTTTTCCCGGTTTTGGCGTCGATCTTGAGCACGTAGGAAGGATCGTCGGTCTTCATCCCGTGCAACACCTGCACGTACAGCGCGCCATCCAGCAGCAGCGGCGACGAGGCGTAGCCCCAGTTCAAACCGAACTTGCCGTAGTCTTTCTGGATGTCGCGCGACCATTGCGCGGCGCCCTGTACGTCGAACGCCTTCAGGATTCCCGTGCCCGTCATCACCCAGACCCATTGACCGTCGGTGACGGGTGAGGGTGACGACATGTTCTGCTTCCGCATCATCACGTCGCCGTCACTTAAATGACGCTTCCACTTCATCTCTCCCGTGCTCCGGTCCAAGGCCCACAGGTACAGGCTGCCTTTCTCGGCGACGTTCAAGAACACCTGTTGCGACCAGATGATCGGGGTTGAACCGCTGCGGTCGGGCATCGGGACCTTCCAGGCGATGTTCTTGTCCGGAGACCAGGTCACCGGCAGGTTCTTTTCTCCGCTCGAACCATTGAGGTACGGCCCGCGCCATTGCGGCCAGTTTTCCGCGGCGGCGCTGCCCAAAACGACGAACGCAATTGCCCAGGCGCGTCGAATCATGCAGATCATTGTAGCCCCTCACCGGCCGGCTGGCGCGATTCATCGGTATCGTAGGGAGTATATGTCTTCAGATTCATCGCCCACAGACCGGGCGCGCGTCCGGCGGCTTCCGGAACGGGCGCGCTATGACGAGGCCAGCGTCAACGCAATCCTCGATGAGGGACTCATCGCGCATGTTGGCTTTGCCGTCGATTCGCAGCCCTTCGTGATTCCAACCCTTTACGGACGGCAGGACCGGCGCCTGTTTCTGCACGGTTCCGCCGCCAGCCGCATGATGCGCCAGTTGTCGGAAGGGATCGCCGCCTGCGTGACCGTGACCCTGGTCGACGGACTGGTGATGGCCCGTTCCGCGTTTCACCACTCCATGAACTACCGTTCGGCCGTGGCGTTCGGCCATGCGAATCTCATCGAGGATGCCAGCGCCAGGCTGCACGCGCTGTCGGTGATCAGCGATCACGTGGCGCCCGGACGCTGGCGCGACGCGCGGCTTCCGAATGAGCAGGAGTTGAAGGCCACCAAAGTGCTTGAGTTTGTGATCGAGGAAGCGTCCGCCAAAGTCCGCACCGGACCTCCCAAAGACGACGCCGGAGACATGGAGTGGCCGGTGTGGGCGGGCGTTGTGCCGGTGCGCATGGTGGCTTCGCAGCCCGAACCGGATGGCGATCCTAAGGCCGCGTTCGACGTCTCCTACCTTCGCACGGGTTTGGGAGGGTGGCAGGCATGAAAGAACTGCTGGAATTTGTCACCTCACGGGCAACGTCATACCTGAAGGAGATTCAGCACCGGCGCGTGAGCCCCTCGGCGGAAGGGCTTCGCGGCCTGGACGGATTTTCTGAACCGCTTCCAGAGCATTCGACGCCCGCCCGGGAGGTGGTCGAGATCCTGGACCGGTTGGGGTCGCCCGGGACCATGGGATTCGCCGGGCCGCGCTTCTTCGGTTTTGTCATGGGAGGAGCGTTACCAGCGGCGCTCGGCGCCAACTGGCTGGCTTCGGCCTGGCATCAGAATGCGGGATTGTTCATCTCCACTCCGGTTTCGACCGTACTCGAGGAAGTGTCGCTTAAATGGCTTTGCGAAGCGCTGGCGCTGCCTCGGGAATGCGGTGTGGCTTTCGTAACCGGAGCGACCGTGGCCAATTTCACCGCTCTTGCCGCCGCGCGGCGCGCGGTCTTGGCGCGCCAAGGATGGGATGTCGAGGCGCAAGGATTGTTTGGAGCTCCGGAGATTCAGGTCGTGGTGGGCGACGAGGTCCACCCGTCTGTCATCAAGTCTTTGGGGATGCTCGGTCTGGGACGCGACCGGGTCGTTCGCGTTCCGGTGGATGACCAGGGCCGCATGCGCGCCGCCCGTCTGCCGCGCCTCGACCACCGGAGCATTGTCTGCATTCAGGCGGGAAACGTCAACACGGGTTCCTTCGATCCGGCGGAAGCGGTCATTGGCGCCGCGCGTGACGCCGGCGCCTGGGTTCACGTCGACGGCGCTTTTGGGCTGTGGGCCGCGGCCAGCCCGCACTACCGGCATTTAGCCGAGGGATTCCAGGACGCCGATTCCTGGGCCACCGACGCTCACAAATGGCTCAACGTCCCCTGTGACAGCGGACTGGCCTTTGTCCGCGATGCAACTCAATTGCACGGCGCTATGAGTCTCACGGCGGCCTACCTGCCGCAAGGTACGCACCGCGAACCCTCGCAGTGGGTTCCCGAGTTGTCGCGGCGGGCGCGCGGCGTGGAAATCTGGGCGGCGCTCAAATCGCTGGGCCGCGCCGGACTGGCGGACCTGATTGAGCGCAACTGCCGCTGCGCCAGGAGATTCGCAGCGGGCCTTTCCCAAGCCGGTTTTGAGATTCTGAACGACGTCGTCCTCAACCAGGTGCTCGTATCATTCGGCGACGCCGAAGAAACCCGGCGAGTGATCGCCGCGGTCCAGCAAGACGGAACATGCTGGGTTGGTCCGACCGTGTGGCACGGACGAACGGCCATGCGCATCAGCGTCTCCTCCTGGGCGACAACCGAAGAGGACATCGACAAGAGTCTGGCAGCCATGATCCGGCTGGCGCGGGCGCCTTTACTGGAACGTCACTCCCCGGGCAAAGGCGATGTACCCGCTGGCGATTCCATAGTCGAGCGGTGAGGCGGCAAACAGCTTGTTGACATAGGTGGCAACCGTCATTCCAGGACTGCCCGGAGGCTGACTTGCCGGAAGAAGCATAAGAACGTCGGGTTGCACAGTGAAGGCGCCCGCGCCCGACGGGGCAAAGCAGATGAACGTGGCGCTACCGCCGGCGTTGGACGAATTGCCGGTGATCTGGACAAACGTATTTGGCGGCGCGTTCGACCACGTGACCGTGACCCCGTTGGTGCGGACGACCGGAGCCGCGGCGATGGCCGCCTCGTTTGTCCAGAGAAATCCCGCGGGTACCTGTGTCGCCGCCGTGTGCGCGGTGACGCCGGGTCCCCCAGCCGAGGTGAAGGTGAAATCACCGCCGGAGTTCCCGAGGAAATTCGCAGGCAGTTGTCCCGAGGCCGGGTAATAGAAAATCCCGGAGAGCAGGTTCTTGGGCAAAGTCGCTGTATTTCCGTTGCCTGCCAGCCCCAAGGAAGGACCCGCATCGAGGTAAGTCAGTTTCACCGTGGGAAGCACGACGCCGGCGGCCACCTTTGGGGATACCGTCACCGAGCAACTGCCGAACGACGTCGTTTGCGAGGTTGAGTACAGGTTGAAATTGCTAAGGTCGTACGTGTAATAGACACCAGTCGCGCTATCGGCCACGTAGGACGGAACCCCGGGGTAGGTGAACGTGCTCCTGCCTACGTTCAGTACGCCGAAGGTGACGCCGCCCTTCGCTTGAATTGCGTCCAACTGTTCCTTGGTAAAGAGATTCTGCGCCGGAGAATCGGAGCATACCCGGTTGCCCTTGGCTTGTACGGGGATGGTGGCCATGTTGCTCGGCACGCCGTTGGTGACTACCAGCAGTGAGACATAGCAGCCGGGGGTGTAGCCCGCGGAAGGAACTTTGAAGGTGACCTGATTCAGTCCGGGATAGGCCGAGGCCCCGCGATAGATCACCTGGGCCGGCGCGCCTCCGACGTACACCTTGGTATCGATGCTGGTATAGTCCTGTGCGGCGGTGTTGAGAACCGTCTCGTCGCCGTTAAACGGTCCGACCCCCGTCCCCCACAAAGTGATGAGATCGTCCGCATTGGCCGCGCTGTCGCTGAGCACGAAGTTGGCCGTACCGCCGAAGAACGCGGCGACGCGGCCAGTGCCGGCGCCGTTCAGGGTAAGGATGCCGAAGCCGCTCTTGACGATGGTGACCGGCGCGGTCGCTACCTTACCGTTATTGGTGATCTTGATCGTACCGGTTCCAACCGGCGTCTTCGACGGAACAATGAAGGCGACCTGCTGTGGCAGAACATAATACAGGATGCACGTTTCGGTCGTACCGCCAATCGTGATTTCGACCGTCACGCCTTCCAGCGTCTTCGGCAAAGGATACGTGGTCTGAAGGCCGGTCGAACGGTCGGACAGTTCGAGTCCCTTGACGATCGTGATGGAGCCTTGGGCAATGGCGTAATTCGGCAGGCCCGGACCGGTTGTAGGGTTGTAATTGTTCAGGATCTGGTCGATCCTCATGGCGCTGAAAGCCGGCAGTGCATACAAAGCCAGCAGAAATGGAGTAACTGCTCTGACCATGGGGCCCCTCCAAGTGTTTGAGACTTACCGGTCATTCTAACGCATGAAAGGACCGCCGCCGGGCTGATGGCCGGGTCGCGCCGCCGCTACATGGCCGGTGACGGCCGCGACGGGGCCTTGGTCAGCTTTCCGCCGCCGTCGAACTCAAACGTGGAATCCTTGCCAAAGACCGGGAGCGACCGGTAACGCCAGGTCTCTTTGATTCCGGGGTGAACTTCTATCTCATCCGGGGGGCCCCACAGAAGGTAGATACGGCCCCGGTCGGTGGTCGAACCCGGAATACCAGGCTTCGAAAAACGGCCGTTGGTCCAGCGGATGCGGCGGCCGATTTCTTCCTCGACCAGTTTCTCGGCTTCCGATTTCTCCGTGGACACACCCGGCGCGACCAGGGCGCCTTGAATGCCGCCCGCCACGCCAGCAACGACTCCTTCCGCGAATGCCCCGGCCTCAGGCGGAGTGGGAGGAGCGGGCGGCTTCTGATACGGAGGAGATGGTGGTGGTGGCGGCGGCTGAGGCGTTCGCGCGGCCTTCCCGGATGGCGGGGCCGCCGCCGGGGGAGGAGGCGGAGGAGGCGGTGGCGGAGCAGGGTCCTGGCTGGCGGCGAGGACGGGACGCCAGAGAGCCGCGCCCATCAGCAGAACCAGCAGAGCGAGCGCCGCGAGGCGCGGTTGGCTTGTTGGTTGAGTTGGCATACCGAGTAGCCGGTTGATGCGGCGGCGAAGGGGTGACGCGGAGGCGGCTAAAGCCGGCGCCCAGCGAGACTCTTCGAGCGTGACCAAGGCGCGGGCAAGGCGCTGGCGGCCGTCCGTGATCTCCGCGGCGGCATCGTCGCAGCAGAATTCGCGTTCCACCCGTATCCGGCGCGATACCCACCACACCGCCGGGTGATAGAACAGAACTGTTTCGATCAACGTCTGCAGCAGGTTGACCAGCCAGTCGTGCCTGGCGATATGCGCCAGTTCGTGAGCCAGAACCGCTTCCAGTTCCTCAGGCGTCAGGCGGACCAGCGCTGCGGCGGGCACGAGGATTACCGGGCGCCAGTGCCCGAACACGCATGGAGCCGGCCAGCGCTCTGAAATGAACACGCGGATTGTGCGCGTCACCCGAAACCTGCCCCGTAACCTGGCGATCACGTCCGGCCAAGGGGCCGGCAGAGGCATCCCGCCCCAGCGGACCTCGGACCATGCCAAGGCATAGCCA
>JADZCI010000061.1 GCA_020851655.1 Bryobacterales bacterium
AGACCCGGCGAATCACACTCTGCCGGGAGCGGATGTGCGGCTTCAGAACCTGCTCGATCCGGCAAGCGCTCGCTCCTTCAAAACAGACATTCATGGCGAGTTCTGTTTCAATCAACCCTAATATCAAGGCGTGCTCAAAAACGAATGAGCTCGGCCAGTACGCTTTACTCGTGGCGCCTGGAACCTACTCGATCGAAGTGAGAGACTATACAGGCGCTCTTATTCATGACGGCCATGTTGCAATTGCAGCTCCTGGCTTTTTTCGCGACCACCTGAGCCTTCAAGAAGTGCCGGCTAAAGTCTCACAGCCGCTGACAATGATTGTCGGCCAGTTTCGATGGGCTCCGCTCAGTGGCGAACGAATGGACGCCTGAGAGGACTCGCCTTTCCCGGGCGCCCTCGGTCGACGAGACTACCGGCCCGGCCGGGGCGTCTATAATTTGAGATGGAGATGCTTTGCCGCTTCGGTTGGTTGTGTTTGGCCGTTCTGCCGCTGATCGTGTCAGCGCAGGAAGCGGGCAGACCTGAAAATCCGCTTAAGGCGACGGTGGCCGAAGTCATCGTGCCGGTCACGGTGACCGACGACAAAGGCCGTTTTGTGTCCAATCTGCGGCAGGAAGACTTCAAGCTGTTCGATGAAGGCATCCAGCAGAAAGTCACGTATTTCTCGGCCGATCGCAGTCTGCCCGTCGTGGCCGGATTTCTCATCGATCTCAGCAACTCCAACCGGCTGCGCTGGAAGGAGTTTACCGATGCGATCACCGAGTTGATCGCGGCCGTGATGCCGGAACCGAAGAAGTACAGCGGCTACCTGATCGGCTACTCGACCGAAGCCGAACTGATGGTGAACACGACGAACGATCCCGAGAAGCTTCTCGAGAAGATTCGCAAGGTCAAACCGGGCGGGGGCGCCGCGCTGTACGATGCGGTCTACATGGCCTGCACCAGCCGGACGCTGGTCAACGGCGAGCCCATCGAACCGCGCCGCGTCATCATCATCGTGGGCGACGGCCACGACAACGCGAGCAAGAAGAACATCGATGAAGTCCTGGAACTCGCCCAGCGCAACCTGGTGACGATCTACGGCGTCAGCACGGTTTCCTTCGGATTTAACGTGGTGGGCGAAAAGAACCTGACGCGGCTGGCCAATGCCACCGGCGGCCGCGTGGTCTACCCGCTGGAGGGCGTCTACAACGACGTGGCGGGCTACCTGTCCACGCCGTCCGACGAAGGAAACTACGCCTTGAAAGTCGGCACGGGCGGCTATGCGTCAGCCATCATGCGCGGCATCGTGCGCGCGATCGAGGCCACGGCGGGCGAAATCCAGACGCAGTACATTCTGCGCTACTCTCCCTCGGAAGGCGACGAGAGGCGGGCGTACCGCAAGATCCGGGTTGACGTTTCGCTGCCGAACGTCAAGGTCCGCGCGCGCGAAGGGTATTTCCCGTATGCTCCATAGCGGGTGATTCATGCGCGGATTCAGCCCTCCGGACCGATAAGGACAATATGCCGGCTCTACAGACATCGCTCGCCGAACTCAGAATCTTCGAGGCGCTGGGCGAAAACTGCGGTGTCTGTCTGTGGAACTCCGCCAGCGAAGACCTGGGATTCCGCTTCCGTGAAGATTGGGGAATGTTTGCGGGTGAAGAAGCCGGCACGCTGCGCGCCATCGCAGAGGACCTGCCGTCCAAAGCCGGTGAACTGGGACCCCAGGCATTTCTTGATTGGGCGGACCAAACGCTCAGCAATACATTTCGGATTCTTCCCCCCGCCCAGGCCATCTGCGCCAACTTCGACCGGACGCTGCAGTCGCTCTACCGCCGTCACGTTCAATCGCACGTGCAGCAGTTTGTCACTCACCTGCCGCTGTACTCCTTACGCGCCTGCGCGGGCGGGTTCGGCGAGGACAAGTCTGTCGAGGCGGAAGACTGGGTTGAAGCCAAAGTGCCGGGACGGCGTGCGCTGGACAACCGGTTCTTCCTGGCGCGAATCAAAGGGCGTTCGATGGAACCCGACATTCCGGACGGCAGCCTGTGTGTTTTCCGCTGGTATGCCGGCGGCAGCCGCAAAGGCCGGATCTGGCTCGTCGAGCGATTCGCCACCTCCGACGAAGGCGGTGAAGTCACGATCAAGCGCTACGACAGCGAGACGGAGCGCGACGATCAGGGCTGGCGCCACAAGAAGATCACGATGATCCCTGGAAACCCCGAGTACGCCGAGTGGGGTTTGCGGGAGGACGAGCAGTTCAAGACCCTCGCCGAGTTCGTCTACGTTCTGGAAGATCCGGAATAGACACGCACCTGCGCCGTCCTTAGGTTCACGCCTTGTGCGACTCTGGGTTGCGGAGATGAACCTCACAACGCGCCTCAACCTGATAATGCTTGTCTCGTTGGCCTGCACGGCGCAACCCGCCCCGGAGCCTCCACGGCGTTATACGTGTGTGCCGGCGGCAGTGGCGCCTGTAATCGATGGGCGTTTAGATGACGAAGCCTGGCGCGCGGTTCCTTGGACGGACGATTTCGTGGATATCGAAGGCGCGGCGCGCCCGGCGCCGCGATTCCGCACCCGCGCGAAGATGTTATGGGATGGCGATTACCTCTATGTGGGAGCCCAGTTGGATGAACCCCATGTCTGGGCCACGCTGCGCACCCATGATTCGGTTATCTTTCACGACAACGACTTCGAGGTCTTCATCGATCCCAACGGCGACGCACTCGAATACTACGAGTTTGAGATCAACGCCTTGAACACCACGTGGGACCTCTTTCTCCCCAAGCCGTACAAGCAGGGTGGCAAGGCATCGAACGCCTGGGAGATTCCGGGACTGAAGTCCGCGGTACACGTCGATGGGACCCTGAATGACGCCTCGGACGTGGACCGCGGGTGGTCGGTCGAGATCGCCTTCCCCTGGAAAGCCCTGGCCGAATACGCCCATACGTCCACGCCTCCGAAGCCGGGCGATCGCTGGCGCATCAATTTCTCGCGCGTCGAATGGCGGCACGAAGTTGTGGATGGCCAGTATCGCAAGGTTGCCGGGACGCGGGAAGACAATTGGGTCTGGTCGCCGCAACATCGCATTGACATGCACTGGCCGCAATATTGGGGGAAAGTCGAGTTCGCCGGCGCCGCCCGCTGATCCTACGCGCCGAGGAACGCTACTTCGAGTTCCCGGATGGCCTGGTCCGAAATAGGAGACAGTTCGCCCGCCAGCCGGCAATTGATCAGCGCTTCGGCGGTGGACTCCAGCACTTCCAGGCGGTCAAAGGCCTCCAGGATGCCGCGGCCGGCCGTAAGCACGCCGTCATTCGACAGCAGCAGCGCCGGGTTGCGCGCGGAAATCGAGTTAGCCATAGCCTCGGGGTCTTCAAATTGCAGGCCGTAGGGTGTGCGCCGCACACGCCTCACCACGACGTAGCTTTCCGGGATGGTGCGTGTATCGAAATCGGCGCTGGTCACGCTGAACGCGGTCGCGTTGACCGGGTAGGCGTTGATGATGGAACGGAACTCCGGGTGGGCGCGGTAGACGGCCGCATGCACCGGCGCGGCGCGGCTGGCGCGTTTAGCCGATTCCGCCTTTCCCCCGGTAACCAGCACAATGTCATCGGGCGACACAGCGCCGCGGTCGTACTGGTAGGGCGTCATCAGGAACGAATCGCCATCCAGCCGTACGGAGAAACTGCCTTGCGTGCTGATGAAGAGCCGCTGGCGGTAGGCGCGCCGGACAAACTCGCTCAGGGTGCGGCGCAGTTCCTTTTCCTCACTGCTCATTTTGCCCCGGTCGAACGCGGGCAGCGGCTTCTGCTTTTTCCCGGGAAGCTCGATTTCGGCTTCGCTCAGGTAGCGGACTTCGCCCAATTGCCTCGCCTTGATGATGGTCTTGGCGGTGAACTCGAGGGTCTCAAACCGGTGGAAGGCATGCTGCAGGTTCCGCCCCGCGGTCACAACCCCGTGATTCTCGAGGATGACGCAATCGAAACCCTGGGCAAACGTTCCCGCCACGGACTGTCCCAATTGCTGGCTTCCTGGAAGCTGATACGGCGCAAATCCCGCCGCGCCGCACACGTGCCGGGCCTGGTGGAACAGGCGCGTATCCGGCATCTGGCGCACCATGCTGAAGGCAACCAGGGCGACCGGGTGCGCGTGGACAATGCCGTGGACATCGGGACGCGCGCGGTAGATCGCCTGATGGAACGGCAGTTCCGACGACGGCGGCCGTTCCCCTTCCGCCGTTCCGTCCGGGCGGACGCGTACGATGTCCTCACGCCGCAGCCCGCCTTTGTCTACGCGCGCTGGCGTGATCCAGATGTCGCCATTTTCCTCGCGGATGGAGAGGTTGCCGCCCGAGGTGGTGGTCATGCGGTAGCGGTAGATGCGCTCCATCAGCGCGAGCAACTCATCACGCGGGTGTAGGGAGGAGACAGTCATGCCCGGCCCTGGCCTTGATATCTCTGCAGGTACACGACATGCGTTTGAGTGAACTCGTACAGGCCGTGTTTGCCGTCCGCGCCGCCGATGCCGCTCTTCCTCCAGCCGGCATGGAAGCCCTGCATGGCTTCAAAGTTTTCGCGATTGATGTATGTCTCTCCAAAGCGGATTTCCTGGCAAGCGCGCAGCGCGACGTTCAAGTCTCGCGTGTAGATGGAGGAGGTGAGGCCATAGTCGGAATCGTTGGCGTAGCTGACGGCCTGATCGAGATCGTCAAAAGTGACCACGGGCACGACGGGGCCGAACACCTCGCGCCTGACGATTTCCATCTCCTGCTTGCAGTTGACCAGGACGGTGGGCGAGTAGAAGTAGCCGCCATCGCCCTGTCCGCGCGCGCCCCCGGTGACCACTTCAGCGCCCGCGGCGCGAGCGCGTTCCACCATCCCACTCACTTTCTTGAAGCCGGCTTCGTTGATGAGTGGTCCATAGTCCACGGTTTCGTCCGCAAGCGGATCGCCGTAGCGCGACGCTTGCATGGAAGCGGCCAACCGCTCAACAAACCGCTCCGCGACGGAGCGCTGGACGTAGACACGTTCCGCGCAGTTGCAGACCTGTCCGCTGTTGATCACGCGCGAGGCGGTGATGGCTTTGACGGCAAGGTCCATGTCGGCGTCGGCCATCACGATGGCCGGCGCCTTGCCTCCCAGCTCCAGGTTGACCTTGGTGATGTGCGGCGCGGCGGCCGCCATAACGGCGGACCCGGTCTCGACGCTTCCCGTAAAGCTGATCATGCCAATGCGCGGAGAGCCCGCCAGCGCCTTGCCGGCCGCCGCCCCGCGCCCGTGCACGACGTTGATCAGCCCCGGCGGGAGGTCCAGTTCCGCCATCAGTTCACAGAACTTCACCGCGTTGTGCGGTGTCTCCTCGCTCGGCTTGATGACGATGGTGTTGCCGGTGACGAGGGCGGGCGCCGCTTTGCGCGCGATCAGAAAGAACGGAAAGTTCCAGGGGAGAATTCCGCCAATCACCCCGATGGGCTGGCGAAACAGGAGAATGGTTTCGCCGCGGCGGTCGCTTTCCAGGATCTCGCCTTCGATGCGGCGCGCCCATTCGGCCATGTAATCGAAGTAGTCGGCGGTAAACGCGGCTTCCACGCGCGCCAGCGGGAGCACCTTGCCTTGCTCTTCAGTGATGACCCGGGCCAGCGGCTCGATGCGCTCGCGAATTTTGGCGGCCAGGGCTCGCAGCGCTTTGGCGCGCTCCACCGCGGGCCGCCGCGCCCAGTCGTTCTGCGCGCGCTCGGCCGCATTGATCGCCTCCTCGACGTCGGCCGGACGGCTCTCGGGAACCGTACAGATTTCCTGGCCGGTTGAAGGGTTGGTTACGGTGATCCTGTCGCCGCCGCTTCCCGGAACAAAACGCCCGTTGATGAAGTTGTCGTAGTTCTTCATGGATGACTCCGCAAAAATGCTTCCTACCAGCATGCCACCGCGCGAGGAGGAAAGTTTGAGGTTATTCTCAGGGAAGCTCACTCATGGCCGAACCAACCCTGATTGACAACCTGCCGGCGCCGCGGCAATGGATGAACATGCCCGAGCGCTGGGCCGCCGCACCTGAACGGCTGCTCATTACCGCTCCTCCGTTAACCAACTGGTTCATTTCGCCAAGAAACGGCGAGCGGACATCGTCCGGACCTGTGTTGCTGTTCAAGGCCGGTGCTGAGTTTACGCTGACGGCCAAAGTCACCGCGGCGCTGGAGCGGCAATGGGACGCGGGCATGCTGATGGTCTATGCCGGCGCCGGATTGTGGGCGAAGCTGGCTTTCGAAAAATCGATCTACCAGGAGCCCACCATCATCTCGGTCGTCACGCGCGGCGTCTCGGATGACTGCAATTCCGCCGCGATCGACGGAAACTCAACCTGGCTGAGAATCGTCCGCGCCGGCATGTCGTTTGTCTTCTTCTATTCCAACGATGCGGTTTCGTGGAGACAGGTACGCGTCTTCACGCTGGGCGAGGTGGCGGAAGTGTGGGTGGGATTCGGCGTGCAATCACCCATCGGCAACGGGGCGGCCGCCGAGTTTTCGACTGTGACATACACGCCGGAGGTGCTGGAATAGAGAACGCCGGTGAGTCTACTCTTCAATCTGTAGACTGGCTCAGCGGCCGGCGTCCCTGACGGATATCCTTGCGCTCGAACTGGCCGTCTTTGAGCGGAACGCTCGCCCACCACTCGGAGCCGAGGTGATTGGCTGTCACGACGACCGTCCATTCGCCTGTCTTGACTTCGTCGCCCCGCAGCACCAGTGTTTCGGGCTTGGCCAGGTGAACGACCTGCATGGGCGCGGTGCGCACAGCGCCGGTGGCGGACTTGGCCGTCGCCACGGCGCGCACGTTCGCGTTCATAGCATTGCCGCATCCCTGCACTTGAACCAGCAGTACGGCTCCGGACGCCGCCGGGTCGGGACTGGCCCCCGGATCGCCGATGAAGATGTGGACGCCGCCGGCCCACACGGCCGATGCCAACAATAGTGTTCCCAGAACTGAGTTTCGCAACATCGCTGTTGCCTCCTTTCTGCGTTCAAGGACGCAGAGAGGCGGCGATGTGTGAACCGCTTCCTATTCGATGAACCCGATCTTCTTCAGACCCGCCTCGGGCTCCTTCTCGTCGAAGAAGGGGAATGTGCCCACCTGGTGGCCGTGCTCGATCGCCACGGCGTATGGGGGGTCGCCGAACTTGAACGTCTGGCGCAGGAGATCGTTATCGAGCGACAAACCCGCGCTGAGTTTCGTCGAGTCCAGAAAATACTTGCCCCACTTGGCTTGCGTCGTCGGAATCGCGATCAGCTTCACGCCGTTCCATTGAAACTTCGCCATCGTCTTGGCGGCTTCGACGCAGTGCATGCACTCGGGATCAAAGAAGTACAGGAAGATCCTGCCATGCTCGAGCGAAGTGACTTTACCGTCGACCGTGATCGAGGCCGGGGCCTTAAGCCCGGTTTGACGCGTCGCGATCATTCCGTACATCAGCCCGGCAAAGACGCAGATCGCGCCTAGAATGAGCGTGGCCGAGCGCAGACTTTCCGAGCGGCGGGACCACACGGCCGCGCCGGCGGCCACGAGCAGCATGACGGCGTCACCGATAAAGAACGCCGGACCGACTGCCCGCTTGATCCATGGGAAGCAGTTGCACTCCTCGCCCATCAGAGCCGAGTAGTGGATGCCGATGTACACCATGAAGGCGATCAACATCAGTCCTGCCAGCCACGCGCCCCAGCGGCGGAAGCGAGGCACCAGCAGCAGCACGCCGGTGAGCGTTTCAACAATGCCCGCGCCAATAGCCGCCGCCAGCGCCAGTCCGGAAGGAACCAACGCCTGGACCATGCGCGCCGAAGCGCTCAATGGATCGGTCAGTTTCCAGATTCCGGCGACCAGGAACACGGCCGCGAGCAAGACGGCGCAAACGGAACCGGCAACCGATTTCCAAACGGGATAGGCGACGCCCTGAGGTAAGGTCGAAGAACTGGCTTCTGCCATACTGTCTTCTATGCTTCTTATTGTAGCCCTCCTGCTTGGGGGCGCGGGGAGCCAGGTCTCGGACCAACGGGTCAGCCTACTCATTGAGAATGCAAGAGTTTATACCGTCAACCCCAGACAGCCCCGGGCGCGAGCGATTGCCGTCTCAGGCGATCGCATCGTGGCCGCCGGCGATGACTTGAGCCGGTACGCCGCTTCCGCGGTCCGGCGGATCGATGCCAAAGGCGCCGCCGTGATTCCGGGATTGATCGACTCGCACGTCCATTTGCGCGGCCTCGGCGCGCTTCTCGAGTCGCGGGATCTGCGGTTTGTCAAGAGCGTCGCGGAGATCGCCGAATATGTCCGGCAGGAGGCCGCGCGGCGCGCTCCCGGAGAGTGGATCCTGGGCCGGAATTGGGACCAGACCAATTGGGGAGGCTCATTCCCGGCCGCGGCCGATCTGGATCGCGCCGTGGCGGACCACCCGGTGTATCTGACTCGCGTGGACGGTCATGCCGGGTGGGCCAACACCAGGGCGCTGCAACTGGCAGGCATCCGCAATGACACTCCCGACCCGCCGGGCGGCAAGATCCTCAAGGACGCGACAGGCAAGCCGACTGGGATTCTCGTGGACCGCGCGCAAGGGCTGGTCCGTGCGAAGATCCCGGCCGCGACCGGCGAGCAGGTGCGGCGCTGGCTGAGCCTGGCCGCCAGGGAATACGCCCGCCTCGGGCTGACCAGCGTCCACGACGCCGGCGTTTCCTTGCAGGACCTGGATGCCTATCGATCCCTTTACGCCCAGGGCGATTTCCCGCTGCGGGTTAACGCCATGATCGGCGGCCCGGGGACGCTGTGGGGGGACTACCTCAAGCGCGGTCCCCAGGTTTCGGACTGGCTCACCGTTCGCTCCATCAAGCTGGTTGCCGACGGCGCGCTGGGTTCTCGCGGGGCGGCGATGTGGCAGGACTATAGCGATGACAAAGGCAATTCCGGATTGCTCATCGTTGCGCGCGAGGAAATAGAAGCGGTTGCCCGCCAGGCGGTGGCGGCGGGCTTTCAAGTCGCCACACATGCCATCGGGGATCGCGCCAACCGCGTTACCCTCGACGCATACGGGGCGGTATTAGGCGGCAAGAACGGCAAACGTTTCCGAATCGAACATGCTCAAGTCGTGTCGCTGCCGGACTTCGCCAAGTTCCGCGATTACTCGGTCATCGCATCCGTGCAGGCCACGCACGCCACATCCGATATGCGGTGGGCGCTTCAGCGGCTTGGCCCGGATCGCCTGGCCGGCGCCTACGCGTGGCGGCGATTCCTCGACTTGGGAATTCTAGTGGCCAACGGATCGGACTTTCCAGTCGAAGAACCAAATCCGATGCTGGGGCTCTACGCGGCCATCACCAGGCAGGACGTTGCGGGAAATCCTCCCGGAGGCTGGACCGCCTCCCAACGTATGTCTCGCGAGGAGGCGCTGAAGAGCTGGACGCTGGGTGGCGCCTACGCGGCCTTCGAAGAGTCCCGCAAAGGCTCCATTGAGCCGGGCAAACTCGCCGACTTCGTTATCCTGAGCCAGGACATCATGACCGTCGATGCGATTCAGATTCCCAAGACCCAGGTCAGGATGACGGTGCTCGGTGGGAAGATTGTTTATGAACAATGATGGTGCTTCTCGCCACCCTTTTGTTTTCCGGCGAGGTTGTCGTGGGACCGGGAAAAACACGCACTTTGGACGTCAAGCCTTCGCCTGTGCCGGTCAGACTCTCGGCCACGTTTGATGCCGCATCCCGATTTTCGCGCGTGCGCCTGGTCCTGTTGACGAACGGTTCGGCGGTGATGATGACGCCGTACCGGGACAGCGGCGAAATCACCGTCATGCTGGACGCGCGGCGGAGCTACCGGCTGGTGGTGGACAACCGCCCCGGCGAAACAGCGGCGGCAAACGTCGGCCTCAACGTTCACGTGAGCCCGGAACAATCCCTGCCCGCTTCGACCCGCACCCGGCTATCGGCTGGAAGCATCTTGCTGTTCCTCGCCCTCGCCCTGTGGAGCGGCGTTACGTTGTGGCGAAAAACTCGGCCATTACCCTCGCCGTATAGCTGACGTCTTCGGGGCTGTGCGCGGCGGACACGAATGCGGCTTCAAACTGCGAGGGCGGCAGGTAGATTCCACGCTCCAGCAGGAAGTGGAAGAACTGTTTGAACCGGTTGGTGTCGCTCCTCTTTGCCGATTCCCAATCCGTGACCGGGCCCGGCGTGAAGAAAACCGTGGCCATAGAGCCGATGCGGTTCACGGTCACACCCGGCGGCGCCGCGTCAAAAGCCGCGCTGGCGCGCTCTTCGATCTGGCTGTAGATTTCCGGATGCCGCTTGAGGTGCCGCACCATCGCCAGACCCGCGCTCACCGCCAGCGGATTTCCGGAGAGTGTCCCGGCCTGGTAGATGTTGCCTTCGGGCGCGATGCGGCGCATGATTTCGCGGCGTCCCCCATAGGCGGCAAGCGGAAGTCCTCCGCCGATGACTTTTCCCAGCGTGGTGATGTCGGGTCGGACGCCGAAGCGCTCCTGCGCGCCGCCCAGCGCGACACGAAAGCCCGTCATGACTTCGTCCAGGATCAGAAGCGTGCCGTGGCGGGTGCACAGCTCGCGAAGAAGCTCCAGAAATCCGGGACGAGGAGGCACGCAGCCCATATTGCCGGCAACCGGTTCGACAATGACCGCGGCAAGGTTCGAGGCATGTTTCCCGAAGGCCGCCTCAACCGCATCGAACGAATTGAACGGCAGCGCGAGCGTGGTGGAAGCAAACGATTCCGGCACGCCCGCCGTATCGGCGATGCCCAGCGTCGCCATCCCGGACCCGGCCTTCACCAGGAGCGAATCGACATGCCCGTGATAGCAGCCTTCGAACTTGATGGTGAGGTCGCGCCCGGTGAAACCCCGCGCCAGGCGCAGCGCGCTCATGGTCGCTTCAGTGCCGGAATTGACCAGCCGCACCAGTTCCATCGACGGAACCGCGCCGCGAATTTCTTCAGCCAGCTCGATTTCGCGCTCCGTCGGGGCGCCAAAACTCGTGCCCACGTCCAGAACACTGTGAATGGCCTCGATCACGGCGCCGAAGCGGTGCCCAAGAATCAGCGGCCCCCACGATCCGACATAGTCGATGTAGGAGTTGCCGTCGACGTCGTAGATTCGCGAACCTTCTCCCCGGGCGATGAATGGCGGCGTCCCTCCGACGCCGCGAAAGGCGCGTACGGGAGAATTCACGCCGCCCGGAATCACGGCTTGTCCTCTCTCCAGCAAAGCCGCACTGCGGGACAGGTTCAAGGCTGAGGGTCTCCCACCACAACCCGGCCGAAGGCCGAACCCATCAGCATCTCCAAGAGCGTCCCGTTCAGGCTGTCCAACAGTCTTCGTTTGAGCTGCAGATACGATTGCGTACCGGCGAACAGATCCTGCACGATCTCACGCATGCGCGGACTTCGGCGCATGAATTCGATCATGCGCGCCGGCACGGAACTAAAAAGAAACTTCTGGAAGAAGAAGCGCTTCGCCAACGCGGAAGCAAATACAATCTCTTCTAGGAAATCTCACTGCAAGTGCTGCCTGTAGGCCGCGGCCTTTTCAGCCGGATTCATTTGCTCGTCCAGGATCACCTGGCTGGCCAAGTCTCCTGAGCGGATCGCGTAGTAGAGGCCCTCGCCGGTGACGGGGTCCACCAGTCCGGCCGAATCCCCGACGGCGAGCCAGCCGTCGCCCGCCACACGATTGTTGCGCCACGCCGGACGCTCCAGCGAGGGCAGCGCGTGCCCGTAGAAAACCGCGTCCTTGAGCAGAATCGAGCGCTCGCGCATGTAGGATTCGAGGCGCTGCCGCAACTGCTGCGCCGGTTCCCCCTTGCCGCAGATCCCGACCGAGAGGTGGCCGCACCGGGGAAAGACCCAAATGTAGCCTTCAAACCCCCGGAAGAAGTGGATGTCGACGTGTTCCTGATTGGACGGAACCCAATAGCCCAGCGCATACATTGTGTCGGCCCCGGTCCACTGCGTTCCGACATCCCGCAGTCCGTTTCGCGCGCCGGTCGCAACCACGCAGTAGTCGGTTTCGATAGTGCCGTGCTTGGTGCGCACGCTCCATCCGTTGGATCGCCGGTCAAGTCCCAGCACCCGTGTCTTTTCAATCCTGGCGCCGGATTCTTCGGCGCGCTTCAGGAGCATGCCGTTGAGTTCGAGCCGTGAATAGATGACCAGGGGCTGAGATAACCTCATGCCCACCGAGCCTCCGCGCTCGTCCGTCAGCACCGTGCGGGTAACGAGTTTTTTGGGCAAATTGTTGTCAATCAGAAACGGGTATTTCTGGTACGCCTTGTACGTCAGCCCGCCACCGCAGGGCTTTTCCCAAGCCAGCTTTTCGTCGAGAAGGTAGGTTTCCAGTCCAGCCGAAGCGAGACGCTCGGCCGCAACGGAGCCCGCGGGCCCACCGCCGAGAACCGCGACCCGCTTCACTTCCTGGGCCCTGGCGTCTGGCCGGAACCGATGGGCGGATGATCCGGTGGAAGCGTGGACCCGCTACCACCCGGCGCGGTTCCGCCGGGCATGCCGCCGGGCGCTCCGTGACCTCCGGAATCCGCTCTGCCCTTCACCACCCACTCATTTCCTTTCCTCTCCAGCGTGTATCGCATCTGCATTCCAGCCGAACCTTCCATCCCTTGCGGCGTGAAGGAAACCAGCGCATCCGCCTCGTTCCCTCGAAAGTTAACCGAACTGATTTCGATCTTCATGGACGAGAGCGGCATGTCTGTCCGTTTGGAAAGATGTGTGGTGATCCCTTTCAGAACTGCGTCTTTTGTCTGGATGTTCTTTGAGCAGGCGGCAAGAAAAAGGCAAATCGCCGCCAGGGCGGGCAAAACTCGATTCACAGGTTGATTATAACGGGTTTGCAGAATCCCACCCCTTCTGACGCGGGCGCGCACCCGCGCCGCGCGAGCGCGGCTCAATCGGGCTTGGAGTAGTAGTAACTGTGGTAGTAGGTGAACTTGCTGTAAAGCTCGCCGCGATGCGCGGCGTTCACGATAATACCCAGGATGTTGTTCTGGCAAAGCGACTGCATGGCGCGGGTGACGGAATCCACCGTTGTCGCGCCGACGCGCACTACCAACACGCTTGCATCGCACAGCGTGGACAACAGGTTGGCGTCGGCCGCAAACAGGAGCGGCGGCGTATCGATAATCATCCACCGGAAGAGCGTGCTGAGATAGTCGATTACACGCTTTGCCTCAGGCAGGTTCAACAACTCCAGAGGGTTATTGACCGATTCGCCCGCCGGCATGACAAAAAGATTGGTCCCTTCGATCCTCTTGATGCACTGCTCCAGAAGAACCTTGCCCTGCAGGTAGTCGGTCAGCCCGGGACTCCGGTCGATCTGAAAGAGGTGGTGAATGGACGGACGGCGGAAGTCAAAATCCGCCAGCAGGACGTAGTTGCCCTCCAACTGCGCCTGGGTGATAGCGAGGTTTGCCGCGGTGAAGGATTTTCCTTCCGCCGGAGACGGAGACGTGATGACGACATTGCGAATCGGGCGCTGCCCCTGCATGTGGTTCATGCGCGTCCGGATTCCTCGGAACTCTTCAATCGGCCCCTCGGTGGGCCGGAATGGATCGAGAAGCGAGGCGTCGACCGGCGGATTGAAGGGGACAACATCAACACGTCCGACCAAACCGGGCAGAGTGGTGGTGCGCCGCGCAGGGATTTCGGCCGGGGGCGCGGACGGAGAAGGCGCGGGCTGCGCCAGCGGCGTTGGAGGAGGCGGAACCGGCTCGACTCGCGCAGCGGGTGGCGGTGGAGCCATGGCCGCGGGCGGCGGCATGGCCGGAAGCGGTGGTTCTTCGACTACCGCCTGAACTGGAGCCGCCGGCTCAATCCTGGACTCCCCCCGGTCAAACGCCCTCGCCGCAGGTGCATCATGCACCGCGGGCGGAGCAGGTGGTTCGTCCGGAACTTCCGGTTTTGGGGCGTCGGCCCTCCGGAGCGCATCGTGAACTCGACTCATATCGTTAGCTTGAGTTTCCCTCTTCCCTCAGTTACGAGGTGAATTCGTCCGCCCTACGTCCTGGTACTGAAATAGTAATACACGGATCCAGACATCAACAGCACACCAATCAAGAAGGCCGCGGCCCAAGCCACTATGACAGTGCGGCGCCGCCGCCTGACCACAAAATCGCTTTCAAGCAGCGGGATGCTTCCAAGGACGGCAAGCTTGGTGTAGGCTCGAACATCCTTCAGATTCTTCAACGAGGTGTCCTTGACCTCCCGAATCCCGGCCAGAAGTAGCCCCAGCGAGATGCCTGCAATCAGGCCACCGACGATAATCGGCAGGCGCTTCGGCGCAATCGGCTCTACCGGCAAGAAGGCGTCTTCCAGCAGTTCGAGCGTCTCGCCTTGACGGCGGTTCTCCAAGTCGGTCGCCAGGGACGAATCCTGTACCTTCGCCGCCATCACCTCGTAATGCTCCTGGGCCAACTCCTTGTCGCGCATCAATTGCAGCAGTTGCTGGCGCGAGGCGGGACTCGCTTCCATGCGCGCGTGGTAGCCCTGGATCCGCTTGCGAATTTCGCTCGACTGGCGGGTCATGTCCTCGGCTTCCTGGTCCTTCGCCTGGATCTGTCCTTCCAACTGTGTGACCTTCGAAAGGACGTCGCGCGCTTCTTTCGCCAGTCTGGGATCGGTATACACGGGCCTGGGGGATGGCTGCGTCAACGGCTTCGAAGTATCCTTCGCCGCATCCGCGGACGCCAACAGTTGTTCCCTTTGCTGCCGCCTGGCGGTCAAAAACGCGGAGATCTTCTGCACCTCGGGGTAGTCGTCTTTGTAGGACTCCTTCAACACCGCCAGCGTGCCTTCCAGCCGGGCAATCTCCCGGTCCAATTCCGCCATACGCTCGTTCTTGACCTGCACCACCGCCTGTTCCGGGGTCGCGGGCGGCGCCACCGCAATGGCGCTGTCCTTCAAAATACGGAGCTGCGACTCGAGTTGAAGCTTGTCCTGGTTGGCACGGCTGATCGACAAAGCCAGGCTCTGCAAAGTGGCCTCCATGGTGGTGATCCGCCGCACCAGTTCCTCGTCAGTCTCGGTCAGTTCGGACGGATTCTTCTGCCGGAAATCGACAATCTTCTTGTCGGCGTCGTCCAACTCCTTCTTCGCGGTAGCCAGTTGATCGCGCAGAAACTCAGTGGTGGACGCCGACTGCGCCGACCGCGTGCGGAGGCTCTCGTCGATGAACTTGGAGATCAGTTCGCGCGTAACTTCCTGCGCCTTTTTGCGATCCTCGTACGAGAACGAAATCGAGAATGCGATTCCGCTCTGCCTGGCCTGCTGCACGCGCGAGATTCCAGCCAGCGGGCTCATCACGATGCGCTTGCGCATGGTTTCGATGATGTCCTCAATCGGCTTGCTCCGCCGTTCGCTCGGGTACAGGTTGAGTGACGTGATCAGGTTGGTCAGGTTGGGGCGGCTGACGATGCCCTGGTACATGGCGTTGATGCGCGCCGCGACTTCCTCGGAAACGTTTGTGGGTACCAGACGTCCCGGAACCTGCGGAGGCACGACGCGGATCGCGCCGGCCGACAGATAGCGGTCGGGCCACAGGAAAGCCCCAACCACCCCGATCACCAGGCCGGCGAACGCCGGTCCCAGGATCCACGATCGATGCCGGCGGATGATGTCGATGTAATCTTCGACGTCCAGCGGACGGCGCGGCGGACTCAACGGTGCTTCAGAATTCGGCTGCATGCTTTTCTTAGATCCCCAAAGAGGCTACGGCACAATGATGTGATCGCCATCCTGAAGCAGGATGTTCTGGGCCATGTTCTTGCCCTGAATCACTTCCTTGTAGTTAAACTTGAGGCGCTGATCGCCTCGCATTATCACGATCTTCTTCTGTTTGGCAAACTCCCTGAACCCGCCAGCCGAACTGATGGCTTGGAGTACAGTGGTCGGCACCACCAGGGGTACCGGACCGGGACGGCCGATCTGTCCTGTAATGTAGTACTTCTTGCTCCGGACTTCTTGCACGGAAACCGTGACGCGCGGGTTCTGGAGCAGGCTCTTGGCCAGCATTTCGGTGATTTTGGCCTGGAGTTGGGTAGGCGTCATGCCCGCGGCGTCGATTTCTTCCAGCAGCGGCAGCGTGATCCGGCCATCCGGACGCACGATCACGACGGACGATAGCTCCGGCTCGCGCCACACATGAATCCGCAGCACGTCTTCGGCGCCAATCTTGTAAGTATGTGGATCGACAGGCGCGGCGGCCTTCTCTTCCGGAGGCGCTGGCTCCTGGGTCTCGGCGGCCGGCTTCGGCGGGGCGGCTGGATCGGCCGGCGCGGGCGGCTGCGTCTGAGAGAAACAACCGGCGCTCAGTGCCATCAATAGGAAAGAGAAACGCAAAAGCATATTGGATTGCTTCAGATTCGTGCGGCTTCGAGTCAATGCGATCGTTTAACGGCTGAACCGTTCCGGAACTGTAGCCCGGCGATCATTATCCGGCTCCTCTCATCATAGCGCACGGGTTTACGGCCCCGGGCCGCTGCCTCCCCCGTCAGCCTGGCTCGTAATCCCTTTAATCCACAAGAGTTGTTGACATCGTGCGAATCTGAAGTTACGTTTATACTCAACAAGACGAGGGAGGCTGGCATGAACTGGTTCCTGGCTAAGACAGATCCCGGCACCTATCCTTTATCGGCTTTGGAACGGGAAAAACGAACCGTTTGGGATGGCGTTACCAATCCACAGGCGGTCAAAGCCATCCGTTCGATGAAACCCGGGGACAAGGTTTTCATTTATCACAGCGGGGGCGAGTCTGCCATTGTAGGCTGGGCCCGTATCCTGTCGGATTCCCGCCCGGATCCGAAAAACGCGAAATCAGCGGTCGTGGACCTCGAATTTGGCGGGCGCATCGACCCTCCCAGAACCTTGGGAGAAATCAAGGACTCAGACCTCTTCGCCTCCTGGGCGCTGGTGCGCCAGGGGCGGCTTTCCACCATGGCGGCGCCGCCGGATTTCGTCGATTGGATGAGAAAACGCTATCCCAAAGCCGGACTGTAGCCCGCATCTTTGAGCAGGCGCCAAAGGCGCGATACCGGCAACCCCACCACGTTCAGGTAACAGCCCTCCACGCGGTCGATGTAACGCGACGCGATCCCTTGGATGGCATAGGCGCCCGCCTTGTCGGCTGGTTCGCCGGTCGCCACGTAGGCGGCGATCTCGGAATCGCTCATGGACAGAAAATGGACGCGCGTCGATTCGCAGGCGGCCCAAGTCTCGCCGCCCCGGCGCAGGCACACCCCGGTCAGCACTTCGTGCCACCGTCCGGAAAGCAGGCGCAACATACGAACAGCGTCGTCATCGGACCGCGGCTTTTCGAGAATCGCCTCGTCTACGACCACGGTGGTGTCGGCGCCCACCACCCAGTCGGATGCGGCGGCCGCCGCCGCCAGTGCTTTGCCACGCGCCAGCCGGACAACGTAGCTTTCGGCGCTTTCGCCAGCCCTGCGCACCTCCTCGATGTGCGGCGGCCGGACCTCGAAGGAGAGGCCCGCGCGCGCAAGCAACTCGCGGCGTCTGGGGGACTGCGAAGCCAGTATCAGCATGCCTTCGTTGAGTGTAGGGTGTCGCGGACACCGCATGCTAGAATGACTATTCCGAGTTCCCATGGAGCGTGCCGGCAAGCTATTGGCGAAGTCTGCGCGAGCCGTCATGTCGCGCGACGAACTCGCCGCCGCCGCATGGCCCGCGGCGGCCGGGCGGACCATCGCCAACCGCACACGCGTCGCCGGTCTGGTGCGGGAGCGCTTGGTGGTCGAGGTCGACGACGTTCTCTGGCAGCGTAATCTGCACGGCTTGCGCCGGCAAATCCTGGCCAATTTCGCCAATCTACTGGACGACGCCGCGCCCAAGGAACTGGAGTTCCGGATCGGAGTTCAGCGCCGCCCCCCACAGCGCGAGGAGATTCCCTTATCCGTTTCTCAAGACGAAGCAGATGCGATCTCCGACCCCATCTGGAGGCACCTGTACAAAGCCTCCCGAAGAAAGGCTACCGCTTGAAGCTCACCGAAGAAGAGGTCCGGTACGTGGCGGACCTCGCCAATCTCGAATTGTCCGCCGCCGAAATCGCTCGCATGGCCAAGGATCTCGACAGCATCCTGACGCACATTGACAAGCTGAACAAGTTGGATGTGAGCCAGGTGGAACCGATGGCGCAAGTGCTGTACGAGGCCGAGGAGACAGCCACGCTGTCGGCCGATGTGGCCGGACCGACGTATGACAGCGCCACGGCAACCTCCAACGCGCCGCTGGCCGGAGGAGGCTTTTTCAAGGTTCCGAAAGTGATTGAGCGCTGAAGCCGCCATGGACATCCCAAAGCTGACCATTCCCGAAATCCAGAAGGGACTGCGTACCCGGCAGTTCAGCGCGGTGGAACTTGCCGGCGAAGCGCTGCGCTTTGCTCAAGCCGAGAACCCCAAGACCAATGCGTACCTGATTTTCAGCGAGGAGCGCGCTCAGGCCGCCGCGCGGCGCGTCGACGAACAACTGGCGCGCGGCGAAGAGCCCGGTCCGCTGGCGGGCGTTCCGGCCGCGGTCAAAGACGTCATCGTCACCAAGGGTCTGCGGACGACCTGCGGCTCGCGGCTGCTCGAACACTTCATCCCGCCTTACGACGCAACGGCGGTGACGCGCCTCGAACAGGCCGGAGGCGTCATCATCGGCAAGACCAATTGCGATGAGTTCGCCATGGGATCGTCGAACGAGAACTCGGCGTACGGCCCGGTCCGCAATCCCGCCGCGCTCGATCGCGTGCCGGGCGGATCGAGCGGCGGTTCGGCCGCCGTGGTCGCGCAGGGGACGGCGGTGGTGTCGCTCGGGTCCGATACGGGCGGCTCCATCCGGCAGCCCGCCAGCTTTTGCGGCGCAGTCGGCGTCACGCCCACTTATGGGCGCGTGTCCCGGTACGGGCTGGTAGCCTTTGCCAGTTCGCTCGACCATATCGGCCCGTTCTCGCGGACCGTGCACGAGTCGGCGCTTCTGCTGAACACGATAGCGGGCCGTGATCCGCTGGATGCGACCTCGGCTTTTGCGCCGGTGCCCGATTACCGCGAATCCCTCGACCAAGGTGTCCGCGGGCTGCGCATCGGTCTACCGAAAGAGTACTTCGCCGGGCTGGCGAGCGACAGCGGCGGCCAGATTCACAAAGGCATCGAACTCCTCAAAAAGCTTGGGTGCGAGTTCGCCGAGGTCAGCCTGCCGCACACCGAATACGCCGTTCCGTGCTACTACATCATCTGCACGGCGGAGGCCAGTTCGAACCTGGCGCGCTATGACGGCATCCGCTACACGATGCGCTCCAAGAACGCCACAACCCTCTCGGAGGCCTACCGCAAGACTCGCGGCGAAGGGTTCGGCGCCGAGTGCAAGCGCCGCATCATGCTGGGCACCTATGTCCTCAGCGCGGGTTACTATGACGCCTACTATCTGAAGGCGCAGCGCGTGCGCGCCCTGATCGCCCAGGATTTCAGGAACGTGTTTCAGAACGTGGACGCGCTGATTACGCCGGTGTCGCCGTTTCCCGCGTTCAAGCTTGGCGAGAAATTGGACGACCCCTTGCAGATGTACCTTTCCGACATCTACACGATCACCGGCGACCTGGCCGGCGTACCCTGCATGAGCGTTCCCTGCGGAAAGACATCCGAGGGGCTGCCCGTCGGAATGCAAATTCTTACCAAGCACTTCGACGAACCGGGGATGTTCCGCGTGGCCGCCGCCTTTGAGCGCGCGGGCGGGTTTGAAGTATAGCATCCGCGCTGGCCCGCCGAAGGCGGACGCTAATTTACTACCATCAGATTAAAGAGGAGAAAAAGAGATGCCATTTACTCTGCCTGCGCTCTCCTATGCGCCCGATGCGCTGGAGCCGCACATTGACAAGTTGACGATGGAGATTCATCACGGCAAGCATCATAATGCGTATGTCACGAATCTCAACAAGGCATTGGAATCCGCGCCGGACCTGGGATCGAAAACCGTTGAGGAGTTGCTGGCCAACAACTGTTCGATCGTTCCCGAAGCGTTGCGCACCGCTGTGCGCAACAACGGCGGCGGCCACTACAACCACACCATGTTCTGGGAGATCATGACTCCGGGCGGCCCCAAGGCGCCGGTCGGGCACGTCGCCCAGGCGATCAACGGGTCGCTGGGCGGTTTCGACGCGTTCAAAGAGAAGTTCGCCGCGGCGGCCGCCGGGCGGTTCGGCTCCGGCTGGGCCTGGCTTCTGAAGTCCGCCTCCGGCGTCGAAATCGTCTCAACGGCAAATCAGGATTGCCCCGTGATGGACGGAAAGCACCCCGTCCTGGGGCTTGACGTTTGGGAGCACGCGTATTATCTCAAGTATCAGAACCGCCGTCCGGATTACATCGGCGCCTGGTGGAACGTAGTCAACTGGGCGAAGGTGGAGGACCGGTTCAATAAGGGCAAGTGAAAGCCGACTATTTACGCCGCGCCATCGAACTCGCCGTTGAAAACGTCAGATCGGGGCGCGGCGGCCCGTTTGGGGCCGTCATCATTGCCGATGGCGCCATCGTCGCCGAGGGCGTCAATCAGGTCACCAGCACCAACGATCCCACGGCGCATGCCGAAGTCGTCGCTATACGCGCGGCGTGCCGCAAGCTCGGGCGTTTCGACCTGAGAGGCTGCCAGATCTACGCCAGTTGCGAACCATGCCCGATGTGCCTGGCCGCCATCTACTGGGCCCGGATCGATCAGCTTTACTTCGGCGCCACGCACAAAGATGCGGCGGCCGCCGGTTTTGACGACTCTTACATTTACAAACAGGTGCCTCTGTCTCCGCGCGAACGGGCGCTGCCCACGGAACGCATGCTGGAGGAAGAAGCGCAGTCGCCGTTCGAGGAATGGCGGCGCAGCACGACCAAGATCCCCTATTGAGGACAGACTCTATGCTCATTTCCACCACTTCCGTTCTCCAAGGCAAAGAGGTCAGCCAGTATCTGGGCTTGGTGAGCGGCGAAGCCATACTGGGCGCCAACATCTTCAAGGATTTTTTTGCCGGCATACGCGACATCGTGGGCGGCAGGTCGGCCTCCTACGAGGCGGAATTGCGCAAGGCGAAAGACCTTGCGGTGCAGGAAATGACGGACCAGGCCAAACAGCTTGGAGCCAATGCCGTGATCGGCGTTGATCTCGATTACGAGACCATCAGTTCTTCCCACGGCGGCGGCATGTTGATGGTGACCGCCTCGGGCACCGCCGTCGTCTACCAGTAAGCGCGCGAATGGAGCCTGTCCTCGAACTCGATCGCGTCTCCAAACACTTTCCCGGCCACAAGGCCGTCGATCAGCTCAACCTTACGCTGCTCGACGGCGAGTTTTTCTGCCTGCTCGGCCCCTCGGGCTGCGGAAAGACAACCACCTTGCGGCTGATTGCCGGGTTCGAAGAGCCGACGGACGGCGAAATTCGCTTGCGCGGCCAGGCCATCAGCCGGCTCAAACCATACCAGCGCAACATCAACACTGTCTTCCAGAGCTACGCCCTCTTTCCCCATCTCACGGTCCGGGCCAACATCGAGTTCGGCATGCGGTACCGTGGAAACCCGGCGCGGAACGCTCTCGAGAAGACCGTCGAGATGCTCCAACTCGGGGACAAGATCGACCGTCTACCCGCCCAGTTGAGCGGCGGCGAACGGCAGCGTGTCGCGCTGGCCAGATCGCTCGTGCTCGAACCCGACGTGCTGCTGCTGGACGAACCGCTGTCGGCGCTCGATCCCAATTTACGCAAGCAGGTTCGCGGCGAACTCAAGGACCTGCAGCGGCGCACCGGCATCACTTTCCTCTTCATCACGCATGACCAGGAGGAAGCGCTCTCCATGTCCGACCGTCTCGCGGTTATGAACCAGGGAAAGATCGAGCAGACAGGCACTCCGCAGGATGTCTACCTCAAGCCGTCCACTCGTTTTGCCGCCACCTTCCTGGGTCCAATGAATTGGGTCAACTCGACCGGGATCCGTCCGGAGTCCACGCGCGTCGCGCCCGCGCCGCCCGGCGATGACGTCCGCACCATGCCCGCGCAGGTGGAGGATTCGATTTTTCTGGGCAACTGCGTGCACGTCAAGGCGCGGCTCGTGACCGGCGAACCCTTCGTCGCCGAGGTGCCCCGCACGATGCCCCGGTTCATGCCGGGCGACCGCGTGCACCTGTGGTGGGAACCATCCGACGAGCTGCATCTTCCACCGCAATGACGCGCCTGCGCAGACTCTTTCTCGCACCCTCCGTCACGCTTACCGTCCTTCTGTTTCTCACGCCGCTCGGCATCCTGCTGGTCTACACATTCCTCACGCGCGGCGCTTATGGCGGGATGGGTGCGCCGTGGACCCTCGAAAACTGGGTGCGCGTGGCCGATCCGCTCTACCTCGGCATCCTCGTGCGCTCGGTGCTGGCCGCCGCCGTTTCCACCCTGCTGTGCCTCGTGCTGGGGTTTCCGCTCGCCCTTTTCATTTCACGCGCCGGCCGCCGTAAGAATCTCTACCTGTTTCTGGTCGTTCTGCCGTTCTGGACGAGTTTTCTCATCAGGACATACGCCTGGATGTTCCTGCTCCGCGACACGGGGCTGATCAACACTCTTCTGATTTCCGCCGGCATCGTCCGTGAACCGCTGCCCTTGCTCTACAACTACGGCGCGGTGGTTCTTGGACTGGTGTACGGATATCTGCCCTTCATGGTGCTGCCCCTCTATGCGGCGCTCGAACGCATCGATTCCAATCTGCTGGAGGCATCATCGGACTTGGGCGCACACCCCTGGCAAACCTTGAAGCGGGTCGTGTTGCCTCTTTCGGCGCCGGGCGTACGCGCCGGCCTGATCCTCGTGTTTATTCCCTGTCTGGGCGCGTACCTGACTCCGGACCTTCTGGGAGGGGGCAAGACCATACTGATCGGGACGCTGATTCAGAATCAATTTTCGACGGCGCGGGATTGGCCGTTCGGGTCGGCGGTTTCGCTGGCGCTGATGGCGGCGGTCATGGTGCTCCTGATGGTGTTGGCGCGGCGGCACGGAGATTCTCTCCTATGAAAATCCGCGGTCTGGGTTTCTACGCCGTACTGGCCTACTTTTTTCTGCACGCCCCCATTGCGGTATTGCTCGCCTTCAGCTTCAATTCCGGGCGGTTCACCGTTTGGGAAGGCGTTTCCTTCCGGTGGTATGAAGCCGCGTTGCGAAACAGCCAGTTGTTGGAAGCCACGCTGAACAGCCTGATCATCGCCGTAGCGGCGACCGCGTTGGCGGCCACTGCGGGAACGCTCTGCGCCTACGCCCTGTGGAAGCGTGAGGCTCGCTGGCTGACCAGCGCGCTGACGCTGTCGCTGGTGACGCCGGAGATCGTCATGGGCATTTCTCTGCTGGCGTTCTTTCAATGGGTGTTCCGGTCCTTCAGCGTGCATCTTGGCATGCATACGGTTGTCCTGGCGCATGTCACCTTTTGTCTTGCTTACGTGGTGATTGTCGTCCTCGCGCGTCTGCGCACCATGGACAATTCGCTCGAGGAAGCCGCGCTCGACTTGGGCGCCGGCGAATGGCAGGCCTTTTACCGGGTGACGCTGCCCGCGCTGGGGCCCGGCATCGCCGCGGCGGCGCTGCTGGCGTTCACCATTTCGTTCGACGACTACGTGATCACAAGCATGGTGGCCGGCGTCGATTCAGAGACCCTGCCGATGGTGCTCTATGCCATCGCGCGGCGCGGCGCAAACCCTGTGGTCAATGCGATTTCGGCCATGATTGTCGTCGCATTGGGCCTGCTTGTCCTGGTGTCGGAGAGGTTCCGCGAGTCATGAACCGCCGCATTTTTCTGATGGGTGTTCCGGGACTTGCCGGGTGCTCGCGCGGAAGCCTGCGCCTCAACATCTTCAACTGGTCCAACTATGTCGCCAGCAGCACGATTCCCGATTTCGAAATGGAGACAGGGATCCGGGTCCGCTACGCCGTCTACGAGAGCAACGAGGAGATGCTCGCGCGAGTGTTGAGCGGCAACTCGGGCTGGGACGTCGTGTTCCCGACTCACTACTATATTGAGCCGATGCGCCAGAACAACCTCCTGGCCCGGCTCGATCATTCCTACCTGCCGAACCTGCCGAACCTCGCGTCCCGGTTTGCCAGCCCGGCTTGGGATCCCAAGCTGGAGTGGTCGGTCCCTTACATGTGGGGGGCGAGCGGGATCCTCTACAACCCAGCCATTGGCGCACCTCCGGCCGGCTGGAGCGACATGTGGGACAACCGGCTGCAAGGGCGCATGACGATGCTCGATGACCCGGCCGAGGTGCTGGGCGCGGCGCTGAAGAAACTGGGGCTCTCGCTCAACGAGACGCGCGAGGCGCCACTCCGGCGGGCGCAGGCTGAAGCCTTGCGGCAGAAGCCGCTGCTGCGAGCCTACCTCAACGCCGAAGTTCGCGATCAGGTTGTGGCTGGGGATGTGCTGGCCTGTCAGGCTTGGGCGACGACGTCGCAGCAGGCGATTGACGCGGCGCCGCACTTACGGTTTGTCTATCCGGCCGAGGGCTTTGCCCTCTACGCCGATAGCGCGGTCATCCTGCGCGAAAGCCGGCGCTACGACCTGGCGCACCGGTTCATCGACTACTTGCTGCGGCCCGAAGTGGCGGCGGCGGTGGTGCTGCAATCCAAGGCCGCAACCGCCAACCAGCAGGCCTACAACCGGCTGCCGCCGGGCGTGGCGGCGCTGCCGGCGCTGTTTCCTCCGGCGGACACTCTGGCCCGGGGCGAGTGGTTCGCGACGATGCCCGCCGCCGCACAGCGTTTGCGCGACCGTCTTTGGACCGAGATCAAGTCGGCGTAAGCAGCTATCGTTTTCGCAAGCGCCGGACGAGAAGCGCCGCCAGTCCGCCTGCCAGCAGCGCCACTGTGGACGGCTCCGGAATCGCGGCGATGTTATCGACACCCAACACGGCGGCTACCGGCGGAATCCCCGCGCCCGGCCCCGGAAAATCAGGATCGGGATTATGGAAGATCCGCAGCGTATCCACGCTCGCCAGCGCGCCCGCGGCAGTGCCGATAAGGGCCGTGAGAGCCGGCGGCTGAATCGAAAAAACCGCCTTCCGCCATCCACTCCCCGCCGGCACCAGGACGGCATCGGTGAGCGCGAGGTTCACCGGCGGTCCGCCGCCGGCAAAGTCTTCGAACAGCAAGCGCACATAGACGTCGTCAGGCCCGAAGTTGTTCACGTCCATTGAAATGGTCAGGACTCCGGCGGTGATATAGTCACCAGCCCACTGCGCCGTGTTCAGCGCCGAGAGCCGCCCGCCGGGACCACCAATCCCCGTAGCCTCCAGCCGCAAGTAAGAGTCGCTTACGCCGCCCGGTCCTCCGCCGGCCACATTGGATGGAGGATTTCCACTCGGACCGGGCACAAACCAACCCATCGTCGTTCCGTCTTGAAAGGTGTCTACTTGGCCGATCGTCACCGCCGGGATCGAGCCGGCAAGAACAGTCGCCCAGAAGCAAGCCCAAAATGCGTGACGCATCCTCTGCCCCTCCAGCGTGGGAGTATAGCACGCCGTTTTCCGGTTCTCACCGCCCCAATCCGATAACCTCCGAAAACTGCTCCGGAAGCGGCGCGAATTAGGACATACTAGTCTCTTGGTGTTTTCATGAACAATTCCCGCATCGGACGCGTCCGCTGGATGTTGATTGGCTGGATGTTTGTGATCAGCGCAATCGCCTACCTGGATCGAGTCAATATCTCCATTGCCGGGAGCGAGGTGCAAAAGGAGTTCGGTCTCGACAACCTCCAACTGGGTTGGGTGTTCAGCGCCTTCGTCGCCGGCTATGCGTTGTTTCAAGCGCCCGGAGGGCGGCTGGCGGACCGCTTCGGCCCGCGCAATGTCCTGACCGCCGGCGCGGTCTGGTGGGCTGTTTTCACCGCGCTGACCGCGCTCGTTCCGGCGGGCGCCACCTATACGCTTGTAATGTTGTTGGTCACGCGTTTCGTCTTGGGGCTCGGCGAGGCGGTGGTGTACCCCGCTTCGAACCGCCTGGTTTCGGCCTGGATCCCGTCCCAGGAGCGGGGCGTGGCCAACGGCCTGATTTTTGCCGGTGTGGGCGCGGGCGCGGGCATCACGCCGCCGCTCATCACTTACATACTGGTCAACTACGGGTGGCGCTGGTCGTTCTGGATCAGCGCCTTCATCGGTCTCGCCGCCGGCGTTGTATGGTACCTGCTGGCGCGCGATAAGCCGAACCAACACCCATGGGTGGGCGGCGCCGAGATCCGGCATATTCAGGCAGGCTTGCCAAAAGAAACCGCGGGTTCGAGCGTGGAGATTCTCCCGTGGCGCGCCATCATCGGCAGCAAAGACGTACTCGCGGTCAGTTTCAGCTACTTCTGCTACGGCTATGTCGCCTACATCTTCTTCACCTGGTTTTTCATTTACCTGAACAAAGTGCGGCAGCTCGACCTGAAATCCAGTTCCGTATACAGCATGCTGCCGTTTATCGCCATGGCAAGCTGTTCGCCGTTGGGAGGCTGGATTTCCGACAAGTTGACACGCCGTTTCGGAAAGCGCATCGGACGGTGTGGTGTTGCGGGCGTCAGCCTCGCGCTGGCGGCATTCTTCATCGCCTTGGGAACCCAGGCAGCCGACGCGCGGCTGGCCACTTTCGTGTTGGCTGGCGGCGCCGGAGCGCTCTACCTTTCAGCGAGTTCGTTCTGGTCGGTCACCGCCGACATTGGCGGCGCATCGGCGGGAAGCGTGTCCGGCGTGATGAACATGTGCAACCAGACGGCGGGCGCGCTGACGGCTTCGTTGACGCCGTGGATTGCCGCGCGGTTCGGCTGGACAACCTCGTTCATGGTGGCCGCGGCGTTGTGTCTGGTCGGTTCGCTGGCCTGGCTCGTGGTCAATCCTGAGCACCGCTTGACGGGGACAAAGGCCGCTTCCCGCGGCACGGCGGCGCCCGCCAGGTAAAGAATCCTTCTGTTAAGGAGACGCCGAAAATGGCACGATTCTCGAGACTCAAAGTCTTGAACACGATGATCGAGACGGGCATGGTCCCGGTCTTCTACGACGCCGATATCCACGTGGCGCAGCAGGTCGCCTCCGCCTGCGCCGCCGGAGGCTGCCCGCTGCTGGAATTCACCAATCGCGGCGATCACGCCTGGGAAGTCTTCAGCCAACTGGAACGATATTGCGCGCGCGAGCTTCCCGGCCTGATTTTGGGTGTGGGCTCCATCGTCGATCCCGGAACCGCGGCTCTGTACATCAATTGCGGCGCGAACTTCGTGGTTGGACCCATGCTCAATCCGGATGTGGCCCGGACATGCAACCGGCGCAAGATCCCGTATTCTCCCGGCTGCGGCAGCGCATCGGAGATCTCCGCTGCCGAGGAACTCGGCTGCGAAATCGTCAAAGTATTTCCCGGTAAAGAGGTCGGTGGACCGGGCTTCGTCAAGTCGGTGAAAGGCCCGTGTCCATGGGTATCGATCATGCCGACGGGCGGTGTCGAAAGCACGGAAGCCTCGCTCAAGGCATGGTTCGACGCGGGCGTCTCTTGCGTCGGCATGGGCTCAAACCTGATCACCAAGGACCTGCTCAAAGCCCAGGACTATCAGGGCATCGCCGTCAACGTCCGGTCGGCCATCGATCTGATTCAGAAGATCCGGCGTTAGTGGCGAGGTGTCTCGCACCCGGACCGGTTGACGCAGACCGCCAACTGCTGCGTCAGCGTGTTGTTCCCCGGGTTGGAGTCCGGCTCCGGCGCCGCCGCCACCGACGTGATGGCGTAGCGGCCCAAGCCCCCTGCCCTCAAGGTCAGTGTGATGGTGGCTACCTGCGGAGGCAGCATGACGCCGGCGCCGCATTGGATCGGGCTTCCGGGACTGCAACTTCCTCTTGTCGTCGAAACCGCGACCAGTGTGATGCCCGGCGGAAGAGTGATCGTAAGGCGCGCGGCGGTCGCGGGTCCGGCGCCGGAATTGGCCAAGGTCAACGTGTATACCGAAGTTCCCTTCGGTGCAACCACGTCCGGAGTAAAGCGCCCGGCGACGCCCAAATCGGCCGGCGCGGTTGCGGTGAAGTTGGCAGTCGAGGCGCCCCCGGTGAACGCGATCGCGCGGTCGTGAGGCGCAAACGAGTATCCGGACAGGGACGGCGTGACAATGCCGGTTCCGGTTGCCGGAACCGTGACGAACGAATACTTGCCGCTCAGAGCCGACGCCGTTGTGGCGCTCGCGGCGCCCGCAAGCGTCAGTGTGACGCCGCCGGCGGGAACGTTGGCGGCATCGGTGATGGTTCCGCTGATCGAGTTGTTGGAGCGAGCCGCCTGCTTCCAGGCGATCGCCGCCTGATACAGTTCGGCGGGCAGCGTAGGGGACCCGCGAAGCACCGGTGGGCTATAGCCGTTGGGAATGACGAATGCCGCAAACTGCGTGGCCGCGTCGTCCGAGCCGCCGGTGACGTATTGACTTGACCAGGAACCGTCAGCCGCAATGGGCGTGATGACGGCGTTATCGTACGGCTTGACCCACCAGTTGCCGGCGACATTGATATAGAACACCAGCTTGGCCATAACCGGATCAATGTGGCACGCCTGCCCCTCGATCCACTCATGGGAGCCCATCGGCGGCACGTACGTAAAGCCGAGCGACGGCGTGCCACCGCCACAGGGCGTGCAGTCGATGGGCGCCGTTTGTCCCGTGAACACCGCCCGCATGCCAGGCTTCATCACGCCGTTCCTGTCCCATATCCCCCAATGCGCGCCCTGCGGGCCCTCATAGGCGGCTTTCCAGGATTCATCGAAGGCTTCAAAATACCAGTAAGTCACGTTGTTCGCCCGCGCCCAGGAAACAAACTCCAGTAAGAAGCGGGTGGCGTTGGCTGGCGCCGCCACCGCCGCGCCCTGCGGATTACCATCGCCCGGCCAGCCGGTTTCTGACACGATTACCTGTTTGCCGGCCGAGGCGGCTACCAGTTTGTAGTACTGCGCGCGCAGCGAACACAGCGCCTTGCCGATTGGAACCTTCTCCCAATACGGATAGAAGTTGGCGGCGACCACATCGCTGGCCGCGATGACTCGCGGGTGCGCCAGCCATTGCGCGTATGTATCCGCGGTGGTCACCAGGACGCTCGCCGGAACCGCCAGCTTCACCTGCGACATGTAGCCCAGCAGTTGATCCTCGGAGAGGTCGCCGCGCAGGAGCGTCTCCGAACCTACGATGGCGATATCCACCAGTCCGGCTTGCGCGGCGGCAATCAGGTTGGCAATCTCCTGGGCGTTCTGTACGCCGTCGCGGCCAAGCGCGGCGCCCGCGGCGGCCTTCTTCTTGTACGAACGCGCGGCCGCGGGAATGTTTTCGAGCCCATTCCGCATGCCGAAACTCCGGATCCACTGCGTGTAGGGCGCGATGATCCGCATGCGCGCCTGAATCTGCGCAGAGAAATTTGAGTTAGAAGATTGGGATCCTGTCCGTCGACATAGGGGCTGAAGCCAATGCCCGGCATGAGATACGCCGGGGCTGCTTCGGCAATCGCGGTTTGATTCGCCCAGGCGCTTGCCCCGAGAGCGATGGCGAAAATGCAGATGGGTCCCATGCTTGCCCTCTCGCGGCGGCGCCGGCGATTGATCTGGATCACGCCTTTACTACCTTCTTTTGCGCGTGCGTACCCAGGTCCGGAAGAAGGACCGCGTAGCCGTGGACTGGCGGGGGAAAGCGGGATCGTCGAGTCCGATGCGGCTGATCTTCCGACGCAGCGTCTTGGTGTTTCCCTGCGGATCAAGGATCGGAGATTTGGCCCCGCGTATTCCGACCTGGCCTCGATTGCCATACATATCCAACAATTCGTCAATCTGGGCGCCAGGCATGCCAGCCGCTTGCAGACTCGACCGGGAGTACCATTGCGACGTGTTGATTGGAAACGTCGCCATATCGAAGAGTCTCTTGGAAATCGGCGCCGAATTGCGGTTCGGGACGATCAACGGCTGGTTTCCAGTGGCGTATCCGTGAACCTGCGCAGCCAGTCGATACTCGCCGGGGTGGATTTGTTCCAGGTAGGTTTTTAGATCACCCGAGTGCACGGTGCGATGCTCTGTGATCGGGGTTGCGTGGTGTATCGTTTCATCGGTAAAGGCGACTGCGCCGTAGGCGCCGATATTTCCCGCCCACTTGATCTTGGTTGGCGCCGGGAGCCGCTTTCTAACCTTCACCAAGTCCTTGTAGGCCTGCGGGGGAAGCGCGCCCTGAATGTGCTGTTCGTGGGACGGGACAAGCCGCGGATTGAGGATGTACTCCGGCCCCGCGATGGGCTCTGTGTTCAGGTAGTTGAGGTTGACGAAAAGAGTCTCTCCAACGGTGTCTTTGTGGAAAGCAGTGCTGGTCTGATCTCGATTCCGGTAGTAGTGGATCTCAACGAGCACGACGGAATCGCCTCCGGTCACCCCGCTGCTTCTCAAATATGCGATCTGCCCAGCCACGTCCATCGTCCGGATGGTGTTGATCACGAGGCGTGAGGTCAGATAGTCATCGTTCTTGATGAGGTCGTAACCCCAAAGCGATAAGCCCTGTGCCCTGGGTTCCGGGGCGTCAACGAACTTACACCTTGAGATGATCCCCGAGGTTGTGTATTGCGGCAGGAGTTCCGGCAGTTCGACCGCGCCCAAGCCCACGATTGAGACGCTTCCCTTCTTGAACTCGGGGTATTGTTCGAGGCGCTCCTGAAGTTCCTTTTGTATGGTGATCTGCATCGGCGCCAGGGTGAGGACCTTGGGCTTGGCCAAGCCTTCCAGGATCCTCGCGCTCTGGCCGTTGTTTGCCTGAAGAACTCCAGTCGCTCCCGGCCGCGCGGGCGCCACGCCAGCGCGCCGGGACTGAATTCCAACCGTCTGCGGCCTGTTGATGCCGGGATTCCGGAAGGGATCAAATCCGTTGGTCCTATTCATATCCCTCTCCTCTGCTCCACCGCGCCGCCTACCTCCTGGTTGCTCCAGTATAGACCGCCTTCTGAGGCGCGGCGCGGCGTGTAAGAACAGTGAGTCGCCACAGACCTCGTTTTATTTTTTTCCGGTTTTCAACCACTTAACTCGCGCTGCCGGCAGGCGTCTTCAACCGGCGTGAGTCAATCGGTCAGGAGCAAGCGGGCTCGCACTGAACCCGGCTCCAATTTCATCTCTCTGGCTTCTTCAGTTTCGAGCAAAAACGGCACCGTTCCATTGGAATCCGGTGGACGGCGAGGGCCACCGGGTTC
>JADZCI010000062.1 GCA_020851655.1 Bryobacterales bacterium
AGTACCGAGGCGAGCATCGGAATCCTGGACAAGGTTCGCGTGTCGCCCAACGCGGCATAGGCTACGCGGTGGGAGTAGGGGTCGTCCCGTTCGAGGAGCTGCTGGATCAACTGCTGCGTCTCAGGCAGGCGCATCTCCGCCATGGCTCTTAACACCGGTCCGCGCACCGCGGGATGGCGCGCCTGCTCGTAGGCGGCGCGATAAAAAACCGCCGCCTCGCCGCCGTCGAGCAAGCGGATGCGCTTGAGGAGTTGTTCCTGTAGCGTGGCGTCAAGGCCGCGGAACCCCTCCGTTGCGGTCGAGGTAGTCAGCGGTATCGGGGCGGAACACAGCGCCGCCATGGCACAGGCGCAAGTAGCAACGAACGTGGAAGGAAGTCCGTCGTTGGTGAGCACGTGGTCGGCGTTGGAAATCGGTCCGCCTTTTTCGAGCTGCTCGATTTCCGAACGGTCGCGCTCGATGGCCTCCGCCCGGGTTAAAGGCCGTTTCGGCCTCCGCTCCAGACGCTCGTGGCGCAGCTTGCGCGGAGCATGGACCGCGACGGTAATCAACTTGTCGCCAAAAGTCGAATGCAGCAGGACCCATTCGCTCCAGCTATAGAGGCCATCCAGCAGCACGTCGGGGCAGGTTCGCAAAGCCTCTTCGATGCCTGGCAGCGCCAGCTTGGCGAGAGCCGCCATGCCATGCTGGCGGCGAAGGTCTTCGCGTACCTCCTTCTCGTAGACCTGCTTGACGGGCATCCCGCGCCGCTGCACTTCCTGGGTGACAAATCCGCCGAAATAGACACGAGGCAGCCCGAACTGCTGCGTACCCACGTCGACAAGCGTGCTCTTTCCCGCGCCAGGCATGCCGACGACTGCGATGATCATTCCCTCACATTGTCGCGTATGAATTCCGGGTGGAGGTGAAACCCCGCGGTGATGGCCGCCGTATCCTTGAAAAGGATGTCTGTTCGATTGCCGGCCTGCCTGCTGCCCGCCATTTTGCTGGCCACGTTGCTGTCCGCCTCGGACTGGGAAGCGAAGCCCTTTACTGCCTGGAGCCAGGGTGAAGCCTACAAAGTGCTGACCGATTCGCCCTGGGCGCACCGCCAGAAAGTCAGGCTTACCTGGACCAGGAAGGAAGAGCGAAGGTTCACATACCAGGACGTTCCGGGGACGACGCCAAGTCCCACGCACACCGGCTTGGGACCCTTGGGCGGGATTGGAGCGGGCAAGCCCAAGTTCAACGACCAGGCTGACCTGATCTTCCGCTGGGCTTCAGCCTTGCCCGTGCGGCAGGCTACGGCGATCTTCCGGATGAAGGACGAAAAGCTGGAACCTTCGAAGCTGAACGGCCTGATTCCTCAGCCGGACGATGACTACGTGCTCGAGGTCTTCGGCATCCCGGTCGAACTCGCCCACATGGGGGCCGAAGCCGTGGAGTCATTCGCCGTTCGCTCGGTCACACTGACCACGGGGCAAGGCCGGACGGTGAAAGCCAACAGCGCCAAGGTCACGCTGCAGCCGGAAACCCTTTCCCTCAGGATTCACTTTCCACGAAATCCGCCCCTCGATCCGGCTGACAAAGACATCGAGTGCCATGGCGATCTTCAAGTGCTGTCGTTTCACGTGAAATTCAAGCTGAGCTCGATGCGGTATCAGAACCGTCTCGAACTGTAACGCCGGGCCAGGTTGTCCCCGCGGAGAATAAATGCTAACCCGCGCCTGGCCGGGCCGTCCCATGGCTGTTCGCCCTGGAGGACTTGAATCGCGATGAAGCATGTAATGCGGCGTCTGGCGCGCACGCCATTGTTCAGCCTGGCGGCTCTGCTGACTCTGGGAATCGGCATTGGAGCCTATACGGCGATCTTCAGCGTCGTCGATGCAATTCTGCTGAAGCCGCTGCCCTACCCGCACCCGGACGAGTTGGTATCGGTAGTACATTCTGCTGGCGGGCTCAATATCAGAGAGCTTCCCATGTCGCCGGCGTGCTACTTCCTGTACCGGAGCGAGGGCAGATCGTTCCGGGACATTGCGCTATGGAGCGCCGGCACGGTCAATGTCACCGGATTGGGTGAGCCAGAGCAGGTAAACGCGCTCGACGTGACGGGTGGCATGCTCAACGTCCTGGGAGTGCAGCCCGCGCTTGGGCGCGGTTTCACCGCTGGCGACGACACACCCGGGAATCCTGAAGTCGCGATGTTGTCTCACGGCTACTGGCAGCGCCGCTTTGGCGGCGACCCGCGCGTGGTTGGGCGGCTCATCATGGTGGACGCCACGCAGCGCGAAGTGATTGGGGTGCTGCCGGAGAGTTTCCGGTTCCTGGGGCGTCAGGCCGGCCTCGTCATTCCGTTCCAGTTTGATCCGGCCAAAGCGAAGCTGGGCAACTTCAGTTACGGTTCGGTCGCCCGGCTCAAGGAGGGCGTCACGATCGATGCCGCCTCGCAGGATATAGCACGCATGATCCCGCTTCTCTATGAGCGGTATCCACCGCCGGACGGGAGCAGCGTCAGGATGTTCGTCGAGACGCGCATGACGCCCGCCTTGCGGCCGCTCAAGCAGGACGTAGTGGGAAACTCAGGAGCCGTTTTGTGGGTTCTGATGGGGGCGATAGGCATCGTCCTGCTGATCGCCTGCGCCAACGTGGCTAACCTGATGCTGGTGCGCATGGAGGCGAGGCAGCAGGAGTTTGCCATCCGGACCGCCCTCGGTGCGGGGTGGCGCCGGATTTGCTTGGACCTCCTGATCGAGAGCGTGACGATCGCCTCTGCCGGCGGCCTTCTGGGCCTCGCTCTGGCCAATGCCGCGCTGCGTGTTCTGGTGACGATCGCTCCCGCCAACCTGCCTCGCCTCGATGAGATATCGATCGATCCGGCGGCGATGCTGTTTGCCGCAGGCACATCTCTTGGGTGCGGGTTGCTGTTCGGGCTTGTGCCCGCCATGAGGTATCGCAATCCGGAGATGGCAAATGCCATACGGCTCGGCGCCCGGACTCTCGGTCTCAGCCGGGAGCGCTGGCACACACGAAACGCGCTCGTTGTCTTGCAGGTGGCGCTGGCGATGGTTTTGTTGGCAGCGGCGGGGCTGATGATTCGGACCTTCCAGGCGCTGCGCGGCGTGCAGCCGGGATTCAGCGGTCCTGAGGAAATTCTGACGCTGGCCCTGACGATTCCTTCAGCGCAAGTGCCCGCCGACGAGCGCGTGGTGAGAATGCAGCAGGAAATCCTCGACCGGATTTCCGGGGTTCCCGGGGTTGTGAGCGCTTCGTTCGCCAGCCGGGTTCCGATGGACGGAAACTCGACGTACGATTCGCTCTTTGTTGAAGACCAGCCGGTGACGGCGCGGCGGCTTGCTCCGCCAACTCAAATGAAGTTCGCCGCGCCCGGCTTCTTTCGCACCATGGGTAACCGCTTGTTGGCGGGCCGTGACTACACCTGGGACGACATTTACGGCGGGCACCCGGTGGCGATCGTGACCGGGAATCTGGCGCGTCAATATTGGGGGAACCCGGGAGCCGCGCTGGGAAGGCGTGTGCGAGAGAGCCTGGCCAGCCCATGGCGCGAGGTGATCGGGGTGGTAGGCATTGAGCACGACAAGGGAGTCGATCAGCCCGCGCCCACAACCGTCTATTGGCCCGCACTGGTACACGAGTATTGGGGACGAAAAGCGTTTGCCCGGCGGACCGCGACATTTGTGGTTCGCAGCCAGCGGACCGGGTCGCAGGCGTTTGCCAGTGACATTCGGCGCGCTGTCTGGTCGGTCGATTCCAACTTGCCGGTGACCGGGGTGCGGACGATGGGGGAAATCTACTCGAGTTCGATGACCCGCACCACCTTCGTTCTTGTCCTTCTGGCCATCGCGGGCGCGATGGCGTTCCTCATCGGTGTGATCGGAATCTACAGCGTGATTGCGTACTCGGTCTCTCAGCGGACACGGGAGATCGGCATTCGAATGGCCGCGGGCGCCGGACGAGGCGCGTTGACGCGCATGTACGCCGGGCGCGGCGTGAAGTTGGCGCTTGCCGGAGTGGCGGCGGGCTTGTTGGCCGCCTCGGCGCTGACGCGAGGGATGGCTTCCTTGCTGTTCGGCGTCGCCGCACTCGACCCCTTGACCTATGCGGTTGTCGCTGGCGTGCTGGTGATTGCGGCCGGGGCTGCCAGCTACTTTCCCGCCCGCCGCGCCTCGGGGATTGACCCGGTGGCCGCGCTACGGGCTGATTAGACCGGTTTGGCCGGCAAGTTCAACTCCTCGTCGAAGCAGACGGCTACTTTGCCGCAGCGCCCCGAGGCCATGAGGGCGTAAGCGCCGCCGGCGTTGTCCAGTCCAAAGCGGTGTGTAACGAGATCGGCGGGATGGAGGTTCCAGCGGACCAGCCGCTCGACCAGGTCCTCCATCAGCCAGGTCGATGTTACCCACGAACCGTGGATGGTCTTCTGGTCGTGGATGATGTCCGGCGAGGGGTTGAACTCAACGCGGCCGCCCTCGCCGAGGAAGACGATTTTGCCCCATTTCCGGGTGGCGCGAATGGCGGTGGCGCGCGCCGAGTCGTTGGCCGAGCAGTCCACGGCGCGCTCCACGCCCCGTCCGCCGGTCAGGTCGCGAATGGCGGTGACGTTGTCCGGCGCGGCGGCCAGCACGGTATCGCAGAGCTTCAAGTCCGCGGCCAGCTTGCACCGCTCAGGAATCACGTCAATTCCAATGATCCGCCGCGCGCCCATCGCGCGGCACAGCGCGCCGGTGGCCAGACCGACGGGTCCCAGCCCGGTGATCAGCACGGCATCGTCGCCGGAAATGCCGATCTTCTGCAAACCCTCGTAAACCGTGCCGAAGCCGCAGGCGACCTGAGCACCGTCGGCGAACGATAGAGAATCGGGAAGGTGGATCAGGTCTTTCTCCTCGGCGAGCAGGAAGTCCGCCATTCCGCCGTCGCGCTGCCAGCCGTAAGCGCGGCGGTAGGTTTCGCTGGTGCAGGAGATCATGTAGCCGCGCCGGCAGTCGTTGCACACGCCGCAGCCGGAGATGTGATACACGATCACGCGATCGCCTTCGCGGAACTTCCGGCAACCCGGCCCAGCCTTGACAATCCGTCCGGCGGGTTCGTGTCCGGCAATCACGCCCTGGTAGCCTTCTGGTCCCTTGCCCAGGTGCTCGTGGTAGATGCAGCGGATATCGGAACCGCAAATCGTGCAGGCTTTCATGCGCAGCAGCACTTCGCCATGGCCGGGTTCGGGAACGGGCAGTTCCCGCAACTCCGTCGTGCTGTTTCCCGGTAGATAGGCGCCCATCATTTTGCTCATCGAAAAGTTCCCTTCACGCCGGCGTGATCTCGCCGTTCACGTCCCAGAGATCTTCCCAGGACTGGCCATCCTTCCATAGAAACACCTGCCCCTTGATCAAGCGGCAGTTCCTGTCGATTCCGCCGATCTCCCGCATCTCGTCATCACTCAGCGGGGCGGACACGACACCGCGGAGATTGGCGAGGTAGTTTCTGGGAGTGGTGGAAAACGGAATCGGCGTTTGCCCGCGCTGCACCGCCCACTTGATGCAAATCACCGCCGGATGAACGTCGTGGCGCCGCGCGATCTTCACAATCACCGGGTCTTCGGTGTCGGCCGTGTCCAGCGGCGTCCTGTCGCGCGCCGGTCTGCCCGGCGAACCGACCGGACAATACCCGATGGGGTGAATGCCCTGTGCGCGAACGTACTCGAACAGCCCGGGTTGCTGGAAATGCGGATGCAGTTCCATTTCGTTGGCCGCTGGCTTGATCCGCGCATCCCGGAGCAGAAGCCTGAGCTTGGGGACCGTCATGTTGGACGTGCCGATGTGCCGCACGAGACCGGTATCGACCAGTTTCTCCATCGCCCGCCACGTCTTCATGTAGTTCTCGTGGATATAAGGCTTGGCGGAGGCGCTTCTGGACGTCACGTCGCAGCCCGGCGGATGAAAGTTGGGAAAAGGCCAGTGCACTAGATACAAGTCCAGGTAGTCCAACCCGAGATCGGAAAGAGATTGCCGGCACGACGCGATAACGTCATCGGGGGCATGCTTGTCGTTCCAAACCTTCGAGGTGATCCAAAGCTGCTCGCGCGAGATGCCGCTGGCGAGGATCGTACGCAGCGATGCGCCCACGGCGGCCTCGTTGCCATAAACGGAGGCGCAGTCGAAGTGGCGGTAGCCCACCGCCGCGGCGCCCAGAACCGCTTCGGCGACCATCGGCGCCGTGGCGTGATCGGAGCCGAAGGTGCCCAGGCCGATTGCGGGAAGCGTGGCGCCGGTGTAGAGCCGGCGTAACGGAATCGCGCCAGGGTCGACGCCATTGCCCGCCGGACTCCAAGCCGCCATGTGTTGTGTCATCGCCCCCGATTATTGCAGGACGATGCGCAGCGCGTAAGCGTGATCGCCCGCTCTTTGTTGGGGCCAGGTTACAGTGAGTCCGCCATCGGTCAATTTCCAGCCGGTCTTCTCTTTAGAGCCCAGCAGCGAGACCGAGCTGATCTTTCTGCCGTCGAGCGCCGCTCCGGTGATGGACTGGATGGTGCTCTGCCCGGAAGGCCAATCGAGGAAGATGGCGTAAAGCGCATTCCCCTTCTGCGTGAATCGTACATCACCGGCGGTGAACGGCTTCTGCTTGCGGTCGGTGAATCCGCCGGACAGGACCTCCGTGGGACCTTCGCCGTATACCTTCCAGGGTTTCGTGCCGTAAATCGCCTCACCATTGGTGGCGAGCCACTTGCCGATGTCAAGCAGCGTGGACTGAACCTCGGCGGGAATCGTCCCGTCGGCGCGGGGACCAATGTTCAGCAACAGCAGTCCGTTCTTGCTGACGATGTCGGCCAGCTCATCCACCACGGAGTTGGCGTTGCGGAATTCTTCGCCTTCGATATAGCCCCACGACTTCAAACCGAGCGATGTGTCGGTCTGCCACATCAGGGTCCGCATCTTGTCGAGTTTGCCGCGCTCGATATCGAGGACCGCCGCTTTGTCGGGGAACGATTTGTTCTTGTAGTTGATGGCCACGCCGCCGCGATTCCATTCCACGCCGCGGTTGTAGTAGAACGCGGCGAAGCGCTTCAGGTAGGGCTGAAACACGGGCTGCTCGATCCACCAGTCGAACCAGAGCACTTCCGGCTTGTACTGGTCGACGAGTTCGGCGGTGCGCGCCAGCCAGTTATCCATGTACGCCGCGTCCGGCTGGTTCTGTGCTTTGCCGTCGGGCGTCTTCTGAGGCTGCGCCGGGCCATAGAGCCCGAGGTTCCGGGGGTCTTTCACATCGGAGTCGAACTTCATGCCGCCGTCGAAGAACCACCAGTGTTCAGCGCGGTGCGAGGAAGCCGCGAAACGCATTCCACGCTTCCGTACCTCGGCGCCAAGCGCTCCTACCAGGTCGCGCTTGGGCCCCATCTTTGCCGCCGACCAGGCGGTGAGCGCCGAATCGTACATGGCAAATCCATCGTGGTGCTCGGCCACCGGCATCACGAATTTCGCGCCGGACTTTTCGAACAGCGTTGCCCACGCCGCCGGGTCGTACTTCTCCGCCTTAAACAGCGGGATGAAATCCTTGTAGCCGAACTTCGACTGCGGCCCGTAGGTCTTCACGTGATGATCGAACTCCTTGGAGCCCTGTATGTACATGTTGCGCGGATACCATTCGTTTCCGAAGGCGGGGACCGCGTACACGCCCCAATGGATGAAGATTCCGAACTTGCCATCGGCGTACCACTGAGGCATCTTGAAGTTCTCGAGTGACGCCCAGTCCGCTTTGTACGGGCCCTTCGCAATGACCGCGTCCACTTCTTTGAGCTTCTGTTGTACTCGGGTATCGGGGCTCTGGGCAACCGCGGGGACGGCCGCGCTGAGCAGCAGGAGCAACTTGAGCGATTTCATCGGAGTCTCGCCGCCATCGTATCGCAGCCTGGAGGCGTATCTGGCGCCCGGCGCGCGCTCTAAACCGCGATGCGGTACAGCATCGCATCGCCTTCCCAGCCATCCGGCAGAGCAAAGAGGCGCGTCATGTGCAGGCAAACTTCGCGCGTCTGCCGGTCTTCCCGCGCGTAGAAGTTGGACAGTGTGAGTTGCGGATTTTCGCCGGGCCGCAGGTCGTCGATAACCCGGACGCTCGCCCGCCGCAGCCGGCCGGTCTCGCCATCCACCTCGCCGATATGAAATGGGTATCGCGGGCGGTTGCCCTTGGGGTTCTCTCGGGCCAGGTTGCCCAGCCAGTAGATCCGGCCGTTTGAGTGTGTCAGGAGTTGCGAGCAGGAACTGGGAGAAAGGATCTTCTCGCCGTCGCTGTAGGTCCACGGCTCCGGTTGCGTCCATGTCCATCCGCCATCGCCGGAAGTGGAGACCCAGCGGTAGCTGGGAAGCTCGGGCTTCCGGTCATTGGAGCCGCGCATCACCATCAGAATTCGGCCGCGCGACAAACGCGCCAGAGTGGGCTCGGGCAGTCCGCGAGTGGTCCTTTGCGGGTCGCCCTTCACCATGCCACCCAATTTCCATCGCAACTCGTCACCGCGCCACTTGCCGTGGAGTACCGCGGCGTCGTGGTAAGTGTAGCCGCCGCCGGGATTGTAGAGCGACCCGTCGGCGGCGCGCGGCGACACCGACAGCGGCAGCAGGATCTCGCCTTTGTAGGAAAGCGGCTGGCATGTCTGATCACCGAGCATGGCCGAGTTCTTTCCGGTCTCGATGCCGGGAAGCCAGTGTGAGGCGTCGCCTCCTTCGTGAATCACCTGCCGGGTCTGGCCATTGACGCGATAGAAGAGCTTCCACTGGCGCAAGCCCTCCAGCGGGTCGTCGGTGGGCAGGACGCCCTCCATCCACAGCTCGATGAAACGTCCGGTGGACGGATCCACCCAACCGCCGCGAGGATGCTTGCGCCACATTCCGTTTTCGCGGCGCTCACCGGTGGGCTCTTCGACGGGGGCGCTCCAGGTTTGGCCGTAGTCGTTCGACCGGCGCACGTAGGCGACGTCGATGGTGTCGGACCGGGACCAGCGCTGCTCGATCGACATCATCCCGCCGCCTTTTGCCGACGTGTAGTAGGCGTAAGCCATGACGGCGGCGCCCTTGCGGGGCGATCGCAGGAACACTTCGCCGCGGATTTCAGGCGGACTGGCCGCCGCCGCCAAGAGAGCCCGCCGCGTGATCGCCGTCATTTCCGGTCCACCCCCTCAGCTTCTACCGCCATTCGATCTAGTATAGGATCGTGCCTGATAGTTTCGGCTTTCAAGGAGCAATTAGCCATGAGGAGTAGAAGCCTCTCTTTCTCGTCCTTCTGTGTTGCCGTTGCGGCTCTAGCTTCGTGGGGCTGCGGCGGCGGTTCCGAGCACAGCACCGCGGAACGGTATTTCCTGGTTTGCACCAACATCAAGGTGCCGTACTGGCAGGAAGCCGGCGCGGGGCTTGTCGCGGCAGGAAAGCAACTCAACGTGCGCGCTGAACTGGTGGGACCCGAATCCTACGATCCCGCGGCGCAAAAAGCGGACTTCAAGCGCATCATGGGGCTCAAACCCGCGGGCATCCTGGTGTCGCCGGCCGACCCCGACGTGCTCAAAGACGATATCAATACGGCCATCGCCGCCGGCGTTCCGGTCATCACGGTCGATTCCGACGCGCCCGCGAGCAACCGCCTGTTCTTCATCGGCACCAACAACTACCAGGCGGGGCTGATGGGAGGACGCTTTGCGGCGCGGGTCTTGAACGGAAAGGGCAACGTCGTCGTTCTCACCATCCCAACACAGCTCAACCTGATTGAGCGTCTCAACGGGTACAAGGCGGCTTTCGAGGCTAGTCCGCAGATCAAGATCACCGACGTCATCGACGTGCATGGAGACCCGCGTATCGCGTTCGACCGGACGTTGGAGATTCTCGATAAGAACCCCGCCTCGGTGAACGCCTTTGTCTGCCTCGAAGCCCTCAGTTGCCAGGAAGTCGCCGAGGTCCTGAATCGCAAGAAGTTGACGGACAAGAAAGTGTTCGCCATGGACACACAACCCGGTACGCTCAAAGGCATCGAAAACGGAACGATCGAAGCGACGATCGGGCAGAAGCCGTACACGATGGCTTACACCGGGTTGAAGATGCTGGCCGACCTCAAACTCCATCCGCTGCCGTCGTTGACGGCGAACTTCGCGGATAACAACTTCGCTCAGATTCCGACGTTTATCGATACGGGGGCGACGCTGATTGACAAGGCGAACCTGGCCAAGTTCAAAGACGCGTCGTCGGCAGCGCGCGCGGTGAAGTAAGCCCGGCGCCTAACCGCGCATGGCCGTCGAAGCGGACCTGGCGAGGGCGCCGCCCACGATTTCCTTGCCCGCGCTCACCAGTTGCCGCAGATGTTCCGCGCTGGCGGTGCTTTCGGCGTAGACCTTGTACTTGGGTTCGGTCCCGGAAGGACGGACCGCGAACCATCCGCGGGATGTAGCGATCTTCAGACCGCCGATCTCGGCGCCGTTACCAGGGGCGCGCATCGTCTTGACCAGAATCGGGTCTCCGGCAAGCGTGGCGGCGTCCACAACTTCAGGCGTCAGCGCCTTGAACGCAGCCTGTTGCGGCGGTGTGCAGTCTTCGTCAATTCGCTGGTAAAAGAACCGCCCAAAGCGCTCCTCCAGTTGGGCGTAGCGCTCGCCGGGGTCCCGCCCCAGGCGAGCCGTGATTTCCGCCGCCAGCAAGCCCAGGATCAACCCGTCCTTGTCAGTCGTCCAGACGCGGCCGTTACGGCGCAGGAAACTCGCCCCGGCGCTCTCCTCGCCGCCAAAGCAGATGAAGCCGTCGAAGAGCCCCGGCGCGAACCACTTGAATCCGACTGGAACTTCGTAGAGAGGACGGTTCAGCGCCGCAACCACCCGATCTATAAGGCTGCTGGAAACGAGCGTCTTGCCCACTTTCGACTCAGCCGGCCAATCAGGGCGGTGCGTCAACAGATAATCGATTGCCACGGCCAGATAATGATTGGGGTTCAGGAGGCCCGAGGAACGGCTCACAATTCCGTGCCGGTCCGCATCAGGATCGTTTCCAAAGCTGATGTCGTATTTGTCTTTCAGGTCAATCAGCCCCTTCATCGCGTAAGGGCTGGAGCAATCCATGCGGATTTTGCCATCGTGATCCAGCGTCATGAAGCGGAACGCCGGGTCGAGAGTCTTGTTGACGACCGTGAGTTTTAGCTTGTACTTTTCGGCGATCGGTTCCCAATAGGACAGGGAAGCGCCTCCCAGTGGGTCGACGCCGATGCTCAAGCCGGACCCCGCGATGGCGGCCATGTCCAAAACGTTCTCCAGATCCGCGACATAGGCGGAGATCATGTCGCGCTCTTCGACCGATGGCCCGCGGGAGGCCGACCGCCGTACGCCCTTGTTGCCCTGGCGCAAGTACTCGTTGGCGCGCGACTGGATGTCCGAGGTCACCGCGGACTCGGCCGGGCCGCCGTTGGGAGGGTTGTACTTGAAGCCTCCATCCTCGGGTGGATTGTGAGACGGCGTAATGACAATGCCATCGGCCAGGCTCCGGGCGCGGCCGGCGTTATGTGTCAGGATGGCGTGGGAAATGACCGGCGTGGGCGTCAGGTGGCCGCCGCGATGAATGATGGTGGAAACTCCATTGGCGGACAGGACCTCGATGGCCGTGCGGTGAGCGGCGGCGGACAGCGCGTGAGAGTCCATGCCCATGAACAGCGGGCCATCGATCTGTTCCTGTTTGCGGTAGTCGCAGATGGCCTGGGTGATGGCGAGAATGTGGGCCTCCTGAAATGTCCCGAGGAGCGAGCTTCCCCGATGCCCGCTGGTGCCGAAACTGACTGGTTGAGCAGCGGCATCCGGAGTCAGTCCGTAATAAGCCTTTTCCAGCTTGGTTACGTCAATCAGAGTATCCGCGGGCGCCGGTAAACCCGCCTTTTCGTGGAGTGGCATAACACAGATGATAAGGAAAGCGCCGAGTTGATGCTGGAAAAGCCGATGCTAACCTGAAAATGTAGCTCTTCCCTGGATCCTTAAGTGAAACGGAGTCTTGTGCAGAATCTGACTGTGCTCGGAATGGCCACATTTGTTGCGGGCCCGCGACTTTCCGCTGTGGATACGCCCCCGGCCATGAAAATTCAGCGGCACGAACTTGCTAATGGCCTTAAGATCGTCGTGGCCGAAGACCATAGCCGCCCTGTCGTGAATCTACAGGTCTGGTATCACGTGGGGGCGAAAGACGAAAGGCCCGGGCGCACCGGGTTCGCCCATCTTTTCGAACACATGATGTTTCGCGGATCGAAGAATGTCGGTCCCGAAGAACACATGCGGTACGTGCGCGAAGCCGGCGGCGAAGTCAACGCCTACACTGGATTTGACGCAACCGTCTACTGGGAAACGTTTCCGCCGAATTTTCTGGAACGGATGATCTGGCTGGAAGCCGACCGGATGGCCTCGCTCGAGATCAGCGACGAGAATTTCAAGAAGGAACGGGAAGTCGTCAAGGAAGAGCGGCGCAACCGGTACGAGAATCCCCCCTATGGCGCCGTGATGGAGGACGTGTTCGCGGCGGCTTATAAGAAGTACCCGTACAAGCACATTCCCATCGGGTCGATGGAAGACCTGAATCACGCCACACTGGCCGATGTGCGCGATTTTCACGACACGTACTACGTTCCAAACAACGCCACGGTGGTGATCGTGGGCGACATGAAGTTCAAAGATGCGGTGGCGATGCTGGAGCGTTACACGGGCAAGATCAAGCGCAGCGCCAAGCCTGTGCCCCGTGTGACGGCGACGGAGCCGCCACAAACGGCTCTCCAGGAGATGACCAAGACCTATCCAAAGGCGCCGCTGGACGCCGTGGTGAGCGCCTATCATCTGCCGCCGATGGGTCATCCGGACAGCTACCCGCTGGAGGTCGCTTCGGCCATTCTGTCCAATGGCCAGAGTTCCCGCCTGTACCGGCAGATGGTCTACAAGGAACAGATTGCGATGTCGGCTTTCGGGCAGGCGTTCTCGCTTGAGGGTCCTTCTCTGTTTTTCGGCGGCGCCATCGCCAACCAGGGCAAGAGCATCAAGGAAGTCTCGGCCAGCTTCCAGATGGTGGTGGAGGCCATGCGCAAGCAACCCGTCACGGACGAAGAACTGGACAAGGCCAAGAACCAGATTCTGTCCCAGTTCATCACCGGGCGCGAATCGATGCAATCCAAAGCCGATTTTCTGGGGCAAATGGCCGTGATGCGGAACAACCCGGATTTGTTCAATACCGAGATCGAAAACTACCGTAAGGTGACGGCGGCCGACGTTCAGCGAGTCTGCCAGAAGTACCTTATCCCCGGCAACGAAACGCGGTTATTCCTCAAGGCGGGCACACAAGGAGGGGCTCAATAGAGTATGCGGCTGTTTTGCGCTGCTCTTCTCTTGGTCAGCACAACTTTGATGGCACAAACATCCACGACTCCCAAACAAGCGCCACCCCAGCCGGCGGCGCCGCCGAAATTCGAATTTCCCGCGCACCATACCCGGAAGTTGCCGAACGGCTTGACGCTGTTTGTGGTGGAAGATCACAGGCTGCCCCTGGTATCGATGACTCTCGACATTCTGGCGGGCGGCGCCAGGGATGAGCCGGCCAAAGCGGGCGTCGCGGCCATGACCGCCGCTCTGCTGCGTGAAGGCACCGCGACCAGATCCTCGGAAGAACTGGCCCGGTTAATTGACGATTGCGGCGGCGCGCTGAATGCTTCGTCCGACGACGACACGACGACCGTGTCGGGCTCGTTCATGAAATCCTTCACCGATCTTGGCCTGGAACTGATGGCGGACATCGTCCTTCATCCGAAGTTCGAACAGGAAGAGATCGACCGCCAGATGCAACAGGCGCAGTCGGGCATGCAGATGCAATACAGCGACGTGGCATACCTGGCGAACCTGGTGGGCAGCCGTGTTGTATTCGGGCAGCATCCCTACGGTTATCCGCATGAAGGCACACCCCAGACGCTGCGGCGGATCCAGCGCGACGACCTGGTCGCGTTTCATAAGACGTACTATGCGCCGGCGGACTCGTTCCTGGCGATTGCGGGAGACATTACACCCGAGGAAGCGTTGGCGAAGGCCGAGAAATACTTTGGCGGATGGAAGACGGCCACACCTCCGGCGCTGAAACTCCCCGCGCCGGCGGCCACAAGCCGCCGTGTCGTGATCGTGGACATGCCGTCGGCGGTGCAGACGCAGATCTTTGTAGGTCAAGTCGCCCTCCCTCGAAATCACCCGGATTACGTACCGCTCAACATCGCCAACCAGGTGTTTGGCGGGTCCTTCAACAGCCGGCTGAACATGAAGCTTCGCGCCAACGAAGGACTCACTTACGGCGCCAGCAGCATGATGCACCCGTTGCGGGAGTCGGGCGCCTGGGGCGTCAAGACGTTCACCCGGACCGAAAAGACGGCCGAAGCAATCAAGATGATTCTCGACCTGCTCGCCGAGTGGCGTGCGAACCCGGCCAGCCAGGCGGAGTTTGACGAAGCGCGCGAGTTCATGGTGGGCGCATTCGGACTCAGCACGGAGACGTCGGGCGCGGTCGCGGGCCGCGTCGTCAACGCGGCCGTGTTCGGCCTGCCCGGCGATTACTGGGCCACCTACCGCCAGCTTCTGGAAAGCCAGACGCGGGATAAGGTGGCCGCGGCTGTACAAAAACACATCAAGCCCGATCTGGAGGCGATTGTCGCAGTCGGGGATGCCAAGGGTTTCGCTAAAGCGCTGGAGAATTTCGGACCGGTCACCATTATCCCCGCCGGGGACCTGGATGTGATCGCGCCCGGCTTGCGCAAGCCCAAAGAGGCGCCCAGTGCGCCGCCTGAAGACAATGCGAAAGCCAAACAGATTGTCAATGCCGCGATCGAGGCCGCCGGTGGCCTGGAAGCGCTGTCGAAGATCAAGGACCTGTCGTCCAAAAGCAGCATGAAGATGAGCACGCCGCAGGGCGAGATGCCCGCGGAGGCTTCAGAAGAAGTTCTGTACCCGGACCGTTATCGCATCACGATCAAACTTCCCGTCGGGGAAGTGACTCATGCCTTTGACGGTCAAACCGGGTGGATGTCTCAGGGAGCGATGGTGCGGGAACTTCCGCCCGGTATGGGCAGGGAGTTCGCCAAGGGCGCCATTGTCGCGTCGGGAGTCGGGCTGCTGCTGGCCGCCGGCGAAGGCAAAGCCAGCCTTTCACTGATTCCGCCGGATGAGGCGGACGGCAATAGGCTCGACGGCGTGCTGTGGAAACAAGGCGACAACGAGATGAAGGTCTACTTCGATCCGGATACCAAGCTGCTCTCCAAGGTCACCTACAACACGGTGAGCAACACGGGTCCGGTGGAAACCGACTCCTTGTTTTCCGACTACCGCGAGATGCAAGGCGTGAAGCTGCCGTTCAAAGAAGTGATCCGCCAGAATGGCGTTACAGTCGGAGAACGGATCATCACCGAGCGGAAGATCAATGGCGGCCTGCCGCCAAGCCGGTTCCAGAAGCCTTAAGCCGGACACAGAACTGAGCGCATCGCCGCCGCCGGTTCGCCCGGCGTGATCCCGTTTTCCGGAATTCCGCGCGTACTCAATTGAACCGCCAGAATTCATCGTTCCGCTCGGAGGTCTGACGGTTTGGCGCGGTGCTGTCATCAGCGGCGAAGTGTGGGAAGCACTTCGATTTCGCGCCGTC
>JADZCI010000063.1 GCA_020851655.1 Bryobacterales bacterium
AGGAGACATTTGTGAGGGCGTATCGCAACTTGGCCAGCTACGACGGACGAGCCAGTTTCAGCACGTGGCTCTACCGGATTGCGACCAACTACTCGCTCGATCTGCTGGAGGCGCGGAAGCGCCGCGGGCAGGCGCCGCTGGAGGACGAGGAAGGCGCTGGCGCGTCGCGTGTGATCGCGGCAACTCCCGCGCCGGACCGGCAAGCGATGAGCGGCGAGATTTCGCGGCGTTTGAATGCCGCCATGGCGCAGTTGAGCGCGCGCGAGCGTACGGCGTTTGTGCTGCGGCATTTTGAGGAACAGTCGATCTACGAGATCAGCCAGACGCTCGGAATCGGCCAGAGCGCCACCAAGCACTCGGTATTCCGGGCGGTTCAGAAGTTAAGGCAGGCGTTGCGGCCTGTCGTGGATTGGATGTCATGACCCATCTGACAGAAGAACAACTGATCCTGCATTACTACGGCGAACCCGAAGGCGGCGCGGCGGCGGAGCATCTGAGCGTTTGCGCCGGGTGCCGCGCTGAGTATGCGGCGGTCCAGCGGGACCTGAACACGATGAACGGGCTGAGCGTTCCGGAGCGGATGCCGGAGTATGGGGCGGCGGTGTGGAGCCGGCTGGAACCGCGCTTGGAGATCCGGCGAAGGCGCGCGCGCGCCGGCGGGTTTCCGCGCTGGGCCTTTGCCGGGGCAATCTGTGCGTTGCTGGCCATGGCGTTTCTGGCCGGGCGCTGGAGCCTGCGCGCGCCAGCCAGGGTCGAGACCGCCCAAGCGGCCAGTCAGCAAGTGCGGGAGCGCGTGTTGCTGGTGGCGCTGGGCGACCACCTGGAGCGGTCGCAACGTGTGCTGGTGGAATTGTCCAATGACGGGTCGCGGCCTGAAGGCGATCTGAGAGAACAGGCCGAGGAACTGCTGGCCGACAACCGGTTGTACCGGCAGGCGGCGGTGCGGGATCGTGAGCCGGGTCTGGCGAGTGTTCTGGACGACCTGGAACGGTTGCTGGCCGATGTGGCCCACGCTTCGGACGAGGATTGGGAGGCCATCCGGCAACGCATGGCCGACCAGGGGATTTTGTTCAAGGTGCGAGTGGTCGAATCGAATGTCCGGCAAAGGGAAAAGGATCCGCTGCCGGTAGTAAGGAACTAAGTGCGATGACCAGAGTAACTCGGAGTTACTGGGTGGCGGCGGCGTTGATTACCGCGGCCGCTTTGAGCGCTCAGCCCGTGCGGGCTGAGCAGGAAAGGGACCGCGCCCGGGAGCAGGCCGAAGCCGGCCGGGCGCAACGTGAGACCGAGCGCGTTCTGCGTGAAGCGGAACGCGCCTACCGGGAAGCGCAGAAGGCGCTGGATAAGCGCGAGTGGGCCGCCGCGGCGGCGCAGTTTGCCCAGATTGCCGCGGGAAAGGGCGCGCGCGCCGATGCCGCGCTCTATTGGAAGGCCTATGCGGAACGGAAGCAGAACCTGACGCCGCAGGCGCTCCAGACTCTGGCCGGCCTGGTGTCGGCTTATCCCAACAGCCGGTGGCTCAACGATGCCAAGGCGCTGGAGATCGAGATGAAGCAGGCGGCAGGGCAGAGTGTCGCGGCCGAGAGCGCGGGCGACGAGGATCTCAAACTGATGGCGCTGAACGGACTGCTGCAATCAGATCCGGAGGCGGCGCTGCCCATCCTGCAAAAGATGCTGGCCGGATCGAGTTCGCCCAAAGTCAAGGAGCGGGCGCTCTTTGTGCTGGCGCAGAGCGGCACTCCAAAGGCGCGCGAGATCATGGTGCAGATCGCCAAGGGCGGTTCCAACCCCGATTTACAGGTCAAGGCGGTCCGCAACCTGGGGATTTTCGGCGGACAGCAGAACAGCCAGGCGCTGGCGGACATCTACAGCAGTTCGAACGAACCGGAGGTCAAACGCGCCGTGCTGGAGGCGTTCATGATTTCCGGCGACCGGGCGAGGGTTGCGGCGCTGGCGAAGTCCGAGAAAGATCTAGCCATGCGGCGGCAGGCGATTCAGCAGTTGGGGGTGATGGGCGCGCGCGAGATGCTGGCGGAGATGTACGGCGCCGAGACGGAGGCCAGCGTGAAAAAACAGATTCAGCAGGCATTGTTTATGGGGAATGATTCCAAGGCGCTGGTGAACATCGCCCGCAAGGAAACCGATCCGCAGTTGAAGAAGAGCGCGGTGCAACTGCTGTCGATGATGAAGTCGAAGGAGTCCACCGAGTACATGATGGAGCTTCTGAACAAATGAGGATGGGGCTGAGCGCGCTGATCTCGCTTGCCGCATGGGCTCAGCCTCCGGTTGCGAATGCGGTGATGGAGACACGCGCCGCCGGACCGCTGGAGACGGAAATCGCCAAAGTTCAGGGTCCGGCATGGCTGGGGTACGAGGCGCCGCTGGCGCGAAAAGATAACGGCATGCGCTGTTGGGGCGGCGCCTGGCGCGGATGGGAATTGGAGAAGAGCCGTCCAGCGCAGGCGGTGTACCCGGGACCGGTCAAGTTGGAAGAGACGGGCCAGATGGCCGTGCTCATTCGTGTGACGGGAGGCAAGGCGGAAAAGGTGCGGGCGTTCCCGATGGAATGCGCTCTCGATGCCGGCGGGCTGCCCTTTGTGTGGCTCACCGGCATCACGCCGGCGGCGAGCGCCGCGTGGCTGAAGGGGCAGGGTGTTGACGCGCTGCCGGCGCTGGCGATGCAGGCCGGCGCCGAAGCCGATGATGCGCTCATACGGATGGCCAAAGAAGAAACAAGCGGAAGGACTCGCGGGCAGGCTCTGTTCTGGCTTTCTCAAAAGGCGAGCGCCAAGGCGATGGGCGCACTGGGCGAGGCCGTGGACAACGACCCGGATACCGAGGTGAAGAAAAAAGCCGTCTTCGCCCTGAGCCAGTTGCCGGCCGATGATGGGATTCCGAAATTGATCGACTTGGCGAAGCACAACCGCAACAGGACGGTCCGGGAGCAGGCGATGTTCTGGCTGGGACAATCGCGCGATCCGCGGGCGCTGCGGTTTCTCGAAGAGGTCCTGTTGAGGTAGCCGCGGCGCGCGAACACGGCCGCCAAGAAAAACTGGCCTGAAACGGCACGCGGCGCGGGCGCGTCCTGAGGGCAGTATGCGCCGATCGCTACTTGCGGGAATGGGACTGATGCTGGCGTTCAGTCTGCGGGCACAGAGTTTCCAACGCCACCATTTCACGGGCGGTTTGGGAATTGCCATTCCCAAGGACGATTTACACGCCTTTTACCAGAACGCGTTTTCCTGGACGTTTAGTTACGGTTACCGGCCGCTTCGGTATCTTCAGTTAGACGCGGGCATGGACTCGTCTTACCTGGCGGCGGACGTGGAAGATTACTACAACTCGCCGGCCTTCGGCCCGATCCGGATCCGGGATTTCCAGTATTTCTTTCCTTACGGCGCCCGAGCCATTCTGCCGCTGGCCAAGGGGCGGTTTGAACTCTACGGGGGCGCGGGCGGGGCCTATCTCTGGTACGTCGAATCGCTGCGCCAGCCGAGCTATTACTATCGCGTCGATTGTCCGGTATGCAACTCGCGCAGCGGTCCGGGCTGGTACGCGATGGCGGGCGGCGATTTCGCGCTCGACCAGCGAGGAAATTTCCGGCTGGGCGCGGTGACGCGAATGTATCGCGGCCACACCGAGGGCCGCGCCGTGGGCACGCTCCCGCCGGTGCGCACCAAGGACCGCTGGCTGAACGCGTATGTGACGTTTACGTTCGCGTTTTAGGGCGGCGCGTCGGGGGCGAGGCCGCCGCGCAGGCGCTCGCAGACCAGGTGGGGCTCGAGATCGGCGCCAAGACGCGGAATTTTACAGCTATGAATTTTTCGTGATGCGCGTGTGCGGGTAGACTGACTTATCCGGCCACGCCGGCGCGGGAAAAAGATGGAAGAGGGAAATCTCAATCCCGATCAGCAGCGCGAGTCTGCCGGGGAACTCCTCATCGATGCCGCGCTGGCTGGCGATGAGGATGCCATGGCGGCGGCGCTGGCCCGAGACCGGCGCGGACCGGCGCGTTCGCTCCACATTGCCGCCGCGCTCGCCGACAGTAATTCCGCACTGGCGCTGCTGGCTGCTGACGCGGCGCTCGCGGACCAGCCCGGCGGAAGACGGAGTTGGAGGCCACTGCTGTATCTGTGCTCCAGCCGCCGCCGCGGTCATCAAGCCGACGAAGGGCGCATACGCATTGCTTCACACTTGCTGGAACTCGGCGCGGCCGTCACCGGCCGGGAAGCGGGGTTCCAATCCACACACGGCACGATGCTGTGGGAGGACAACGAGTTGATGGCGATCGAGGCTGCAGCCGGCAGAGCGGCCAGTCCGGCGCTGGTGAAGTTGCTGCTCGACGCCGGAGCCCAACTCGAGCACACCACCGTGGCGCTACTGCAAGCCGTACGCGGCGGCAGTATCGAGGTGCTCAGCTTGTTGCTGGCCGCTCTTCCGTCGAGCGTCTCCTGGCAAACCGGATGGGCGCTGCGCGAATCCATCGTGGCTGGCCGGAACGACATGGCGCGGATGCTGGCCGCGCGCGCCCATCTTCCGGCCGAGCAGGCTTTGCTCGAAGGGATCCGGCTTGGGCGCGGCCGCGACTTGCTCGAACTCCTGCTGGGAAATGAGAACTCCGGCACAGCGGCGCACGGCATCCTGGAGAATGCATACCGTCAGGCCGTGAGGCATGGGAACGCCACGGCGGCTGATATGCTCTTGCGCCGCGGCGTCAGCGAGGGCGCGGCGACGGCGATCGACCGGATCCTTGGCGCTTGCCTGACGGGCGATCGTGACGCCCTCAACCGGCTGTTGCGCGAGCATCCTTACGCAAGGGCTTTCCTTGGCAACGACGATCACCGCGTGCTGGCGTGGTCGATCCGGTCAGGCATGTCTCAAGCTGTGCCCTTGCTGTTATCGGCCGGGCTTGATCCCAATGTTCCGGACTGTGACGGTGAAGCGCCACTGCGCTTGGCAATGCTCGCCGGCGCATCCGATGCCGTCAACGCCCTGGTGGAAGCGGGAGCGGATCTGGAAGCTCGCAATTTTGACGGCAAGAAGCCGCTCGAAGACGAGCCTCGAAGCGCCGGGGCCGCCGGACGCGAAGGGCAGAACCAGATGTTTGAGCGCGCCGCGGACGCTGTGGTATCCGGGGATGCCGCCAAACTACGGGAGCTATTGGATGAAGAACCGTCGCTCATCCAGGCACGGTCACCGCGGCCTCATCGCGCCACGCTTCTGCACTATTGCGGCGCCAATGGCGTCGAAGAAGAAAGGCAGCGGACGCCGGACAACGCGGTGCTGATCCTGCAACTGCTGCTGGAGCGCGGCGCGGAGGTGAACGCCACCTGCAAGCTCTATCGCGGCGGTACGACCACGATGGAGTTGGTCCTGACGAGCATTCATCCCGCGCGCGCCGGCTTGCGGCTGGCGCTGGGCGAAGTCCTGCTCAAGGGCGGCGCCACTTTGGAGTCGCGCAAGACGGCCGGCCTGTGCGAGGCCGCCGCGCTGGGCCGCCTGGATCTGGTCAAGGCCTACTTGAGGCGAAGCACGCCGGAAGGCGCCTCGTCCATGCCGGAGCTCATGCTGGCCGAGATGCGGTCCGCGTTGAAGTGGGCCCGCGAGTTCGGACGGACCGAGGTGACCGAATACCTGACGGGGAAGGGCGCGTCTTAAGAAGCGGGTTACTTGAGCTCGTCGCTCTTTTCGGTGGCCGGTTCCTGGCTCCAGTTTTG
>JADZCI010000064.1 GCA_020851655.1 Bryobacterales bacterium
CGAGGCCGGCATCAAGGTAACCGACGAAGAGTTGACACGAGTGAATCTGCTGCGTGACAAGTTCCATGGAGACTGGAACTACGAAATCCGACCTAGCGCGCTCGAAATCTGATCAGATTATTTCTAGGCGAATCCTAACTTCAATCGCGGACTGCTGCTGGCCGAACTCGGCCGAAAGCCGGAAGCTGAAGCTTCTCTCAAGAAGGCGTGGACCTCGGACCCGAGTCTCGCACCCGCCGCATTCAACCTTTGCGTGCTGATGATGGAACGGCGCAAGACGGAAGGCTTGGATTACTGCCAGCAGGCTGAGAAAGCCGTTCCCGGCAACGAGAAATACGCGTTCAGCCTCGCCTACTACCTTGCCCAGACCGGTGAATCCGCCAGAGCCCTACGAGTCATCGAAGGCTTCCGCGCCCGGCATGGCGCCGGATTGGATTCGCTGCTCCTGCTCGCGGACCTCTACTTGAAGAACCATCGAGGCAGAGAGGCGCTGGCCACTTACCAGGCAGCCGCCGCCATGCGCGACAACCAAAAAGCCAAAAACTCTTCTTGACCAGCGTGCGATTCAAGCGTACACTTGAATCGCGTACTTCAATTGGGTGCTTCAGTGAGGTCGCTTCGGTTGGTATCGGCAATGAGCGCAACAGAGACCACGGCCAAATCAACGAGCCAACGGATTCTCAAAACGGCCGAAGGGTTGTTCGCCACACAGGGGATCCGGGGGACATCGCTTAAAGAAATCACAGAGTTAGCCGAAGTGAACATCGCCGCCGTCAACTATTACTTCCGCTCGAAGGACGCTTTGGCGCGGGCGGTCTACCGGCACTGCCTCCAGCCGCTGAACGAGGAACGCCTGCGGTTGCTGGACGAGGCGGAGGCGGCGGCGGGCGGGAAAGCACTCCGGCTCGCGCAGGTTCTCTACGCGCTTTTCGAGCCGATGGTTCGCACCTGGCAGACCAACCGGAACTTCGTCCTCCTGATCGGCCGCTTGCAAAGCGAGCCGGATCCTCAGCTAAATGTCTTCCTGCAGGGACTTTACGGCGGCATGATCGAACGGTTTCTTCAGGCGGCGCGCCGCGCGGCGCCCGAAGTTGGGGAACCTCAGCTTTTCTTCTGGATCCACTTCCTGTTTGGAGGTGTGGTCTACACCATGATCAACAGCCAGGACATGGATCGAATGCATCCCGGCCAAAACCTCATCGAAACCTCCGAGCAGTTTCTGGGCGACCTGATCTCGTTCGGTACGGCAGGTCTTCGTTCGTTGAGCCATTCCACAAGGAGCTAATAAGATGTCCACCCGCCTTGTCCGTCTTAGTGCAGTCCGGCATGGCTTGGCCTTGCTGGTCCTGCTCGCCATAGCGTGCCGGCCCGGTCTCGGCCAGGAGTACCGGGCCAAAGTACAAGGCATTGTGACCGATCCCAGCCAGGCCGCGGTACCCGGCGCAAAGATCACGCTCACCAACCAAAGTACGGGCGTGGAGTCCAACGCCCAATCGGACGCGCACGGCCGGTACGGGTTCGACCTGGTTGTGCCGGGTACGTACCACCTCCGCGCGGAAGCCCCGGGATTCGAGGTGTTCGAGGCCAAGGACGTGGTGGTGCAGGTCCGGGCCGACATCACGATCGATCCGGCGCTCCAGTTGAAGGGGACCGCCACATCGGTCACCGTCGCCGGCACTGGCGCCACGGTTTCCTTCAACACCAGTTCCGTCGACATGACCATCGATCAGACGATGCTGAAGGAGTTGCCGGTCATGGCCCGCAATCCTTTCCAGTTGGCGACGCTCGACCCACTGGTGGTGAATCGATACACGGGCGCCTACGCGACGGCCAATGCCAATCCGTTCTTCATGTGGTCGTCGAGCACGATCGACGTCGGCGGCAGCAACGCGCGCCAGAACGATCTGTTCGTGGACGGAACGCCGGTACAGATCGGCCCGAAAGGTTCCTACACGCCGCCGATGGACGCGGTGCAGGAATTCAGCGTGCAGCAAAACAGCGTGGACGCCGAATACGGGCACAGCGCGGGCGGCATCCTGAGCGTGGGGATGAAATCGGGCACGAACGAATTCCACGGGACGGCCTACTATTTCGGCCGCAATCCCGCGCTGAACGCCGCGGTCAACTCCATCACGCATCAGCCGAGCACGTCGCGCAACCACATTTGGGGCGGCACGCTGGGCAATCCGATCATCAAGAAGAAGCTGTTTGCCTTCACCTCCTACGAGCAGTGGAAGATGAACGAACCGCTGGACAACTATTTCACCCTGCCGACGGACCCGGAACGAACCGGCGACTTCTCGAAATCGCTCAATGCGATTGGCGCTTTGCAGACGATCTTCGACCCGTGGTCCACGACCGTCAATCCAGCCACCGGCGTAGCGTCCAGGACGCCCTTCCCCGGCAATATCATCCCCGGGGCGAAGCTTGATCCGGCGGCCGTGCGCTTCATGAAGGACATCTGGAAGCCAAATGATGCGGGCGACACGCTAATGGGTCTGCAGAACTTCAAGAGGACCTTCCCCATGCGGACGCGCTACGTCAATTTCAGCGAGCGTGTGGACTGGAATCCCAATGACTCATGGCGCATCTTCGGCCGCTACAGCCAGGTGAAGACAAACCTCGCTCCCGAACGCTACTCGGGTTCACCCGCCCAGCGCGACGCAAACGGCGGCGTCATGAACAACCGCAACATCGCCGCGGACGCGGTCTGGATCAAGGACGCACGAACGGTATTCACGTTCCGCTTCGGGTACGCGGCGCTCGCGGACAACTACGATTCGCCACCTTCGGAGGTCACCGAGCAGCAACTCGCCGAATTCTGGCCGAACAATTCCTGGTACAAGCCTTACCTGAAGGGCCTGCCCAAACTGTACTATCCCGCCCTCTACGTAGGCGACGCGATCTTTGGACAGGACCTCTACTGGATACAGACTCCGAGCCACTACAGCGGCCACGCGAGCGTGCGCCGGACACAAGGCTCGCATAATTTGAAAGCGGGGATCGAGACGCGGTTCCATCTCGGCAAGGTCCACCTGCCGCTTCTCATGGGCTTCGGCTTCTCTCCAACACCGACATCCGATACCTTCCAGAATCCGAACTGGGGGCTCACTGGCGACTCGTGGGCCAGTTTCCTTGTGGGCGCCCCGGAGGCGGGCTTATCCTCCACGGTCGCGCCGCAATACAGCCGGGTGAATTTCTACGGCCTCTACTTCCAGGACGATTTCAAGCTCAACCGGAACATCACGCTCAACCTGGGATTACGGTACGAGTACGAGAGCGGGCCGCTGGATCCGGACTACCGTCTGACCCGGCTGCTGGACCTGAACGATCCCATCCCTGAGTTCCAGGCCAAGCCGCCGCAGTTCCACCCGCTCGTTCAGCAGATGTTCGGCAAACCGTTTATCTATAACGGCGCCTTCGCGTTCACAGACAAAGACAACCCCCACAAGTACAGCAGCAACCCGCACGTGTTTCTGCCGCGCATCGGAGCGTCGATCCGCCTGAACGACAAGATGTCGCTGCGCGCCGGATGGGCGCGGTTTGTCGTTCCACCGCTGGTCGTTTCCAGAACGATCACCAACGACCCTGGTTACTACGGTTTCAGCCAGGCGACCGCGCTGGCGCCGTTCACCCTGGGTGTGCCGGGAGCGCGGTTGAGCAATCCGTTCCCCGATGGCGTCCTGCCCCCGGTGGGCAACGCCTATGGCCGCTACACGCAGTTGGGCGACGAGGTGTCCTGGGACAGCCCCACGTTCAGGACCGGCGTCAACGACCGGCTGAACTTTTCGCTACAGCGCTACCTCGGCGACGGCTTTCTCGCCGAGGCGACTTACTTTCTGACCATCAGCCGGGGGCTGCCCTACAACAAGAACTTCAACCTGATGGATCCGCAACTGCTCTACACTCACAAGGCGGCGGCGGAGCAGCCTGTGCCGAACCCGTTCTTCAACGCTTACCCGGTCGAGAAGTTTCCGGGTATCCTGAGAAACTATCCATACGTACCGGCCACTTACCAACTGCGCCCATATCCCCAGTATCTCGATCTCATCCAGCGGAACACGCCTGGGATTGACGACCGCTACAACGCTCTCTCACTCAGCTTGCGCAAACGGTTCAGCCATGGGTACCAGCTTCAATGGAACTATGCGTACGCCCGCCAGAAGACGGGGGTGTTTTTCAACGACATCGACCAGTACGCGGACCGTTTCACGATGATGGGCGGCAAAGAGCCTCGCCACCGGATGACCTTCGCCGGCACCGCGGAACTGCCGTTCGGGAAAGATCGCAAGTACGCATCCACCGTTCCGAAGTTCGTTGACCTGCTCATCGGCGGCTGGTCCGCCAGTTCGATCTACATGATTGCCTCGGGCGAGTATCTTCGCTTCGATCCCGCGTTGGCCACCGGCGACGATCCATCCATTGACAACCCGGGCCGGGACATGTACTTCAACACGAGCATGTTCGAGGTGCTGCCCGCTTATACGCCGAGGATGAATCCCTGGCAGTATGACGGAGTAAAAGGCTCACGCAACTGGAACATCGATCTGAACGTGGCCAAGTACTTTCCGGTCACCGAAGCAGTCAAGCTGGAGTTCCGCATGGAAGCCTACAACCTGACCAACAGCTTTGTGCCCGGTCTGCCGGGCATGACGGTGGGCAGCCCCCAGTTCGGCCGGTCGGTCACGCAAGCCAATCTCGGACGGCAGTTGCAGTACACTCTGCGATTGCATTTCTGACCAACCTGTCTCGAACCGATTGGAGTGTCCTGAGCAATGCGGAGAATCTCACGGCCCATCGTGACGTGTTTGCCGGCGCTGGCGCTTTTCTTCATGCTGGCGCCGGCGGCCCCTGGCCAGAGCGGACCGCCGCAAGCATCCGGGTTCGCCGCAATCGCCTCACTGCCACAGCTTCGCAACTCTGAAACGCGATCCATCTCAGCGGAGAATCCAACCGGGGAACGCGGCGGCGGAGCGAGGATGGCGCCGACGCCGCTGAGCGGCGCCTCGGCGCTGGGCACCGGGTGGAAGGTGAGCCCGGACATCGTGCTGGCGCGGCGCAGAACAGTCACCATCGCCGAGATTGAAGGCCCGGCGGTGATCCAGCACATCTGGATCACCGTCCCGGAGGCCGCCTATCGGGATGCAATTTTCCGCATCTACTGGGACGGCGAGAAGGAGCCTTCCGTTGAGTCCCCGCTGGGCGACTTCTTTGCCAACGCGCACGCCATGCGCTACCCGGTCAACTCCCTCATGATGGCCGTCAATCCAAGCGGCGGCTTCAATTCCTATTGGCCGATGCCGTTCCGCAAGAGCGCCCGGGTGACGGTGGAAAACCAGCGGCCCGACGACATTCCCGGGTTCTTCTACCAGATCACGTACGCGCTGGAGCCGGTTGCCGGAGACGCCGCGTACTTCCACGCCTCCTGGCGCCGCTCCCTGACCACCCGCCAGCATCCCGAGCACACCATTGTGGACGGGATCGAGGGCCAGGGGCACTATGTCGGAACATTTGCCGGATGGGAGCAGCTTTCCAACGGCTGGTGGGGCGAGGGCGAGGTGAAGTTCTACCTGGACGGCGACGGGCAGTTCCCGACGCTCTGCTACACCGGAACAGAAGACTACTTTGGCGGCGCCTGGAACTTCGGGAACACCACGTTTTCGACCCCGTTTCTGGGCTATCCGCTGTTCCACAAGCCGGCGGGTCAAATCCCCAAACACGCGGTTTATCGCTGGCACGTGCCGGATCCCATCCGTTTCAAGAAGAGCTTGAAGGTGACCATTCAGGCGCTGGGCCATTGGCCTAACGATAAGTTCCAGCCGCTGACCGACGACATCTCCTCTGTCGCCTACTGGTATCAGGCCGAACCGCACAAGCCCTTCCCCGCCCTGCCGCCGAGGGAGGCGCGGTTTCCGCGATGACCGGCGCGCTGTGTTTGGTCTTGCCTGTGGTCTTTGCGGCCGCGCTGGCGCAGCCGCCGGCGGCGGTGGACCAGGTTCTATCCCGCTACCTCAAAGCGATGGGAGGCGAAGACGCGCTGCGTAGGGTGACGGCTCGCGCCTCAACCGGTTCGATCTTCGTTGCCACTTACGGCGCCCACGGCGAGTATCGCGAGTTCGCCAAAGCGCCCCACTCTTACCGGCGCACTTTCCGGTTGCGCGGCTACGGTTCGATCGAGCGGGCTTTCGATGGTACGAACGCCTGGGAGGAGGGACCCGAGTACGGACTCGAGATCCTGTCCGGCGCGCGGCGCTTAGAGGTCCGCAGGCAAGCCGAGTTCTGTCTTCCGCTCAACCTGCGCGCCCTCTACCCCAAGTTGACGTTAAAGGGCCGCGGCCGCATCGACGAGTTCGATGCCACAATCCTCGAAGGACGGACCGAAGCGGGAGAACAGGACGAGTTGTGGTTTGACGACGCCACCGGGCTTCTGCTGGCGGTTGATTCCACCGAAACCTTCGCCAACGGCGTGGCGCAGCGCGTGCGCTACCAATATGAAGACTACAAGCCTGTGGACGGAGTGCCGGAACCGCACCGCATCCGCTACGAGAGTCCACGCCTGATCTGGGTAGTAACACGCCAGGTGACTCTCAACGTAGCGGTGGACGATTCCGTCTTCAGGCCGCCGGACCGAAGGTGACGGCGGCGCCCGCGTCAGTGTGGGGGCTGCGGACCGCCCCGAGACAAACGCTTCAGATCGGGGTTGAAATGCGTGCTGCTGGCGTTGGGGATTACAGCTGTGCCTCCCGCAAGTCGCGCACAGGAAGCCTTAGAAACAACAACGGTATATCTCGTCTGCAGATCCGGACCGTTCTACCTGCCGCCGCGGTGCCGGCGGGTGACCATTATCACGGCGGCGATCCCGCTGCGTACTGATTAAGGAGGACCCAAATGCAGAAGCTTGCCGGTCTTGTGTTTCTTGGCTCGCTGTGCGCGTATTCACAGACAAACGGGGTGCAAGCCGTGATTTCACCCGTCCCCCCGTATCCGCTGGACGGAAACTTCCGCCTTGACCCGCGGGATCAGTATGTGTTCCTGAAAGCTCCCGGAGAATATATCGTTTCGTATCCGGCGGCTCTCGATCCCGTACGGCGCGCCGGAAGTAACGGCCCGCATCGAACTGCCAGTCACGTTTCCAGCGCAAGGAGCGCCGGTAATCGACGTTCGGGTCACCAAACTTGAGAGCGGAGAGTATCTGTACTCTTACACCTTAGTGAACCGTGGCATCGCGGCAGTCGCACTGGACCGGATTGCGCTTCGAATGCGTTCCATTGAGGCGCTCGAAAGCGTGAAAGCTCCCGTGAACACGCCGGGCTGGACTGTGACGCTGCAACGGAATGCGGAAGACCACATCGGACCTGTATGGACGTCCTTGTCGCTACAGGAAACAGGCCACGGACCGGCACAGTTGAGCTTTCGAACACCGGCCAAGCCCGGAATAGTGGAGATGGTGTGCCAGGGGAGCCCGGTAGACGGGGTTTCGGCGAATGACCTTCCGGCGCCTGTCAAGAGCAATATCGAGCGGCTTGCCAAAGGAGCGCTGGCCTCGGTTTCCGTCCTCACTGTCGGGCCGAAATACTCGCCAGAGGTGAATCCGTTCGCCGTTGCCGTCGACCTTCACGCACAGGCGGCTATGTGGTCTGATGTTCGCGGCACACCGTATACTCTGGAAATCCGCAACCGGCTGAGAGCTTATATCGACACAGTGGCTCCGTTCGACCGCCCGGTAGAGGAAATCGTCACAAAGCCTGAAGTGCGTCCTTCCGCACGTCCCGTGTCCTACGAAGACAGACTCCTGCAAATCGTGCTGACTGTGACGCTGGGGACGGGTCAGTGAATCGGTTGTGCCCTGACACCCGTCTTCGGCCGATTTCCATTGCCCCCTATGCTTTCGTAGTCTGCGTGTCTTGCATACTGGCCCCGAACGCCGGATACACGCAGATAATAGTTCCCCTGGTGCATAGTGGTGAACTGGCGCGCGTGGAGCCGCATTTCGATGAAGGATACATTCAGGTAGATATGATCGGACGCGATGGGCAGCCGGCTGGCAAGCCTGTCGTGATTCCACTCGCAAACCATGTCGTGCCGGAGATTGGACTTACGATTACGACCAACGGCGATGGGACCTTCCGCTTCCACTACAGCGTTGCGAACGGCAACACCGCAAAGCAACGGGTGAATAATTGGGATCTTGTGCTGCCCGCGAGGACGGCGGCAAGCGGAACCGCGCAACCGAAGCTTTGGCACTCGGCCACGGTCATATCGCGAATCTCCCAAGTCGCCCATGGTCTCGAGGGCGCCTCAAGCGGGGCCATCCTAAGCTGGTATCGCGCCGTTGATGCCGCCGCACCTATCGCCCCTGGAGAAACCCTCTCCGGTTTTGTTCTCGATAGCTCGTATAGCCCCGGCATCGTGTACAGCTATACGTTCGGGGAATGGCCGGATGATTCGGTTTTGGGGAGATTGCCGAGCGAGATTGTTCGGGCATTACTGCCGTATATCAGCCTGGAGCACGAGTCGCAGCCCCGAATTACCGTGGGGCCATTTTTTGCGCCCGGCACACCCGTACGCGTCATCATCGATTCCTACCACGGCAGACTCGCATCCGCTTCGCCCTCGGCTCGCGCTGGCATGCGCGAATCGTTCGTCCGAGATATTTCCCAGCTCCTGATGAGCGCCGGGAATGCCACACAGGAACAGGATCGATATACGGAGACGGTAAAGGTTCTGTGCAAGTTCTGTGAGACGCGTGATGGGAGCTTGCCGGAGAATGCCGTCAGACAGGGTATCCACGCCGCGCTCTGCCGGACTTCACCCTTTGGCGCAAAGCGCTAGCGTTTGGGGCGCCACGCCGCGCTCATTCAGCGCCGCATCGCGCATCGGAAGAGACCTCCCGGATCATCTACCTGCGAGCTTCCGGCCAGGAACTCGATAGAATAGTGAAAACAAACAAAATGTTAAAGTCCCTACTGGGGCCGGGCACACCCCAGCCCAGCCTGTTGGACCGTCTGAAGCAGGGGATCCAAAAGACCCGCGCGGGTCTGGTCACCAAGCTCGACGACGCCATATACGGGCGCAAAGAAATCGACTCCGGCCTGTTGGATGAGCTCGAATACGCGCTCATCACCGCGGACGTCGGTCCACGCACCGCCGCTGACATCCTGGAATCCATCCGGCAGCGCGTCGACCGTCACCTGGTTTCCGATCCCGCGGAATTACGGGGCCTGATTCGCGAACACCTGCTGAGCGTGCTCGAGTCGGTGGAGCGGCCGCTCGCCGAAGTTGCCGAGCCGCCCTTGGTGGTGATGGTGGTGGGCGTGAACGGTTCGGGCAAGACCACGACCATCGGCAAGCTGGCGCACCGTTTCAAAACAGACGGCCGGAGCGTGCTGCTGTGCGCGGCAGACACGTTTCGCGCCGCGGCGATCGAGCAACTGGAGATTTGGGGCACACGCACAGCGACCGAGGTAATCCGGCAGCAACAGGGTTCCGATCCAAGCGCCGTGATTTTCGATGCGCTGCAGGCGGCCAAAGCGCGCAAAGTCGACACCCTGATCGTGGACACCGCGGGACGTCTCCATACCAAAGAGAACCTGATGGCGGAGTTGGAGAAGATGCGGCGCACGGCCTCGCGCGTGGTGCCGGATGCGCCGCACGAGGTGCTGCTGGTTTTGGACGCCACCACGGGCCAGAACGGGTTGGAGCAGGCCCGCAAGTTCACCGGTTCGGCCGGAGTGACCGGCCTGGTGCTCACCAAGCTGGACGGGACGGCGAAGGGAGGCATCGTCGTTGCCATTTCGCGCGAATTAAACCTGCCAATCCGCTATGTGGGTGTCGGTGAACAGGCGGACGACCTGCTCCCATTTGAGCCTGACAAGTTCATCGCTTCCTTGTTTGCATGAACCGCGAATTCCTGGAACAGGCGCTGGACCTCGCACGGCAGGGCGCCGGCCGCACGTCGCCCAATCCAGCCGTGGGTTGCGTCATTGTTCGCGATGGCGCGGTTGCCGGCGCCGGATCGCACACGTGGGCACGCGTGAAGCACGCCGAAGTCATCGCCTTGGAGCAGGCCGGCGATCGCGCGCGCGGCGCGGAGGCTTACGTCTCATTGGAGCCTTGCTCCAGCCAGGGCCGAACCGGGCCATGCGCCGATGCGCTGATCCAGGCGGGAATCGCCAAAGTGATCGTTCCCGGCGAGGACCCCAACCCGCAAGTGGCCGGGCGGGGTCTCGCCCGTCTCCGCGCGGCGGGAATCGACGTTGAGGTTGCCGCGGAATATTCCGCCGAAGCGGAATCCATCAACCGGCCTTACTTTCATTTCATGCGGACCGGCCTGCCGTTTGTGACGCTCAAAGCGGCTCTGACCCTGGATGGCAAGATCGCGGCGCCCGAGGACAATTCCGGCTGGATCACCTCGGAGAAGGCGCGGGCGCATGTCCAGATGATGCGGCATCAACATGACGCGATCCTGACCGGAATCAACACCGTGATTTCCGATGATTGTCTGCTGACGGACCGCTCGGGCCTGGAGCGCAGCCGCCCGCTGCTGCGGATCGTGCTGGATTCGCAGTTGCGCCTGCCGCTGAATTCAAGAATGGCCACCTCGGCGCAAGGCGATGTGTTGGTGGCCGGAAGTTCCGCCGCATCGGCGGAACGCCGGAGCGCGCTGGAGAAGCGCGGGGTGGAAGTCTTGATTGCCGATGGTCCTGACGGCCGCACGGACATTGGCGCCGTGGTCCGCCTGCTGGCCGCGCGCCGCTACCTGTCGCTGATGATCGAGGCCGGCAGCCGCGTCAACTGGGCGGCGCTCGAAGCCGGCGTTGTCGACCGCGTCTTCTTCTACTACGCTCCGAAGATTCTGGGTGGAACCCAATCGCTCCCGGTCGCTGGAGGGCGCGGACGCGGGCGCCGTGTTGACGCGATTCAACTGCGCGACCTCGCCATTCACGTCATCACGCCCGACGAGTTCGCCGTGGAAGCGATGGTGAAAGGCGGCTAGTCATGTTTACGGGGATCATCGAGGAAGTCGGCAGCATTGGCGCGGTCGAACCGCAGCCCGCCGGGAGCCGGATACGAGTTCACGGCGGCGTGGTGACGGAGGGTTTGCGAGCCGGCGACAGTGTTTCGGTCAACGGGGTTTGCCTCACCGCCATTGACCCGCGACCCGGCTCGTTTGCCGCGGACGTTTCACCCGAAACGCTTCGCCGCAGCAACCTGGGCGCCCTCAAACCAAATTCGAAAGTAAACCTGGAGCGCCCCATGACGCCGAACGCGCGCTTTGGCGGGCATATCGTTCAGGGGCATGTGGACGGCGCCGGCGAGATCGTGTCACTGGATCAGATCGGCGGGGAGAACTGGTGGCTGCGCGTGCGCGTTCCCGAAGAATTGGACCGCTACTTCGTATTCAAGGGCTCTGCCGCCATCGATGGCATCAGCCTGACGGTTGCCGCCATGGAAAGCGGCGTGTTGTCGGTTACCATCATCCCGCACACCTATCTCCACACCAACGTACATATGAGGAAGCCCGGCGACAAAGTTAATCTCGAGTGCGACGTGCTGGCGAAGTATGTCGAGAAGATGCTCCGCACGCTGGACATCCGGCGTCCGCTTAGCGTTGACGACTTGCGCGGCCAGGGCTACTGAGCGCGCCTTCCCTCCAGCCGGCAAAGATCCATTTGGTAGAGTGAGGTTTATGCAGAAAACCAGCAATCCGGCTGAATTGCGGGCGATTGCCAAGCAGATCCGCCGCCACATCATTGAGATGACCGGCGCCGCCAAATCCGGGCATCCCGGCGGGTCCCTCTCCGCGGTCGAAATCCTGGTGACCCTCTATTGGGACGTGCTGCGGCACGATCCGGCGAATCCCAAGTGGCCAGACCGGGACCGCTTCATTCTTTCAAAGGGCCATGCGGCGCCCGTGCTCTACGCCGTCATGGCCGAATGCGGCTATACTCCGGCCGATCAGCTCAACACGCTGCGGCGTCTGGGGTCCATATACCAGGGCCATCCGGACATTCGCTTTATACCCTCGCTCGAAGCCTCGACAGGTTCGCTGGGCCAGGGTTTGTCCCTCGCCCTGGGAATGGGACTCGCCGCCAAGCTTGACGGGCGCGATTCCAGAACCTACGTAATGCTGGGCGACGGTGAGATCCAGGAAGGACAGATTTGGGAGGCGGCCATGTTCGGCGCCTATCACAAGGTCGATAACGTGGTGGCCATCGTCGATTACAACAAGATTCAGTTGGACGGCTTCGTAAAGGACATCATGGATCTGGAACCGCTCGACGAGAAGTGGAGAAGCTTCGGCTGGCACACCCTCGTCATTGACGGACATGACTTGGCCGCCATCAAAGGCGCGTTCACCGCGGCCGCCGCCACCAAGGGCAAGCCTACGGTCCTGATCGCCAACACCGTGAAGGGTAAGGGCGTGAGCTTCATGGAAAACAATCCGAAGTACCACGGCGTCGCGCCCACGCCGGACGAAGTCCAGGTCGCACTGAAGGAGCTTCTCTAACTTATGCCAACGAAATCGAAGTTCGAACTCAAGCTGGGCGCCGCCACCCGCGAGGCCTTTGGCCGCGCCGTCGTGGAACTGGGACGCGTCAACCCGAACGTCGTCGTGTGCGACGCGGATCTCTCCAAATCGACCATGACCTCGTACTTCGCCAAAGAGTTTCCCGATCGCTTCTTCGAGTGCGGCATCGCCGAAGCCAATATGACCGCCATCGGCGCGGGACTCGCCATGGCCGGAAAACTCCCCTTTGTATCGAGTTTTTCCTGCTTCGCGATGAACAAAGGGTTTGAGCAGCTTCGCACCACCGTGGCCTATCCGGGCGTCAACGTGAAAGTCGTCGGCACGCACAGCGGCATCTCCATCGGCGAAGACGGCCCCTCGCAGATGAGCATCGAAGACATCGGCCTGGCGTGCTCCCTGCCCGGATTAACGGTTGTGTCGCCCGCCGACGAAGTGGCCATGAAAGCGATCATCCACCTCTCGGCCGGCCATCCGCACCCGATGTTCATCCGCGCCGGGCGCATCAAGGCGCCGGTCATTTACACGCAGGATCAGAAGTTTGAAATCGGCAAAGCGATCGAGGTCGTCCCGGGCTCCGATGTCACGGTTATCGCGCACGGCCTGCTCGTTGCTGAAGCCATTCGCGCGCAGGAGGCTCTGGACGCCGAAGGGATTTCGGTTCGCGTCATCGACATGCACACGATCAAGCCGCTCGATGAAGCGGCCATCGAGCGCGCCGCCCGCGAAACCGGCGCCATCGTCGTCGCCGAAGAGCACCTGACCGAAACCGGACTCGGCGTCCGCGTCGCTCAAGCGGCGGCAAAATCGCGTCCGGTTCCCATGGAATTCGCCGGCATCGACAACACCTACGCCGAATCCGGCACGCCCGACGAACTGCTCGACAAGTACGGTCTTCGTGCGACCAACATCACCGCCGCGATTCGCCGCGTCCTTGCGCGCAAATAGCCGATGCACACGTCCTGGGGGGAGCTTGAAGTTTCGGACGCCCACGTCCACTTCCTTTCCCACCGCTTCTTTGCTTTGCTCGGCGGCCAGCTCCATCCACCGCTTCAGCCGGAGGCGGTCTGCGCGCAAATCGGCTGTACGTGCCCGCCGGGTAGTCCGGAGGAATTGGCGCAAGCCTGGGCCGCCGAACTCGATCGCCACCATGTCCACCATTCAACGCTCATTGCGAGTTTGCCGGAAGACATCGACTCCGTAACGCGCGCCCTGGCCGCGGCGCCCGGCCGCTTCACAGGCTTCTTCATGGCGAACCCCATGGCGCCGGGAGCGATCGAGACAGCGCGGGAAGCGATCGGTAACGGACTTCGCGGCCTGGCGCTGTTTCCCGCCATGCACCGCTACCCGGTCCATGATGACCGCGCAATGACGCTCATCGCCGAGGCGGCCGCGACACCCAAATGCGCCGTCTTCGTCCATTGCGGTGCGCTATCGGTGGGAGTCAGAAAAAAGCTTGGGCTGCCATCGCCCTTTGACATGCGGTTCTCCAATCCGATTGACCTACATTCGGTGGCGCTCAAGTTTCCGCACACGCCCTTCATCGTTCCTCACTTCGGAGCGGGCTACTTCCGTGAAGCACTGATGCTCGCCGACCTCTGTGAGAACGTCTATCTTGACACTTCGAGTTCCAATTCGTGGAACCGCTACCAGCCCGATCACCCGGACTTGACCACCATCTTCCGCAGAACGCTCGCCGTCACCGGTCCCAGGCGCCTCCTGTTTGGTACCGATTCGTCGTTCTTTCCCAGGGGCTGGCACAAGGCGATATTCGATCAGCAGTCTGAGGCGCTCTGGCAGGCTGGCATCCAGAAACATGATGCCGAATTAATCCTCGGCGGCAATCTCCGGCGGCTGTTCCTCTCAACCGTGCCTGAGATTTCACCTTAGGCGCCGCACTACTTTGTTTGAGACTGCCTTCGGCCCTGGGGCGGTGGCGAGGTCCATCGACGGGGCTAGACCTGGAGTATCCGCTGGCGATCAGCCCGCGCATCGCAGTGTTGGGAGTGCCGCTGAGGCTGCCTTCCAACGCGCGGAATTTCAA
>JADZCI010000065.1 GCA_020851655.1 Bryobacterales bacterium
GAACCGCCGCCCGATCCCTGGTATGCCGTACACAACGGCTACGAGGTTCAGATCGATGCCGCCGGAGACGACTGGCATTCGACCGGCGCGCTGTATTCGCTCAGCAAGGTGACCAGCCGCGCGCAGAAGGGCGCGGACGAGTGGAACACCATGGACATCGAGATTCGCGGGCAGGTGACGGTGGTCTACCTGAACGGGGTCAAGGTGAACGAGTTCCGGGGCGGCCAGGCGGTTCCGGAGCGGAAGCAGTGGTATGAACCGGTTCGGGGTCCGCGTCCTGATGCCGGCTACATTGGCCTGCAAAACCACGACGGTAACTCGTCGGTGTACTTCAAAGAGGTCAGTATTCTGCCGCTCCGGTAGGACGCCCCGGCAGACTCGCAGATGGCTATCGAGCGGTCCTTGAGCCTGGCGCGAATGGCGGCTTGCGCGGGACTGGCGGCGGTCCTGCTCGCCGGATGCTCTCGCAAGCCGGCGGCTAACGCCAGAGTGGACGCGGCGCTGGCGCCCCTGATTCCGGCTGATTCCGTGATGCTGGCGGGCATCCGGCTGGACAAGCTGAAGGACACGCCATTCTACAAGACCTTTGTAGAAGGAAGGCAGATCCCGCAGTTGGAGGAGTTCGCAAAGCGCACCGGGCTCGATCCCAGGAGAGACCTGTGGGAGATCGTCCTGGCTTCCAACGGCAAGAGTTCGGTTGCGCTGGTTCGCGGCAAGTTTGGAGGAATGTTTGGCCAGGAACCCCGCTTTGAAGGCTCCGGCGCGCTGCGCCGCAACTACAAGGGGTACAGCCTGCAGGGCAACCAGGAAGCGGTAGTGACCTTTATGAACGCTTCGGTTGCGGTCGCCGGTCCACCGCGTTCGGTCGAAGCGATCATTGACGGACGGGACGACGCGAAGGCGAATCCGCCCCAGGCGTTGCTGGACATGGTGCATCAGATCCCGGGCACGGCGCAAATCTGGATGGTCACGACTGCGGGCGGATCGCTGATTTCCGCGCTGCCACAGACCGGCAATCTCTCAAACCTGGCCCGTGCCGCGGCATCGCTGCGGCAGGCTTCGCTGTTTGCCGATGTGAGCCACGGGTTGGACCTGAAGGCGTATGGCGACTATCCGGATGCCGCCACGGCGAAACAGATTCACGATGCGCTGCGCGGCCTGATCGGAATCGGACGGCTTTCGACCAAGGCCAGCCAGCCTGACATGCTGAAGTTCTTTGACAGCATTACGGTCACGGCGCACGACGCCAAGGTCGATGTTTCGATCGACGCGCCCTTTGAGGTTTTGGAGAAGTTGATCCGCCAGGCGGCGATGCGCAAGGTGGGGTAAAGCCGGCCTAAAACCGCCACGATGGCCGGAAGCCGCGCGTGAGTTGCTGATTGGTGAGAATCGCGCGCACCATTGCCACCGGGATCCTGCCCTCGCGCAGGATTGCGTCGTGGAAGGCGCGGTCGGTCATTTTTCCGGAATCCACCAGGTCCTTGTGCAAGGCGTAGAACTGCAGGCCGCCCAGCATGTAAGCGGCCTGGTATAGGGGCGAATAGGCGCCGCCGAACGAGCGCCGGACTTCGGCCTCGGCGTTGGCGCGTTCATGGCCGACCTGGGTGACCAACAAATCGATGCACTCGCGCGGCGTCATTTTCCCGAGATGAAAGCTGAGTGAAAAGGTGATGCGGACGCAGCGATGCATGCGCCAGAAGAGCATGCCGATGCGGTCTTCAGCGGATTTTGCGAAACCGCGGTCCCAGAGCAGGAATTCCCAATACAGCGCCCAGCCTTCGGTCCAGAACGGGGTGGTGAACTCGCGGCGGTAGGGACGGTAGCGGCTGGTCATGAATCCTTGCAGGTGGTGGCCGGGGATGAGTTCGTGCTGAACCGTGGCGCGCGAGAAATGCGGGTTGTTGCCGCGCATGCTCATCAGCTTCTGTTCCTGGGTCATCGTCTCAGCCGGGTAGGAGACCTGAATGACTTCGCCGCCCAGGAAAAACGGATTGATGAGCTGGCGTTCCGGCGACATCATCTCCATACGCCAGGTCTCCTTGGCCAGCGGCGGGACGGTGACAAGGTTGTTCTTCTCGACGTAATCGATGGCCTCGAGGGCGAGCGTCCGGATGAGTTCGGGCTGCTTGCCTGGGTCCACGTAGAGGTTCTTGACGTGTTCGAGGGCTTTCCGCCAGTCGTCACCGAATCCCAGTTCGCTTGACGCCTTCCTGATCTCCCGTTCGCACCAGGCGTATTCGCGGGCGGCGATGGCGAGCAGTTCCTCGGGCGTGTAGGGGATCATCTCCGCGGCCAGTTCGTCTTGGAGGGCGTCGCGCCCGATGGGATCGCCGATGATGGTCTCCTTGTCGTCAGGCTTGAGACCGAGAATCTTCTCGCGCAGGAACCTGGCATACTCGTCGAGCGCCTTGGCGGCGGCTTTGTAGGGCTCGGCGATCCACCATGTCGCCACCGGGTCGTAGCCGGCGTAGAAGTCATACCAGGACTTGAGAGCCTTTTTGAGTTCGTCAACCTGCGCAGCCGCGCGGAAGGCGATGGACTGCCTGGCCGCACCGGGCTTGAGGCTGCGGTGGAGTTCTTCGGTCAACTTCGGCATTTGCGACAAGGCGGCCGCGGCTTTCCGCGCATCCAGGGGCTCCATCCGCTTGCGGCTCTCTTCCAGGTTGATGACCGTCGTGGCGAACGGCAGGAGCGGCGCCGATTCCCGCCGCTGGCGGGCGCGCAGTCCGAGCAGCGAAATCTGACGCTGGAGATGGTTCGCAAACAGAAGGTAATCGATCTTGCCCGGGTCACTCAGCTTCTCGAATCCGGCCGATTCCAGACGCGAGAGCCAGTCGCGGTTGAGCTGGTGCAGACGCTCTTCGCGGTTCGGTGAGTTCTCGATGCTGTAAAAGCGTCCGAGGCTTCCCCGGTCCGCCGTGTACTGTTCAATCCACTCCCGCGGTTCGCTGGTGGCGGGAGACTGTGCGGCGGCCACGGCAGCCCAGCACAGCACACAAAATAAAGGGCGCATCGCCTACAGAGTTTATCGCGCGGCGTCGCGATGCGACCAACCGGCGGCCTCAACCATCGAAAGAAGAAGAGGAAACATGACAACAGCCACAGCCAAGACGGTCGAGAAGGTGCATCGTAGTTCGCAGCGGCACTGGGTCGGCGACGGGTTTCCCGTCCGATCAGTGTTTGGATACAACGATCTCGGACGTGAACTGAGCCCGTTTCTGTTGATGGACTATGCCGGGCCGCACACCTTTGCGCCGGCTGAGCGCCCCCGGGGCGTCGGATCACATCCGCACAAGGGCTTCGAGACGGTTTCGATCGTCTATAGCGGCGAGGTTGCACACCGTGATTCGAGCGGAGCGGGCGGAACCATCGGTCCTGGCGATGTTCAGTGGATGACGGCCGGCAAAGGACTTGTGCATGAGGAGTTCCATTCACCGGAGTTCACCCGCAAGGGCGGTGAGTTGGACATGGTTCAACTATGGGTGAATCTCCGGGCGCGGGACAAGCAAGCGGCGCCCGGTTACCAGAGTCTGTTGGCGAACCAGATTCCTAAAGTCGAAGTGCGCGGAAACGGGGGTACGGTTCGCGTGATTGCAGGCGAGTACGCGGGTGTCCGCGGACCGGCGCGCACCTTCACTCCGATGAACGTGTGGGACATGGCGTTGAACCCCGGCGGAATGGCGCAATTGGAGTTCAACGGCGGTGACACAACTGCGCTGTTCGTGCGTAGCGGGACAGTCACGGTCAACGGCGCCACGGCATCCGCATCAGACCTGGTCATCCTGAGCCGTGGCGGCACTCAACTGAATCTTGAGCCAGTGAGCGCGGCGAACCTGCTCCTGCTGAACGGCGAGCCAATCAATGAGCCAGTGTCCGCCTATGGACCTTTTGTGATGAACAGCGAAGAAGAAATCCGGCAGGCGTACAGCGATTTCCGGCAAGGCCGGATGGGATCCCTGTAAACCGGGCTAGCGCTTCGCCACGGGAATGGCGTCGCCGAGGTTCATCGAGCTACCACCTTCGCTTACGTAATTCCGGTTCCAGGAGGGAATCTCGATGACCACTTCACCATCCTTAACGAAATGCGCCTGGCAGCCCAGGCGCGAACCAAGCTGGAGGTCGGCCGCCATGTCCAGGCGGTCGGCCTCGTCATCTTCCATCGCCGAGATGAATTCCTCGCCGTCTTTCACCACGACATGGCAGGTCGTACAGGCGCAATTGCCGCCGCAGGCGTGTTCCAGGTGCAGGCCGGCGTTGATCGCTATGTCCAAGAAAGACTTTGGTTTGCCGTGATCGTGGTAGGGCAGGGAATCGAGGTCGAACTCGACCGTTTGGTTCGACGGAAGAAAGGTCACTTTCGCCACGGTCTCAGTATAGCGCAATATAGGACCAATTCGGTCCGCGAAGAACCAAACTACACTAGCAATAGTGTTCCATATCCTTGAAAAGAGACTGATTGAGGCGGTCGGACGCTTTCTGCGTGAAAGCCGCCAAGTCGAGATTCCGGTTGTGCTGGAACAGCCCCGGCAGGCTGCTTTCGGCGAAATCGCGCTTCCGGTTGCGTTTGGGCTGGCCAAGCAATTGCGGCAGCCGCCACGGGCGATTGCCGAGGCGCTCGCCAAAGAGTTTCCCGCGGTGGAAGGCATTGAGAAAGTGGAGATCGCCGGCGGGGGCTACCTGAATGTACGGTTCGACCGTGGCTATTACGCCGCCGCGCTTCTCGCCGGATTGACTGATGCCACGAACGAAGCCGCCGGTAAAGTCATTGTCGAGCACACCAACATCAATCCCAACAAAGCCGCGCATATCGGACACTTGCGCAACGCGGTGCTGGGAGACACGTTTGTGCGCATGCTGCGCGCCAATGGCCGCAAAGTGGAAGTGCAGAATTACATCGACAACACGGGCGTTCAGGTTGCCGACGTGGTAGTGGGCTTTCACTACCTGGAGAAAAAGACACCTGCTGAAGTGCGGAACCTCGCCGCGCAGCCCAAGTTCGACTACTACTGCTGGGACCTTTATGCGCGAACTTCCGCCTACTATGGCTCGAATCCCGAAGCCGTTGAGTGGCGGCGCAACACGTTGCACGTGATTGAGGCGGGAGAAGGCGAGCTGGCCGAACTCGGACACATCGTGGCGGACGCGATTGTCGAACGCCACCTCGACACGATGCTGAGGCTCGGCATCGAGTACGACGTGCTGCCAAGGGAAAGCGAGATTCTGCACCTGCGGTTCTGGGCCACAGCATTTGAGCAGCTAAAGGAACGCAAAGCGATTTATTTCGAGAACGAGGGCAAGAACAGCGGCTGCTGGGTGATGGCCGGCAGCCACTTCAGGGAGGCGGGAGACGAGGGCGAGGCCAAAGTGATCGTCCGGTCCAACGGCACCGTGACGTATGTGGGTAAGGACATTGCCTATCAGCTCTGGAAGTTCGGGCTGCTGGGCAAGGATTTCCATTACAAGCCGCTGCGGACGTACCAGAGCGGGCATGTCGCCTGGGTGGCGACGGACGAGCCGTGTGATGCCCCGGCGCCGCCGTTCGGGCAGGGCGGCGAGGTATACAACGTGATCGACTCGCGGCAGTCGTACTTGCAGGACGTGGTTGTGGCGGGACTGCGCGCCCTGGGCTACGCGGCGCAGGCGGAAAAGTCGATTCACTTCTCCTACGAGATGGTGGCGCTGTCGCCTCGCACCTGCGCCGAACTTGGGATTCCTCTGTCCGAGGAGGACCGGAAGAAGAGCTACGTCGAGGTGTCAGGCCGGAAGGGTCTGGGGGTCAAGGCTGATGATCTGATCGACAAGCTCATCGAGAAGGCGCGCGCGGAGGTCGATTCGCGCCATCCGGACGCGCCGGAAGCCGAGCGGGCGGTGGTGGCGCGGCAGATCGCCGTCGGCGCGCTGCGCTATTTCCTGCTGAAGTTCACGCGCAACACGGTCATCGCCTTCGACATTCAGGAGGCGCTGAGTTTCGAGGGAGAGACGGGACCGTATGTCCAATACGCCGCGGTGCGGGCGCGGAACATTTTCCGCAAGCTCGCCGAACGCGGCGAAGCAGCGCCGGACTTTGCCGCCGTGCTGGACCGGGACGCGCTGCGGCGGCAACTTGCAGCCGAGGAATTCTGGCAACTGTTGCTGGCGGCCTCAAAGGCCGGCCCGGCGCTCGAAAGCGCGCTGAAAGCCGGTGAGCCGTCGCATGTTGGACGGTACGCGTTCACCCTGGCGCAGTCGTTCAACAGCTTCTATCACGATTATCCGGTCCTGACCGAGAGCAACCGGGAAAAGAAAACTTTCCTGTTGTGGATGACCGATTATTTCCGGCGGCGGCTGGAAGAAACGCTCGCGATTCTTGGGATTGAAGTACCGGAATACATGTAGCGCGGCTCGCTTACACTAGAAACCAATGATATTCCGGGTCGCGGCGAGCGCGCTAATTGTGGGTGCCGCCTCAGCGCAGGACTGGCCGCAGTGGCGCGGCCCCGGGCGGGACGGCACAACCACAGCCGCGATGCCGGCCGAATGGCCGGAGAGCCTGCGGCAGGTCTGGAAGGTTCAGGTGGGCGAAGGGCATTCCTCGCCTGTCGTTTCGGGCGAACGCGTCTTTCAGTTTGCGCGGCAAGGCGACAACGAGGTCGTGCTGGCATTCGATTTGGCGGCTGGCAGGCAGATTTGGAAGGCAGAGTATGCCGCGCCGTACCGGGCGAGCATCGCCGCCCGGGCACACGGCAAGGGCCCCAAGTCGACTCCAGTGATCGCCGGGAGCCGGCTTTACACGCTTGGCATCAGCGGCATTCTTTCGGCCTACGAGATTCAATCCGGGAAATTGGCCTGGCGGAAGACGTTCGAGAAGCAGTTCGGGTCGACGTCGCCGGACTACGGGACCGCGGCGTCGCCGGTTGCCGACGGCAAGTTTCTGATCGCCTATGCAGGTGGCGATAGCGGAGGCGCGTTGACGGCGTTCGACCTGGAATCGGGCGGCGTGAAGTGGGCCTGGAGCGGCGATGGCCCCGGTTATGGATCGCCGGTCCTGGCCGATATCGACGGCAAGCGGCACGTCATCGTGGAATCCGAGAAGCAGATCATATCGGTGTCGGCGGCCGGCGGGGCGTTGTTGTGGAGCATGCCCTTCAAGACTCCGTTCGCGCAGAACGCCGTCACCGCGCTGGTGGTCAACGGGCTGGTCATACTGGCCGGACTTGATCAACCCACGTTTGGTTTGCGGGTCAGGTGGAAAGGAAAGTGGGACCTCGAAAAGGTGTGGGAAACCAAGGAAGCGGGCATGTACATGAGCTCGCCCGTACCTGCCGGGTCCCTGGTCTACGGCTTCAGCAACCGGAACAAGGGGCAGTTGTTCGGCCTCGACCCGGCCAGCGGCAAGGTGGTCTGGAGAGGGCCGGCGCGGCAGGGAGAGAACGCCGCGCTGGTAGTGGCCGGCGATACGCTGCTGGCGCTGACGGACCAGGCCAGCTTGCAGGTGTTCCGGGTTGGCGGCGATGGTTTGCAACCGTTGAGGAACTACAAAGTCTCAGACAGCGAAACGTGGGCCCATCCAGCCGTGACCGGCAGGGGAATCCTCGTCAAGGACAAGGAGACGCTGGCGCTGTGGTCGCCGCGATAGCCGCCAAGCAGGCAACATTCAAGGAGAGAACCGGATGGCTGTTACTGAGATCTGGCTTGTGCGCCACGGAGAAACGGAATGGGCCAGGACCGGCCGGCACACGGGCCTGAACGATATCGCGCTTACTCCGCTGGGTGAGCAGCAGGCGGTTGCGCTGAAGCCTGTCCTGGCAAGGGAGGCGTTTGATGTCGTGGCGACGAGCCCGCTGCGGCGCGCGCGGGACACCAGCCAACTGGCCGGCTACGCCGAGGCGCAGGTTTGGCCCGAAATTCACGAGTGGAACTATGGAGCTTATGAAGGCCGGACATCGGCCGAGATTCGGGCCGAGCGTCCTGGCTGGCATATCTGGACCGATGGAGTGGAGGGCGGTGAAACGGTGGAACAGGTTGGTGAGCGCGCCGGTCAAGCGTTGGGCCGGTTGGAAGGGGCGGCGGGCAAGGCGCTGATCTTCGCGCACGGCCATTTTCTGCGCATACTGGCGACGCGCTGGTTGGGGCTGTGCCCAGACCAGGGCCGCCTTTTGGCGCTGTTTCCCGGGGCGGTATCGATCCTGGGCTATGAAGGGGACACGAGAGTTATTCGCCGATGGAACTGGCAAGCCGGATCGTTCTGTTCGTGAGCCTGGGCGCCGCGGTGGGCGCCATGGCGTGGGCGCAGGACTGCTCGCCAGCGCGCGGTCTGTCCGAGGAAGAGCGGCGCCTTGGCTGGATCGCACTTTCCGGCCAAGGGGCCAAGCCACTTTGGACGGGCGGGGTTGGAAGTGCGCGTCCCGATGCGGCCTGGAAGTTTGAAGGCGCGTGCCTGCATCTGGCCGATCCGGGCCGGGGCGGGTCGCTCTATTCGGCCGAAAGCTTTGCTGATTTCGACCTGGAGTTCGAGTGGCGGATTTCCCGGGGCGGCAATTCCGGGCTCAAGTACGCGTGTGTCGTGGGCTTGATTCATCCCGACTATTACAAGTACCTGTTCAAGCCGGTGGCATTGACGCTGGGCCTCTCGCTCGTTTTGCTGCTGGCGCTTGGGTGGGCGATTCTCTCCGGGCGGGGCGTGCTCGGCGGGAAGTGGGGCCGGCGGGCCGGGTGGGCTGTCGCGGGGCTGCTGTTGCTGTGGTGCGGGCTGCAAGCCGCCACGCTGATTCGCGGGTACCGTCATGCCAAGACCCATCCGCCGGGCCTCGAATACCAGGTGACGGACGACGAAAGCAACGAGGACGCGCTGTCGCTGGCCACACACCGCAGTGCGGCGCTCTACGACCTGCTCGCGCCGGCGGCGGGGCCGGGCGCCAAGCCGGATGAGTTTCACCGGAGCCGGGTGCTCGTCCAGGGCAATCACGTAGAGCACTGGCTGGATGGCCGGAAGGTGCTGGAGTACACGCTGGGTTCACCCGAGTTGCGCCACGCCATTGCCGGAAGCAAGTTTTCCGGTCTGCCGGTGATGGCCGAAAAACAATCCGGCCTGCTCGAGTTGCAGAATCACGGCAACGAAGTCTGGTTCCGGAATCTGCGCATCAGGCGGTTGCCGTAGGGCGCTTATTTCGCCGCGGGCGTACGCGTCTTGAAAGTCTTCTTGTCGAACAGTTCGATCAGGCCCGCTTCGATGTCCGCCAATACCTGCGCCGGCGGCCGTGACGCATCGACGCGGACGGTATTAGCGGGTTTGTACCAGGAGTTGAGAAACGTCTCTTCTTCGTGATACTGCCTGAGCCTGCGCTCGATGTTGGCGGGGGTGTCATCGGCGCGCTTACGCTTCAAGAGCCGCTGTCGAACCACGTCATCCGGAGCCTCCAGCACAACCACCTTCGGGGCTTCGAGCCCGTGCTGCGCGACGAAGGTATCAAGATACTTGGCCTGCGCCTCGGAAACCGGGTAGCCGTCCAGGACGAATCCCCGGCCGGCATCGGGCTGGCCCGCCCGCGCACGGATGAGATCGATCGCCGCCTGGTCGCCGAGAAGTTCGCCCGAGGCGATGGCGCCCTGGAGCGGGTCGGATTTCTGCTGGCCCTTCTGGGCGTTCAGCAGTTGGGCGACAGAGATGACGGGGATCTTGTATTTCCGGCTCAGGCGTTCGGCTTGGGTGGTCTTGCCGCTTCCCGGGGCGCCTACCAGGATGACGACTTGTCCAAGGCCAAGCGGCGGGCGCGGTTCAGCGTTGAGAGCCAGGCTGATCGCGACGATGATCATGCACTGCAACAGGGACACGCTCCAAGTTTATCCGGCAAAGGCCCGGATGCGTAACAAAACTGAACTAGACAGGAACTTGCCCCGGTCTTTGACCGTAGTCCAGTTTGGACGAAAAACCGCCATCGCAGGGGAGGTTTGCCGAATGACGCCATGGACGCACGTCTTGCGAGGACTGCGCCGCTCGCCTTCTTTCACGGTCATTTCTCTGGTGACTTTGGCATTGGGCATCGGGGCGAACTCAGCCATCTTCAGCGTGATCAACAGCGTGCTGTTGAAGCCGCTGCCGTACCCGGATGCCGGCAGGCTGGTTTCCATCTGGCAAACGGTGAGCGGTCTCAATATGACGGAGCTGAATGCGTCGCCGGCAACGTATTTTACGTACCGGGAAGAGGGGCGGTCGTTTGAGGAGAGCGGCATCTGGCGCAGGGAGTCGGCGACGGTCACCGGCAACGGCGAACCGGAGAATGTCCGCTGCCTGATGGTCACCGATGGGGTGTTGCCGGTTATCGGAATCAAGCCGGAACGAGGGCGCTGGTTTACGAGGCAGGACGACTCGCCGGACGCGCCGGCGGCGGTGATCCTGACCCACGGATACTGGCAGCGGCGGTTTGGCGGAGCGCCGGAGGCGATCGGAAAACGCCTGATTATCAAGGGCCAGGCGCACGACATCATCGGGGTCATGCCGGAGACGTTCCGTTTCATGGACTACCGGATGGACCTGATCCGGCCGTTGCAGATCAAGCGCGGCGAGGTTTTCGTCGGCAACTTCAGCTACCAGGCGGTTGCGCGGCTCAAGCCAGGGGTCACGATCGCGCAGGCCAACGCCGACGTGGCGCGCATGATCCCGATGTTGGGATCGAAGTTCAAGCCGGCGCCCGGGATGAGCCCCAAGATGCTGGAAGAGATTCGTCTGGGGCCGGATGTCCGGCCACTCAAGCGTGACGTTGTGCGGGACATCGGCAAGGTTTTGTGGGTGGTGATGGCTACGGTGGGACTGGTGCTCTTCATTGCCTGCGCGAACGTCGCGAACCTGCTCCTGGTGCGCGGCGAGAGCCGCCAGCGCGAACTCGCGGTGCGAACGGCGCTGGGCGCGGGATGGGGCCGGCTGGCCCGCCTGCTGCTTGCCGAGAGCGTCCTGCTCGGGATTGCGGGCGGGTTGCTCGGGCTGGGCGTGGCCTACGGCGCCATCCGCGCGCTGGCCGCGTTTGGGCCTACGCAGTTGCCGCGGCTGAGCGAGATTACCATTGACGGCCGGGTCCTGGCGTTTACCTTCCTGATATCGGTGGCCGCCGGGTTCCTGTTTGGATTGCTGCCGGTCATCAAGTATGCGCGGCCGCGAGTTACGGCTGCGTTGCATGGCGGCCGGACCATGAGCCACGGCAAGGAGCGCCTGCGGGCGCGCAATGTCCTGGTTGTCACGCAGATCGCTTTCGCCCTGGTGCTGCTGGTGAGTTCGGGGTTGATGATTCGAACCCTGATGGCGATGCGCCATGTGGATCCGGGCTTTGTGCGGCCCGATGAGATTCTCACCATGCGTCTGGCGATCGCTCCGGCGGACGTGAAGGATGAGAAGCGCGTGGCGCGGATGCATCACGACATCCTCGATAAGATCTCCACGATACCGGGTGTCAGTTCGGCGGCGCTGGCGAACGGGATCACCATGGATGGCTATGACAGCAACGACCCGATCTATGCCGAAGGCAAGCCCATCGCGGACGATCAACTGCCGCCCATCCGGCGCTACAAGCACATTTCGCCAGGCGTGTTTCGCACGATGGGCAGCCGTTTGATCGCCGGGCGGGACTTCAACTGGACGGATATACACGAGTTGCGCCCGGTGGTGCTGGTTTCAGAAAACCTGGCGGTGGAGTTATGGGGCGGCGCCGCGGCGGCCCTCGGCAAACGGGTGCGGGAAAACCCGAAGGGCGTGTGGCGCGAAGTGGTTGGCGTGGTAGCTCAGGAGCGCGACAACGGAGTGGATCAGAAGGCCCCTACCATCGCGTATTGGCCGCTGCTGGTTGCCAACTTCTGGGGGCAGCCGCTTGAGGTTCAGTACAGCCTCAGGGTGGCGATCCGCAGCGCCCGGACGGGTACAGCGGGCTTGTTGAAAGACGTACAGCAGGCGGTCTGGTCCGTGAATCCCAATATTCCGCTCGCCGATGTCCGCACGGTTGGGGAAATCTACGATCAGTCCATGGCGCGTACATCCTTCGCGCTGGTGCTGCTTTCGATTGCGGCGGCGCTGGCGCTGCTGCTGGGGGTTGTCGGCATCTATGGGGTGGTTTCCTACTCGGTGACGCAGAGGACCCGGGAGATCGGGATTCGGATGGCGCTGGGCGCTGAAGGGCGGGCGGTGCGGCGCATGTTTTTGGGGCAAGGCTTGGTACTGGCCGGATGTGGCGTCGCGCTGGGATTGGTGGCGGCGGCGCCGCTCAGCCGGTTGATGCAGGCGCTGCTGTTCGGCGTCAGTCCTCTCGATCCGGCGACCTATGCGGGCGTGGCGGCGGTCCTGTTGTGTGCCGCAGCCCTGGCAACCTATGTGCCTTCGCGGCGCGCGACTTCTGTCGCCGCCGCGGCGGCGCTTCGCGCGGAGTGAGTTATCCAGCTAAGAATCAACGGTATAGATCGGCCGTGGACGGCGCTTGGGGCTTTGTGGTAGGCTGAGGGTTCGTTCTTAACAAGATCGAGATCCCCTTGGGAGGCTGAGCCTGTTTGGGTTTGGCCGTTTGAACCAGTCAACACATGGCAAATAAACCAGGCAAGAAGTATCTTGCCGCGTCCAATCAAGTCGAGGCGCGGCCCTACAATCTGGAAGACGCGATTCCGCTGATCCAGAAGATCAAGTACTCCAAGTTCGACGAGACGGTTGAAGTCCACATGCGGCTTGGCGTGGACCCGAAGCATGCCGACCAGAACGTTCGCGGAACGGTTGTGCTGCCGAACGGTCTGGGCAAGTCCAAGCGCGTTCTGGTGGTGACCTCCGGCGACAAGCTTCGCGAAGCGGAGGCGGCGGGCGCCGATTTCATCGGCGGCGAAGATATGATCGCCCGGATTCAGTCCGAGAACTGGCTGGACTTCGATGCGGTGGTCGCCAGCCCGGACATGATGCGGTCGATGGCGAAAGTGGCCAAGTTGCTGGGACCTCGCGGCTTGATGCCGAACCCCAAGACGGGCACGGTCACGCAGGATATTTCGAAGGCGGTTCAGGAAGTCAAGGCCGGCAAAGTGGAGTTTCGCGTGGACAAGACCGGCGTCGTCCATGCTCCAGTGGGCAAGCTCAGCTTCGCCAAAGAGAAGCTGTTGGAGAACGCCAATACTCTGATTCAGGCGGTGATTCGAGCCAAGCCGGCGGCAGCCAAGGGCAAGTACGTGAAGAGCGCCACCGTGTGCTCGACCATGGGGCCCGGCGTCAGCCTGGATGTGACCGGATACAATCAGCGCGTCGCCTAAGCCGCGGCGCAGAGGTCAAATCATGAAATCCAGAAAAAAGAAGCAGGAAGACCTTGACGCCTTGCGCGCCAGGCTGGGGAAGTCGCCCACGATCTTTGTGGCGGGTTTCAATAAGCTGACCGTGGCGCAGGATTTTGAGCTCCGCAAGACGGTTCGCGGAGCGGGCGGGCGTTACCAGGTTCTGAAGAACACCATCGCGGAGAAGGCGTCGGCGGGTTCGAACGCCGCAGGCGCGCTGGCGGGCCTGACGGGCATGAATGCAATGGCGCTCACCGAAGGCGATCCGGTGGCGTTGGCCAAGGCGCTGAGCAAGTACGCCAAGGATAATCCGACATTCACGTTCAAAGTGGGCGTAGTCGAAGGGCGTGTCGTCGACGTGAAGGCGATCAACGATCTTTCGAGCCTGCCTCCGAAGGAAGAGATTTACGCCAAGCTGCTGTACCTGATCAATGCTCCGGCGCAGCGGCTGGTTACGGCCTTGAACGGCGCCGGCCGCAATGTCGCGGCCGTGCTGGATCAGGGCGTCCAGAACAACAAGTTTTCGGCCTGAGGTCAAGTCTGAAGGTCAACGAGTTACAACCGAGAGGGAGTCACACACGAAAATGGCAGACATCAACGCAATTGCAGAACAAATCCAGGGCCTGACGCTGCTGGAAGCTTCGCAGCTGGTAAAGCTGCTGGAAGAGAAGCTGGGCGTGTCGGCGGCCGCGGCGGCGGTCGCTGTCGCGGGTCCGGCCGCGGCGGGTCCGGCGGCCGCGGCACCGGCTGAAGAGAAAACCGAGTTCACCGTGGTTCTTACCTCGGTTGGCGCGAACAAGATCAATGTCATCAAAGCGGTTCGTGAAGTGACCAGCCTGGGCTTGAAGGAAGCCAAGGACTTGGTCGAAGCCGCCCCCAAGCCTGTGAAGGAAGGCGTCAACAAGGAAGAGGCCGAGGCGATCAAGAAGAAGTTCGTCGACGCCGGCGCGGCCGTCGAGATCAAGTAGTCAGTCTCCCTCTCCGCAAACAAGCAGGCGGAGGGTCTTGGCTCCGTCCCGCCCAGGGGCAGAGGCAAGCCCCCGCCTCTTTGTGTTGGGGATTTGACACACTTGACACGATTTGGTATTTTGAAATTACTAACGGAACCGAAGCGGGAACCGCTGCGCCTGTGCAACCTTGTTTTTGGCCGTCCATTTTTGTTCCATTGCGACCCGGCCAATTACCTCTGATGTTCAGCACCGCCACAACCAAGAGACATCTCACGGCTCACCTCGACCGCGAGCCCAATCTGTCTCATCTTCAACAGGCCCCGGCTTCACCTTCGCAATTCCTGTCCTCGTTTGGTTCCCTGATCCTGCCTTGCTTTTACCCGGGCTGGCAGATGCAGGCTCTGTAAAACCCTAACCGTCTTGGTTGCGCGGCTATGACGGCCGCCAAGGAGTGGAAGAATGCAGACTGCGTCGAACGGCGCCCCTCGTCAGCGAGTCGATTTTTCTAAGATCAAAACCTCGGTTCCCATCCCGAACCTGATTGAGGTGCAAAAGCGTTCCTACGAGCGCTTTTTGCAAATGGATTTGCTTCCCGATGAACGCGATGATATCGGACTGCAAAGTGTCTTTCGATCGGTTTTCCCGATATACGATTTTCGCGGCTTGAGCGAACTCGAGTTTGTCGACTATTCGATTGGAAACTGGGAGTGCAAGTGCGGGTCCTTGAAAGGACTCAATCACCTGCGCACGGTGTGCCGCAATCCTCAGTGCGGCGCGACGATCAAGACCGACCCGTTCCATCCCGGTGACGTGCTTTGCCCCAAGTGCGGCACGTTCAACAAGAACATCGTCACCTTCTGCAATCGCTGCGGCGACCCGGTCGGCTTGCAGTTGAAGTACGACCAGGCCGAGTGCGAAGAGCGCGGCATGACGTACTCGGCTCCGTTGAAAGTCACCATCCGGCTGAAGATGTACGACAAGGACGAAGCCGGAAACAAGACGGTCCGCGAGTTCAAGGAACAGGAAGTCTTCTTCGGCGAAATCCCGCTGATGAGCGCCAACGGCACATTCATCATCAACGGCACCGAGCGCGTCATTGTCAGCCAGTTGCACCGTTCCCCCGGCGTATTTTTCGAAAAGATCTCGGCGCAGAACTACTTTCTGGGCAAGATCATTCCGTACCGCGGAAGCTGGGTGGAATTCGAGTTCGACGCCAAGAACCTGTTGTATGTGCGCATCGACCGCAAGCGGAAGTTTTACGGCTCGGTGTTTCTGCGCGCCCTCGGGTTGAAGAGCGACTCGGAGATCCTCAAGGCCTTTTACAAGATCAGCACCACGCGCCTGCGCGACAAGCGGCTGTTTTGGAAGGTGGACGAGGCCCTGTTGGGCGTCAAGCTCACCATGGCGGTACACAACAAAGCGGGCGAGGTCCTTCACCCGGCGAACCGGAAGTTCAAGGACGAGACCATCAAGACGCTTCAGAAGTCCCGGATCGACGAAGTCGAAGTGACCACATCGGATCTGGATGGCGCCTGGGTGGCGGCCGACGTCGTGGACCAGGAGACGGGCGAAGTCCTGATCGAAGCCAACCAGGAACTGACGGCAACCGCGCTGGCGCGCATGATGGAAGCCGGTATCAAGGAAGTCGAGTTGTTCTTCCCCGAGAAGGACGACGTCGGCAACGTCATTTCCGTCACCTTAAAGAAGGATCCGGTCAAGACCCAGAACGAGGCGCTGCTCGACATCTACCGCAAGCTGCGTCCCGGCGATCCGCCGACGCTCGATACGGCGACCCAGCTTTTCCAGGGCATGTTCTTCGATCCGCGGAAGTACGACTTCTCGCGCGTCGGCCGCATGAAGTTCAACATCAAGCTGTACGACAACGCCGAGTACGCGCCCCAGTCGTGGAAAGACGATCCCAAGACGCGCGAGCGGAACCCCTTGGACCGCCGCACGCTGGACTCGAAGGACTTTCTGGACACGATCACCTACCTGATGCGCCTGAAGAAGGGCATCGGCGCGGTGGACGATATCGACCACCTGGGCAACCGCCGCGTTCGCGCGGTGGGCGAGTTGCTGGAAAACCAGTTCCGCATCGGCCTGGTCCGCATGGAGCGCGCCATCAAGGAGAAGATGGCGGTCTACCAGGAAATGTCCACGGCGATGCCGCACGACCTGGTCAACGCCAAGCCGGTCATGGCGGCGATTCGCGAGTTCTTCGGATCGAGCCAGTTGTCGCAGTTCATGGATCAGACCAACCCGCTATCGGAAATCACCCACAAGCGCCGCTTGTCGGCTCTGGGACCGGGCGGCCTGTCGCGTGAGCGCGCCGGATTCGAAGTGCGCGACGTCCATGCGACTCACTACGGACGAATCTGCCCGATTGAAACGCCCGAAGGTCCGAATATCGGGTTGATCTCGTCGTTGAGCTGCTTTGCGCGGATCAACGAATACGGCTTCATCGAAAGCCCGTACCGCAGGGTGGTGGACAACACTGTCCAGGACGATTTGAGGATCCTGAATCCGGGCGGCGCCGATTTGAAGGTCGGGCAGGTCCTGACGCGCCGGGAACTCGAAAAAGCCCTCAAGACGCCCGCCGCGAAAGCCAATCCTCCCGAATACGAGGCTCACTGCGATTACCTGTCGGCGTGGGATGAAGACAAGTACGTCGTGGCTCAGGCAAACCTGCCGCTCGACGAAAGCGGCCACATTGTGGATGAACTGGTGAACGCGCGCGAGCAGGGCAACTTCACCCTCAAGAACCGGGACGACGTCCAATACATGGACGTGAGTCCGAAGCAGCTTGTATCGGTGGCCGCGAGCCTGGTGCCGTTCCTCGAAAACGACGACGCCAACCGCGCGCTGATGGGATCGAACATGCAACGCCAGGCGGTTCCGCTGCTGCGTGCCGACGCGCCCATCGTGGGCACCGGAATGGAGCACGTGACGGCGCGAGATTCCGGCGCGGTGGTCATCTGCCGGCGTACCGGCGTGGTGGATTCGGTCGACTCCGAACGCATCATCGTCCGCGTTGAAGGCAACGTGCATGAAGGCCAGATGTCGCGCGAAGTCGGCGCCGACATCTACCCGCTGACCAAGTTCAAGCGGTCCAACCAGAACACCTGCATCAACCAGAAGCCGATCGTTCACCAGGGACAAAAGGTCCGCAAGGGCGACGTCCTGGCCGACGGTCCCTGCACCGACCTGGGTGAACTGGCTCTCGGGCGCAACGTGCTGGTGGCATTCATGCCCTGGCGCGGATGCAACTTCGAAGACGCGATCGTGGTCAGCGAAAAGCTGGTCAAAGAGGACTACTACACCTCCATCCACATCGAGGAGTTCGAAGCCGAGGCTCGCGACACCAAGCTGGGTCCCGAGGAGATCACCCGCGATATTCCGAACATCGCCGAGTCGTTCTTGCGGAACCTGGACGAGAGCGGCATCATCATCATCGGCTCCAAGGTGAAGCCGGGCGACATTCTGGTAGGCAAAGTGACGCCGAAAGGCGAAACCCAGCTCACGCCGGAAGAGAAGTTGCTACGGGCCATCTTCGGCGAAAAGGCCGGCGACGTGAAGGATGCTTCGCTGTACTGCCCGCCGGGAATCGAAGGCGTGGTGGTGGACGCAAAGGTCTTCTCCCGCAAGGGCGCCGACCTTGACGCGCGGTCGCAGGCGATTCTCGAAACACAGATCGCCAAGCTGCACCGCAACCTCGAAGACGAAAAACGCATTCTCAAGGACGAGCGCGCCAAGCGGCTGGCCGGCTTGCTGGAAGGCAAGGAAGTTCAGGCCGACCTGCACGACGAGAAGACCAACAAGAAGCTGCTGGCCAAGGGCGCGCTGCTGACGCGCGACCTGATCGAGAGCATCAAGGCGCGCGACCTGAAGCGCCTGAAGCTGGCCAACAAAGACATCCGGATCAACGAAGCGATTGACGAAATCGAGGAGCTGACCTCGCGCCAGATACAGGTGCTGGAGAAGATCACCGACGAGAAGATCGCCAAGCTCAAGAAGGGCGACGAGCTGCCGCCGGGCGTCATCAAGACCGTCAAAATCTACATCGCCATGCGGCGCAAGCTGTCGGTTGGCGACAAAATGGCCGGCCGCCACGGCAACAAGGGTGTGATCGCCAAGATCGTTCCCGACGAAGATATGCCGTGCCTGCCGGACGGAACTCCGGTGGAGATCGTTCTCAATCCGCTGGGCGTTCCGAGCCGTATGAACGTCGGGCAGATCCTCGAGACGCACCTCGGCTGGGCCGGCGCGCATTTGAGCAAGCACTATGCGACGCCGGTCTTTGACGGCGCCACTGAAGTCAACATCAAAGAGCAGCTCAAAGAGGCGGGCTTGCCGACGTCGGGCAAAATCCAACTGACCGACGGCATGACCGGCTTGCCGTTTGAGCAGGAAGTGACGGTGGGCTTCATCTACATGCTGAAGCTGTCGCACCTGGTCGACGACAAGATTCACGCCCGTTCGATCGGACCGTATTCGCTCATCACGCAGCAGCCGTTGGGCGGCAAGGCGCAGTTCGGCGGCCAGCGCTTCGGCGAAATGGAAGTTTGGGCGCTCGAAGCCTACGGCGCGGCCTACATCTTGCAGGAACTGCTCACGGCGAAATCAGACGACGTGTACGGCCGTGCCAAGATTTACGAGGCGATCGTGAAGGGCGAAGCCGCGGCCGAGCCGGGCATCCCCGAATCCTTCAACGTTTTGATGCGGGAACTGCAGTCCCTGTGTCTGGATGTCGAACAGATGAAACGCCCGGCCGAGCTGCTAGATACGGCCATGGCGGCAGACTAACAAGGAGGCGATGAGAAAACCATGGGTGGCATGATCTTCAGGACTTCACCGTACGAGCGGACCAACCTGACCGCCGATTTCGATTCGATCCGAATCAGTCTCGCCTCACCGGAAAAGATCCGAAGCTGGTCGCACGGCGAGGTGACCAAGCCGGAGACCATCAATTACCGCACGTTCAAGCCGGAGCGTGACGGGCTGTTCTGCGCGCGAATTTTCGGCCCCGTGCAGGATTGGGAGTGTTTGTGCGGCAAGTACAAGCGCATGAAGCATCGCGGCGTCATTTGCGACAAGTGCGGCGTCGAAGTCACGCTGTCGCGGGTGCGGCGCGAGCGGCTGGGCCACATCGAACTGGCCAGCCCGTGCTCCCACGTCTGGTTCTTTAAGGGCCTGCCCAGCCGCATCGGCTACCTGCTCGACATCACACTGCGCGATCTCGAACGCGTGCTGTACTTCGAAGCGTTCGTGATTGTGGATCCGGGTGAAGTTCCCGGCCTGGCGAAGGGCGAAGTCGTCACCGACGAGCGCAAGCGCCAACTGGAACAGGAGCACCCAGGCAAATTCGTGGCCATGATGGGCGCCGAAGGAATCAAGGAGCTCCTCAGGAAGGTCGACATCGAAGGGCTGAGCATCGAAATCCGCGAGCGGATGAAGACTGAGCAGTCGCAGCAGAAGAAGTTGAAGTACGCCAAGCGCCTGCGCGTCGCCGAGAGTTTCCGCAAGTCTGGCAACAAGCCGGAGTGGATGATTCTCGACGTGCTGCCGGTCATTCCTCCGGAACTGCGTCCCCTTGTTCCGCTGGACGGCGGACGATTTGCGACGTCCGACCTCAACGACTTGTACCGCCGCGTCATCAACCGGAACAACCGCCTGAAGAAACTGATGGAGCTGCACGCTCCCGATGTCATCGTGCGCAACGAAAAGCGCATGCTTCAGGAAGCGGTGGACGCGCTGTTCGACAATGGACGGCGCGGCCGCGTGCTGCGTGGCGCCAACAACCGTCCGCTGAAGTCCTTGTCCGATGCCCTGAAGGGCAAGCAGGGACGGTTCCGCCAGAACCTGTTGGGCAAGCGGGTCGACTACTCCGGGCGTTCGGTCATCGTCGTCGGTCCCGAACTGAAACTGCACCAGGCGGGGCTGCCGAAGAAGATGGCGCTGGAGCTGTTCAAGCCGTTCATCTATCACCGGCTGGAACTTCGCGGCCACTGTACGACCATCAAGCAAGCCAAGGAACTCGTCGAACAGCAGGACCCGGTGGTCTGGGACATTCTCGAGGAGGTCATCAAGGACCACCCGATTCTCCTGAATCGCGCGCCCACGCTGCACCGCCTTGGCATTCAGGCGTTTGAACCGGTTCTGGTGGACGGCAAGGCCATCAAGATCCACCCGCTGGTCTGCACGGCGTTCAACGCCGACTTTGACGGCGACCAGATGGCGGTGCACATTCCGCTGTCGCCGGAAGCGCAGATCGAAGCTTCGACGCTGATGCTCTCGGCCAACAATATCCTGTCGCCCGCGCACGGTTCGCCGATTGCGGTGCCAACCCAGGACATGGTGCTTGGCCTGTACTACCTGACCAAGAAGCGCCCCAACGCCAGGGGCGCGGGAAAGTCGTTTGCCTCGAAGGAAGAGGTGCTCATCGCCCTGGAAATGGGCGAAGTGGAAACGCAGACGCCCATCAGCCTGCGCTATACCGGGCGCGTAATCGATCTCGAGAAGGCGTTTGACAGCCAGGAACTGATCGACACCGAGCCCGTCGAGTACAACAAGCTGCCGATGGAGACCACGGTTGGCCGCGTCATCCTGGATGACACGCTTCCCGACGAGATGCCCTTCATTAACGGCTTGTTGAAGAAGAAGGGCCTCACCCAACTGGTGCAGTACTGCTACCTGAAGCACGGGCTCAAGATCACCGTCCGCATGCTGGACGAAATCAAGGACCTGGGCTTCCTCTACGCAACACGCGCTGGAATCTCGATCGGCATTGACGACATGGTTGTGCCGCAGTCCAAGCCCGGGCTGGTGCGCGAGGCGGAAAAGAAGGTCGTCGAGGTACAGAACCAGTACACCGAAGGCGCGATCACCCAGGGCGAACGCTACAACAAGATCATCGAAATCTGGAACAAGGTTACCGACGACGTCTCGCGCGAAATGTTCAAGCGCATGGAGAACGAGGACAAAGAAGGTAAGCTCAACCCGATTTACATCATGGCCGACTCCGGCGCGCGCGGATCCAAGCAGCAGATTCGCCAGTTGTCGGGGATGCGCGGACTGATGGCCAAGCCCTCGGGCGAGATCATCGAGACGCCGATTACGGCGAACTTCCGCGAAGGCTTGAACGTGTTGCAGTACTTCATCTCGACGCACGGCGCCCGCAAGGGACTGGCCGATACCGCGTTGAAGACGGCCGACTCGGGCTACCTGACCCGCCGCCTGTGCGACGTGGCTCAGGACGTCATTGTCAGCGAGTACGATTGCGGCACAGCCGAAGGCATTTTTGTCGCACCGATTATCGAGTCGGGTGAAATCATCGAACCGCTGAGCGACCGTATTGTCGGCCGCGTGGCGCTGGCCGACATTCTGGACTTTGAAGGCAAAGTCGTGGTTGCCGCCAGCCAGGAATTCTCAGAAGAACTGGCCAAGGCGGTCGAAAGCGCCGGCATCGAACGGGTGAAGATCCGCTCGGTGCTCACGTGCGAGTCCAAGCGCGGCGTGTGCCAGCTTTGCTACGGGCGCAATCTCGCCACCGGGCGGCTGGTGGAGCGCGGCGAAGCGGTTGGAATCATCTCCGCCCAATCCATCGGCGAACCCGGAACGCAGCTCACGATGCGAACGTTCCACATCGGCGGCGCGGCGACGGGCGGCGCGGTCCAGTCCAAGCAGGAATCCCGCAACGACGGACGCGCGAAGCACCTCAACATCCACACGGTTCGCAACGCCAAGGGCGAACTGGTGGCGATGAACCGTACCGGCATTTTCACGGTCGTCGACGATAAGGGCCGTGAGCGCGAGCGCTACCAGGTGCAATACGGCGCCAAGATTCTGGTGGAAGACGGCGCCGAAGTCAAAGCCAACCAGACCCTGCTCGAGTGGGATCCGTACACGTTCTCGATCCTGACCGAAGTCAGCGGCACCGTCCACTTCAAGGACATCGTCGACAACGTCACCTGCCGCGAAGAAGTCGACGAGGTTACGGGTCTCTCGCAGTGGGTTATCACCGACTCACCCGACGAGAAGCGCCTGCCGACCATCATCATTCGCGCCGAATCGGGCCACAAGAGCGACGACAAACGGTACCTGATGCCGACCCACGCGCACTTGAGCGTTAAGGACGGCGACACGGTTCACGCCGGCGACGTCCTGGCCAAGATTCTGCGCGCCACCACCCGCACCAAGGACATCACGGGCGGTCTGCCGCGCGTGGTCGAACTGTTTGAAGCCCGCAAGCCGCACGAACCCGCCGTAATGAGTGAAATCGACGGCACGGTTCGCATCGGCGACGTCGTCAAAGGGTACCGCAAGGTGACCGTGGCCGGCGACGGCGGCGTGGAGAAGGAATACTCGATTCCGCGCGGCGTGCACATCGCGGTTCAGGATGGCGAACGCGTCAAGGCGGGCGACCGTTTGATGGACGGTCCGCTCAACCCGCACGACATTCTGCGCGTGCTCGGCGAAAAGGAACTGCAGAACTACCTGGTCAACGAGATTCAGGAAGTCTACCGGCTGCAGGGCGTCAACATCAACGACAAGCACTTGGAAGTCATCGTTCGACAGATGATGCGCTGGGTGCGCGTGGATAACATCGGCGATTCGGAGTTTCTGCCTGAAGAAACGGTCGACCGCTTCAAGTTCAAGGAAGAGAACGACCGGGTGATCGAGGCCGCCGGGCGTCCGGCGCAGGGCAGTCCCGTGCTGCTGGGCATCACCAAGGCTTCGCTATCGACCGATTCGTTCATCTCGGCGGCGTCGTTCCAGGAAACGACCCGTGTCCTGACCGAAGCCGCGATCAACGGCAAAATGGACAATCTCCGCGGTCTCAAGGAGAACGTCATCATGGGCCGTCTGATTCCGGCCGGCACCGGCATGGAGTACTATCGCCGCGTGAAGATCGCCGGAGAGGACCTGGTGGAAGAGCCCCAACAGGAGCCTGACATCATGGCCGAAACCAGCCTCGGATACGACGACGAAACCAAGAGTGGATACGTCGGCGGCAACGAACTCGACTTCAACAGCGACGACGGGCTGAGCGACGCCGAGTAATTCCCGGCGCAAGGTGGGTTAACGAACGGCGGGCGGCCCGCGGGCTTCCCGCCGCTTTCAATTTGTAAGCGCCACGATGGAATGGATGTGCAGCGAATCGACCGCCGTCATGAGACGTCCATCCTTCATGTCAAACGGCAGCGCCCGGCCTTCTGGCTGCAGCGTCACTTTCGCCGGGCGGGCGGGGAGTTTGACCGCCAGCTGTACCGGCCCGATGGTGGGCACAAAGTCAATGGCGGAGTAATCTCCGGCCACCTGCATTCCGGTCGAGTTCAGCAGATGAATAAAAGTGGCGCCGCCTTTCGAGCGTACCGAGACTTCAACCGTGGGAGGCGACTGAACGCGCACCAGCGGATCGACCCTCGGCGCCACCATCCGCTCGACAAACTGGCGCACCGCCGGCGCATGGGTAGCCTTGTAGACGCCGCCGATGGGTCCTGGGATAAGCAACACTTCACCACGCCCCACGCTGGCAGAGACAGCGGCGGTAATGCCCGGCTTGGTGGAGTCGTACCCCAGGTAGCGGTTTTCAAGCGGCTCACCACCGCGAAGTTTCTGCCACAGCCCCTTGACGTTGGCGAGGACTTCGCCGCCGGCGAGATAGGTTTCGACCTGCTCGGGACTGTCCTCCAACTGAATTCCAGCCGGTGGTCCGAATAAGGCGGCATTCTGCGCGCCGCTGACGACGAGCTTCAAGCCGTCCTTGGCCAGGTCCAGCAGTAAGTCGCGGGTGCCGGCGCCGATTCCGGTCCACTCCGGAACGACCACCATCTGGTAACGGGTAACTGCGTCTCGCTGGATCTTCCAATCAGGCAGGACGTCCACGGCATATTGATTGGCCACCAGGGCATCGAGCCAGCCCGAGGCAGGGCTGGATGCCCGCCCCCAACCTCCGAACAGCCGGTCTGTCGTGGAATACAGAGACTCCTTGGAGAAGAGCACCGCGATGTTGGCCAAGCCAAGAGTGTTCTGGCAGTACGGCTGGCGCGTCCGGCAGAAATCGGCGACCTTGCCCATCACTTCTATGTGACTCTGTTCGAAGTATCCGCTGCGCGACGGTTGATAGTAGATCTGGAAGCCGCCGCCCTGCGCCAGGACCACCGCGGCTTCCTGCTGCAACTGCGCGGCGGGCTTATGTACGTGCCCTATGGCGTTTGAATCGGCTTGCTGAAAGCCCCACGCCATGAGATCCCAGGGCTTGCCGGTTTGGGCGAGGTAGCGTCCTTCCAGTCTTGCATTGGAAATGGCGGCGTTGCCGAGATAGTCGCCCGATAGAAAGTCGACCAGGATTGTGGGTTCCTCCGGAACAAGAGTCGAGTAAAGCCAGTTACTAGCCACTTGAAACTTCGGATGGGAGTGATGTAACTCGTCCGCATAGTGTTTGACATAGCGCCGGAATTGCGCGCGGTTGAACTCCAGAAACTCGAGCCAGTCCGCGTCTCCCTTGACGGGCAGAATTGTCTTTCCCGTGGCTTTCTTCCAGGCCTCGGCGGCCATGGGAGAGTAATCGGGGTAAGTAGCCCAACAATCGCCGTCGACCCACACGCCGTCCAGATCGTACTTGGTTGCGGCTTCACGCAGTTGCGGAATCATGAGCTGATCGACATACGGTCCGAAGACGGAGGTTTGGCGGGTTTCGGGCTTGCCGTCCGGCGCGCGGCGCGCCCACGCCGGATGGCGGCGGACTGCTTCGCTGTCCCACACACCGGAGAAATGGATGTAGAGACTGACGCCGCGCCGGGCTGTGACTTTTCGCCAGATGGCGAGCGAATCCTTGACGATTCCCGGCGCCGACGGGCCCACTTTCGACGGCCACCCCAACCAGCCCACATGGCCTTTCGAGTCGTACTGCACATAATCCGGCTTGGTGCGGCTGAGAAGCCGGTCCACCATTTCCTCAGTCACGTCCCGCCCCAGCGCGGTGTCCTCTTCGCTGGGATGCAGGTCAAAGTGGAAGCCGAAGAAGCTCTCCGAGCGGCGGAGGCGAGGCTTGTGCTGGGCCGAAACTGCCCAAGAAAGTAAGGATGCGGGCAGAAACTCGCGGCGCGTCATGCCTACTACAATATAGGAGTCCTTATCATGGCTTTTGAAATTGTAGAGCGCGAGTCCAGTGGCGTCACGATTCTGGATCTCAGTGGCCGGCTGGTGGCTGGAGAAAGCAGCGGAGCGGTTCGGGAGAAGCTCTCGGAATTGGCGGCCGCCGGAAAGAACCAAGTGGTTCTGAACATGGCTGGCGTGGATCATATCGATTCTTCCGGCCTCGGCACCCTGGTGATGTGCCACACCACGTTGAATCGCGCGGGCGGCGGGCTCCGGCTGTATAACCTGACGACGCGCAGTCTTCAGCTCCTGGTGCTGACGAAGCTGGCCACAATTTTCGAACTGTTTGATGACCAGGCCAACGCGGTGAACAGTTTCTTCCCAGGCCGGGAAATCAGGCGTTTCGACATCCTCAGCTTTGTCGAGTCCCAAAAGGTCAAACGGCACGGCTGATGCGCCTGGTCGTGGTGGGAGGCGTCGCCGCGGGGTTGAGCGCCGCCTCGCGCGCCCGCCGGATGGACAAGAGTCTCGAAATCGTTGTCCTCGAGAAGGGGGGCCGCATTTCGTACGGCGCCTGCGGCCTGCCCTATTTCATTGAGGGGCAGGTGGAGTCCGCCGGCCAATTGACGGTCATGACGCCGGACGTGTTCGAGCGGGACCGTGACATACGGATCCGCCTGAACGCCGAGGTGGTGGCCATCCAGCATTCGCGGCGTGAGGTCGTGCTGGCCGGCGGTGAGCGCATGCACTACGATCAACTGGTCTGGGGCGCCGGGGCCGTGCCGCAGCGCTGGAACGATCCGCGAGCGTTCTCGTTTCACACGGACGCCGATGCCGAAAGGCTACAGGATTTCCTCCAGTCCGGGCGGCGCCGGACCGCCGCGGTAGTCGGCGGCGGCTACATCGGCCTTGAGCTGGCGACTGCGCTGCGAGCTCGGGGATTGGCGGTTACGGTTTTCGAAGCCCGCTCGCACCTCCTGCACTGGGAAGATGTCGAGCTGACGAACGCCCTGCTCAAGCGGTTGGAAGAGTGCCGCATTGCGGTTTACTTCAACAGAGCGGTGAAGAGCGTCGAGGAAACCGGCTGCGACCTGGCGATAATCGCAACCGGGCTCAAACCGAACGTCGCCGTACCGGCCGAAGCGGGCGTGGAGTTGGGCCGCACCGGCGCAATACGTACGGACGACCGGACACAAACGAACCTCCACGGCTTGTACGCGGCGGGTGATTGCGCCGAGTCCAGGCACCTGGTGACCGGGCGTCCAGTGTGGGTGCCGCTCGGGCCGCTGGCTAACAAGATGGGCCGGGTTGCCGGCGCCAATGCGGCGGGACACCGGGAAACGTTCGCGGGTGTTGTGGGAACGTCCATTGTCCGCGTAGGCGGCCTTGGCGTGGCCATGACCGGGCTTTCCCAGGAGCAGGCGAAGCGGGAAGGCTTTGTCCCGGCGCGGGTCCGCATCGAGGCGCTCAACAAGCCCAGGTACTTTCGCGGACGGCCCATCGCCGTCGAACTGATTGCCGACCGGAACTCGCACCGGTTGATTGGCGGTTCCGTGGCTGGCGACGAAGACGTCGCGGGACGCATCAATGTCATTGCCACGGCGGTCAGCGCCGGGATGAAGGCCGATGACTTTGCCGTGCTCGATCTTGCCTACGCGCCGCCGTTTGCCACCGTCATGGACCCGCTTCTGATTGCCGGTCAGCAACTGGTCAAGTTGTTACACTGAACTTATGTCGAGGGGCACGCGGCAAACGCTGGATGCGGGGAAGGCAGCGCCGGACTTTCGTCTCGAAAGCCTTGAAGGTGGAACCGTGGTCCTCAGCGAGATGCTCAAGGCCGGTCCGGTGGTTCTGGCGTTCTACAAGGTATCCTGTCCGACCTGCCAGCTAACGATCCCCTTTCTGAACCGGCTTCACAGCGCCGGAGTGCAGGCGCTGGCAATCAGCCAGAATCCTCCGGAATTGACGGCGCAATTCAACCGTGAGTACCGGGTCGAGGCGCCGACCTTGCTGGACAAGTCCGAGGAGGGCTACCCGGTGAGCAATGCGTACGGCTTGACCCACGTGCCCTCCCTGTTCCTGGTCGGCACCGATGGAAAGGTCACGTGGACCTCGGCCAGTTTTATCAAGAGAGAATTAGAGGACCTGGGCGGAAGGGTCGGCGTCGAGATTTTCCAGCCCGGCGATCGTGTTCCAGACTTCAAGGGCGGTTGAAGCTCGAAGAATTGAGCTTCCGGTCGGAAGCGAGACATCATCTAGACTGAGGGGAAGAGATGCCATCGAGAATTAGCGAAGTTCTGTCCGGTGCGGCGGCCATTGCCAAGGGCATGAGCACCACCTTCAAGGAGATGCTCAATCCCACGCTGACCGATCTCTATCCGGATGCGCCTCCCGTGCTGCAGGAGCGGTATCGCGGTTTGCACGTGCTTCAGCGCGATGAAAACGGTTTGGAAAAGTGCGTGGCCTGTTTCCTGTGTTCAGCCGCTTGCCCCACCAACTGCATCTATATCGTCGCGGCGGATAACACGGCGCAGGAACGGATCAGCGGCGGAGAACGGTACGCGAAGATCTACAACATCGATTACAGCCGCTGCATCTTCTGCGGGTACTGTGTCGAGGCGTGCCCGACGGACGCGATCACGCACGGGCATGGCTTTGAAATGGCGAGCTACGATACGTCGACGCTGGTGTATCGCAAGGAAAAGTTGCTGGCGCCGCTTCCGGCGGGCGTAACAGGCAGATTCAGGCTCGAGGAACCGGTGCTGGCCGAATCCGGCCATTAACTACTACAGGCGAGTTCCGGTTCGCGCGCGGCGACTGAGGGCAGGACAACCCGGAACAGGGCGCCGCCGCCTGGTGCGGCCAGCGCCTCAATCGTCCCCTGGTGCCCTTCGACGATGGTGCGCGCGATTGCCAAGCCCAAGCCCACACCTCCTCCCACGGTGCGAGCCCGGTCGGCGCGGTAGAAGCGGTCAAAGATGTGGGGAACATGCTCGGGACTGATGCCGATTCCCGAGTCCTCAACTTCCAGAACACACTGATTTGGACCAGCCTCGAACCGTAGGGCTACTCGTCCGCCTTCGGGAGTGAACTTGACCGCGTTATCGATAAGGATCATCACAAGCCGCCGCAGCGCGCTTTCGTCCGCCCAGATCAAGCCCGTCCGGCTTGGGACGTTCCACTCCAGGACGATCTGCTTGGCTTCAGCGAGAGGCGAAACGGCTTCTCGCATCGCCCCGACCACGGTGCCGGCGAGTATCGCATCGAACCGAAATTGCCACTGGCCGGTGTCTCCGCGCACAAGCAGCAGGAGTTCATCCAGCAGTTCGGTCATTTGCGCGCTCTCACGCAGAATCTTACGAAGGGTCTGGCGATAGCTCTCTGAGGTACGCTCCTGGCGAACAGCCAGATCGGCTGATGCCCGAATGACCGCAACTGGCGTTCGTAGCTCATGCGCGGCATCGGCCGTGAACTGCGTTACGCTTCGCACGGAAGACTCGATTCGTGACAGCAGTTCATTCCAGGCCTCGGCGAGACGTTGCAGCTCATCACCTGTTGACGGCACCGTAACCCTGGCGGTCAGATCTCTGGCACTGATTGACCGGGCCTCGCGAGTCATTTTGTCCACCGGCAGCAGGGCCCGCCGCGCCAACCACCATCCACCCAATGCGGCAATGGCGATGACAACGGGCAAGAGACCGATCATGACCCACCGCAATACGGAGAGCGTCTTATCGAGGTCCTCCAGGGGAACGCTCAACTCGGCCTCGACGACGTGGCCGCGAGCCGTGAACTGCCGCCGTCTCTGGAACAGGTCCCGCCCTGCAGCTTGGTGTTCATAAAGCAGATCGCCGTTCGGAGTCCAGACGCGCAGACCGTGCCCCGCCGGCAGACCAGTGGCATACTCCCTGGCCTCCTCGCGGACGGCCGCCAGATCTCCTCCCCTGGATTCGTTTTCGATGAACTGCTCGATAGCGAGGAGCCGCTGATCCAGCGCTTGCGCGCGATTGCTGAGCATGACCTGGCGCAGGACAAGCCAGGTACCTGCGCCAAATGCCGCCATGCCAACGGCCAATACCGCGAGGTACCAGAGAGTCAGTTTGAAACGAACGGAGCGGCGATGGCTCACGCGTCCTCCTCTCGCAAGGTATATCCAACACCTCGCACGGTCCGGAGAATCCTCCTGGTTCCGGGCGGCTCGATCTTCTGGCGCAGCAGGCGGACAAACGCGTCGAGCGTATTCGCTTCGACTTCGGCTCCGAATCCCCAGACGGTATCGAGGATGATTTCGCGGGGAACCACGGCGCCGGCACGCCGCATAAGAAGTTCGAGAAGCGAGTACTCGGTTCGCGACAACGGGGTGGCTTGGCCGCCGCGCCAAACCTCGCGGGCGCCCGTATCGAGTTCCAGGTCGCCTACCTTGAGCCGCACGGGTTGAGCGATGGGGCCACGCCGGCTGACCGCGCGTACCCGGGCGAAAAAGACGTCAAAGGAGAACGGCTTGGCGAGGTAGTCGTCGGCGCCGCTGTCCAGTCCGAGCACCACGTCACGCGTCTGGTCGCGGGCGGTCAACATGAGAATCGGTGTCTGGCGCCGGTCTCTGCGAAGTCTTCGAGCGACTTCGATGCCGTCAAGCCTCGGCAACATCAGGTCCAGCACAATCAAGTCGAACGAGTAGGCCAGAGCGACCTGGAGGCCGGTTTCGCCGTCCATGGCTTCCGCAACGGCATGGCCCTCCTCTTGCAGGCCTTGCAGCAGTAGTTCCCGCATCCGCGGGTCATCCTCGATCACCAATACCCGCATCGCCACAACCTTACCATGCGGCGTCAATCTGAAAATTCCCTGAAACGGGCTTTCATGTTGTTTTCAGATTCATTTGTTCCAATCGATCTGTTTGCAGAGAGGCTCACGTCGAGAAACGAATCAAGGCGCACCGCGCCGGTTCTGCGCCGCCGCCACGGTGGCTATCGGCTTAGCCGCCACCTCGGCAGCGCAGCCCGCCGCGTCTCCGATGACGGTGGAGGACTGCATCCGCCAGGCGCTCGCAGTTCCGTCCGCTGTCGGCCTCGCCCGGCGGGAGCGGGAAATCGCCAGCCGTGACCGGGATCAGGTGCGAGCGGCCTTCCTGCCTCAGTCGGCAGCCACCTTCGGATCTGTCTATGCAAGCCCGTGGCGGATGGACCGAAGCATGCCCAGCTTTGTCGCCGCAAACGGAATTCGGGAGTACACCGGCCTGGCCAGCATCTCTCAGGAGATTGATACTTCGGGAAGAATTCGGGCGGACTATGCGCGCGCCAAGGCCGGACAGGAGGCAACCGCGGCCGGTCACGCCATCGCCGAACGCGACCTGAAACGCGCCGTGGCGCAGGCTTACAACCGTCTGCTACTGGCCCGCCATCTCGTCAAGGTGGTCCGCACATCGCTGGTCGAGAGCGAGAGCTTCGAACGGCGCGTGCAGCTATTGTCGAATGCCGGGGAAGCGGCGCGGGCCGACGTCGTGAAGGCTTCCGCACAGGTCGCGTTTCTGCGGCAGTCGCTGACCTCCGCGGAACTCGCAGCGACTCTCGCGAACCAGGAACTGGCCTCCTTCTGGACTCCCGATGTCGAACCGTTGCTCAATATCGTGGACACTTTCGAGCAGGGCCTTCCTTCGCCGGAGCCAAGCCCGCCTGAGGCGCAGCCCTTTCTGCGGCGCTTCGAATTCAGGCTGTTTGATGCTCAGCAGAAAGGGTTCCAGGCTGAAGCCCGGCGGGAGAAGGCCAGACTCTTCCCTCAACTTGCTTGGACCTTTCAATACGGCCTCGACGTGAACCAGGTGGCATGGCAGAACCGGGGTTACTCCGCGTTTGCCGTCTTGAGTGTGCCGATTTTCGATTGGTTCCGCGCCATCAATGCTTCACGGCAATTCTCTCTGAAGGCCAGTCAAGTGGCCGAGACGCGCAGTCTCGCGGTGCGTGAACTGTCGCGGGAGTACCAGGCGGCGCTGGCGCGCGTGAAGCAGTTCTACGCGCAGGTGGCTCAATCCAGGAGCCAGGTCGCCTTGGCTGAAGAAGATCTGAAGCTCAGCCGCGTCCGCTACGAGGGGGGCGAAGGCGCGGCGCTGGATGTGGTGGTTGCGCAGAACCAGGTGGCGCAGGCCCGTTCAGACTATTTCTCCAGCGTCTCGAACTACCTCAACGCACGGCTGGATCTGGAGGTCACATCCGGACGATGACACATCGACGCATATTCTTTTGCCTCGCTGCTCTCCTTGCCGGCTGCGGGGCAAAGGAAGACGAGCCACTTAAGACGATCGTTACGGTCCGTGTGGCCACGGCCGAAGAGTCCGATGTGCAACTGGCGATCCGCGCTCCAGCGACTGTATTTCCACGCGAGCAAGCCAATATCGCCGCGCGGATCACCGCGCCAATTCGTGAGCTCGATGCAAGAAAGGGAGATGTTGTCTCACCCGGGCAGGTCCTCGCCCGTTTGGATAACCAGGACCTTGTCGCGCAGCGGCGTGAGGCGGCGGCGGCCATAGCGGATGCGGAGGCGGCGCTCGAAAAGGTCAGCGGTGGAACCCTGCCCACGGACCTGGAACGCGCAAGAGGACAGGTGGCGACGACGCAGGCCGCTCTTAACCAGGCGCAGAAGTTCTACGACCGCCGCAAGCAACTCTTCGAGCAAGGCGCGATTCCCAATCGCGATCTCGTCGTCAGTGAGACAGAACTGGCGCAAGCGAAGGTCACCTATGAGGTTGCCCGGCGATCGCTGGAGCTTCTCGAGACCCAGTCCGCCGAGCGCGATATCCGGATTGCCCGAAGCCGGGTTGAGCAGGCGCGCGCCCGGTTGTCGGTGATCGACGCCCAACTTGCGTTCACCGAGGTGAGGAGCCCGTTCGGCGGCACGGTTACCGAGCAGTTCGTCTTCCCGGGAGACATGGCGAAGCCGGACTCGCCGATTTTCACCGTTGCCGATTTGTCTGTGGCCGTCGCGCGCGCGCAGGTCCCCGAATCGGATGCCAATAACGTTCGCCGGGGTGCGGCCTGCTCGCTGAACCCTTCGGACCAGCCTGAAGCCAGCCTCTCCGGAAAGATAACCGTAATCAATCAAGCCGTCGATCCGGCCCGCAGGACGGTTGAGATCTGGTGCGAGATCCCCAATGGCAACCAGCAACTTCGCGCGGGTGTATTTGGTTCGCTGCGAATCGTCACCGGCTTCTTATCCAAAGCCGTGGTCGTCCCGGCTGGGGCGGTGCAGTTCGAGGAGAACTCACGGAACGGGTTCGTCATGGTGGTTGGGCCCGGCAGGAAGGCGCAAAAGCGTGTTGTGGAGACTGCGCCGGCTAGCGCTGGACGCGTGCCGATTGTGAAGGGCTTGGGCAAAGGCGACGTAGTCATTGTCGAGGGCGCGTATGGCCTTCCTGAAGGCACGGAGGTTACCTGGGCAAAATGAGGGCCGCACTGGCGCGATTTGTCGAAGCCCACGGCCGGGCGGTGTCGCTTGTCGTTCTGACGTTTGCCGCCGCGGGACTTCTCTTCGTCTTCGACCTGCCCATCGCGATCTTCCCGCAAACCGACTTTCCCCGCCTGGTGGTCCTGGTCGACAACGGCATCACGCCGGTTGACGTCCAGATGGTGACGGTGACACGCCCCATCGAAGAGGCGGTTCGTATCGTACCCGGCATTCACATGATCCGCTCGGTGACGGCGAGGGGTTCGACGGAAATCAGCGTCTTCTTCCGTTGGGATGTGGACATCCGCGACGCACAGCACCTGGTCCAAGGGCGAATCGCACAGATAACCCCTTCGCTGCCGTCTTCGTGCCGGTTCTACATTAACCGGCTCACGTTCTCCGTGTTCCCGATGCTCGGGTTTAGCATAACGTCGCCGACGCGGACACAGGCCGATCTCTGGGATCTTGCCTATTACAACCTGGCGCCGCGCATGTACCGGGTTCCGGGCGTTGCGGAGACGCGAATCGTCGGGGGCCGCCAGCCTGAATACCACGTTTTGGTGGATCCGGAAAAGCTCAACAGTTATGGAATGCCCCTTACGCGAGTCGTGGATGCGATTCGCACGTCGAACATGATCGCCAGCGCAGGCATGGTCCAAGAGAATTACCACCTGTACTTAACGACTGTCACCGGATTGCTGCGGCGCAAGGAGCAGATTGAGAACCTGGTGATTGACGCCGTCCGCGGCACTCCGGTGCTCGTCCGCAACGTCGCAAGAGTCGAACTGAGCGAACGGCCTGTCTACAACATTGTCAGCGCCGATGGCCGGCGAGCGGTCCTGATCAACGTTCTGCAACAACCGGACGGCAACGCGGTGAAGATTGCTGACCTGGTGAACCAGGAACTCCGTGAGATAAAGAAACAGCTCCCGCCCGATATTCAGATCTCCACCTTCTATGACCAATCGATTCTGGTTCGCGACTCGATCGGCGGCGTCACAGAGAGCATCCTGATCGGTCTGGCGCTGTCGGTGGCTGTGCTGGTCGGGTTTCTCAAGAGTTGGCGCACGACGTTTGTCGCCGCGCTCGTCATCCCCATAGCCGTCCTGATGGCGATTGTCTGCATGAAGCTTTTCCACATGAGCTTTAATCTGATGACGCTGGGCGGGCTGGCAGCCTGCATCGGAGTGGTCATCGATGACGCCATCGTCATGGTCGAAAACATTGTCGTGCACATGTCGATGGGCCAGGCGCCGATTGAAGCCGCGCGGAGCGCGATCGAAGAACTGACCCCCGCTCTGATCGGCTCGACATTGACGCCGATCGTGGTATTTGTGCCGTTGGTCTTTCTGGGCGGGATCACGGCTGTATTCTTCCGGGCCCTGGCGATGACCATGGTGACGGCGCTGCTGGCATCCCTGTTTCTTGCCATCTTCTTTACTCCGGTGCTGGCGGCGTGGCTCTTCAAGCCACGCGCGACTGGCGGCCAGACCACGATTCAGGAGGCGGAACTGGCCAATGAGGGAAGAATCCTGCGCTTCCTCACGGCCCGGTATGAGACGGCTTTGCACTGGTCCTTAGCGCACACCAAGACAGTCATGGCGGCGTCGGTGATCATTCTGGCGGCCACGGCGCTTCTGTACCTGAATCTGGGTAGTGGTTTCCTTCCCGACATGGACGAAGGCGCGTTTGTTCTCGACTATCTGACGCCTCCGGGCACATCACTGGAGGAAACCGATCGAATACTGCGTCACATCGAGCGCTTCCTCCAGGAGACGCCTGAAGTCGAGAGCTATTCCCGGCGGACTGGCGCCCGGCTCGCGCTTGCCATTGCCGAGCCCAACACGGGCGACTTCCTCATCCGGCTCAAGAAGCAAAGAAAACGCTCGCTCGACGAGGTAACGAGCGAACTCCGCCATAAGATCGTTTCCTCGGAGCCGGCCATCGAGGTTGAATTCCCACACATCCTGGAAGACCTGGTGGGGGACCTCGCATGGTCGCCCCAACCCATCGAGATCAAGATTCATCATGACGACGACGCGGCCTACAAAGAAGCCGCCCGCCGGATTGACGAGTGGCTGCCCAAAGTGCGCGGCGTCGTGGATATCGTCAACCAGACGATCCCCATAGGACCGGCGGTAAATTTTCGGGTTGACTTGGAGAAAGCCCAACGCGCGGGTTTCCGCGTCCAGGATATTGCGGATCTTGAAGCGGCCATCCTGGACGGGACGCTAGCGTCGAACATGATCCGGGGAGAGCGTTTGATAGGAATCCGCGTGCGCTATCCGGTTGAGTTCCGTTCTTCGACCGGCAGGCTCAAGACTCTCCTGCTGACCTCCCCAACCGGCCAATCTGTTCCGTTGTCGAGCATCGCTCATATTGAAATGGACGACGTGACGTACGAGATACTACGCGAGAATCTGCGGAACATTTCCGCGGTCACCGCGCGGCTTGAAGGACGGGATCTCGGATCGGCCATGCAGGAGATCCGCCGCAGGCTCCCCCAAGAGGTCAGTCTGCCCGCCGGAACGGACATCGAGTACGGTGGTCTGTTCCAGATTCAGCAGGAATCGTTCCTCGGACTGACACGGGTTCTGCTTGCCTCCGTCCTGCTGATCTTCATCATTCTCGTATTCGAGTTCCGGTCCTTCTCCCACCCGATCGCCATCCTGGCGGCAACGATCCTGTGCAGCTTTGGTTCGCTCTTGGCGCTTTATGTTACGGGTACGTCGCTGAACATTTCATCATTCATGGGATCCATCATGGTGGTCGGAATCGTTCATAAGAACGGTATCTTGATGCTCGATTCCGAAAGGGAGTTCTCAGAAAGAGGTTTCACCTTGAGAGACGCCATCTTTCAGGCCGGCCGTAGAAGACTCAGGCCAATCCTCATGACTGCCCTGGCGACTCTCTTCGGCATGCTGCCGCTGGCGATCGGCGCCGGGTCGGGCGCACAGATGCTACAGCCCCTCGCCATTGCGGTGATGGGCGGAGTTTCGGTTTCGCTGGTTCTATCGCTGCTCGTGACCCCAGTGCTGTTCTGCCTGCTGCGGCAAAAGGGCGCATGAGCCAATCAAGCGCACACGTCTTCAAGCGCCTGAACAGTCAGCCGCGCAGACCGGCGCCAGGTGAAGTCTCTTGCGCGCATGGGGCCGGCCTCTTTCAGATGTGCGCGAGCCGGGGCATCGAACAAGACCTTCTTCAAGGCCTCGAGCATCTGCTCGTCACTTTCGGGATCGAACTGGACGGCAGCCGGGCCTGCGATCGATCTCATCGGTTCGGCGGAGGAGCATGCTGTTGGAATACCCGAGGCGAGTGCTTCGACGACGGGCATTCCGAAGCCCTCGAATCGCGATGGAAAGACAAACGCCGCGGCCTCGCCGTAGAGACGATACAAGGCCGCGCGGGAAATCCAACCGGTGAATTCCACCGCCCCGCTCAGGCCCAGCCGCTGGCGCAAGTGCTCCAGGTGGGTGGCATGGTGTCCTTTCATCCCCGCAATCACCAGGCGGCAGTCTGGCGACTCGGCGCGCAGCCGGGCAAAGACTCTCATCAGGCGGTCGAGATTTTTGTGCGGGTGGAGCGTTGAGACACAGAGGAGCAAGCGTGAGTCGACGCGATCGCGCGAAAGGGTGAAGAGCTGCTCATCGACTCCGTGAGGGATTGTCCGTATGCGATCGGGTGGCAGCCGGTAATGGCTGATGACATCGCGCCGCGTGTTTTCCGAGACGGCGATGAGCAGCTTGGAGCGCCGCGCCGAGGAGGTGAGCAGAAGGTTCCAGAACGGCAGGTCCCACCAGCGGAAGAACTCGGGGTGGCGGACGTGTTGCAGATCGTGAAAAACGCTTACGCACGGAATCCCGCACCAGCGTGGCGCGGTGAACCCGGGGTTGAACAGAACATCCAAACCCTTGACTGCCCGGGGGAGGCGGAACTGTTCCCACAAGATTCGCGCCGGCCGGGACTCGGCTGAGACCGGCTGAGGACAAACGTGAATGCGCGGATGAGTGGGCCCCAGGTCCGTGCCGGTTTCACGGTTTGTGAACAAGTAGAAATCGTGGGGCGTGTCGAGGCGGACGATCGCGTCCAACAGGCTTCGAAGATAGATTTCGGTTCCGCCGACTTTTCCCGGAATCAGGTACAGCGCGTTGATTCCGGCTTTCACTGTCGCGCGGCAGCCTCCGCCTGAGAGAGCTTGCGCAGCGCCTCGGCGTTGTTGGGATCGATCGTGAGAGCCTTGCGGAACGCGGTCACGGCGTCACCGTACTGGCGCATATTGAAGTAGATGGTTCCGCGGTAGTTGTACGTCATGACGAATGACGGGTCCGTCTGTTCGGCTTCCCGCAGCGTCTGGATGGCCTGTTCGTACTTGCCGGCTTTTCCTTGGATCATGCCCAGGACGGCGAGGGCGTGGGCGGTGCGCCGCGTTGCAATCGCTTGTTTGATTTTTGCCTCGGCGGCGTCCGTCTGCCCGGCGCAATCGAGCGCCAGAGCCCAGTCCAGTTGCAGCATGTAATCGGGCGCTCGAAGCCGGGCGACTTGTTCGTAGCCGCGAACGGCATCGGCGCACCGGCCGTCCCGGTAGTAGGCATAGCCAAGCTGAAAGAAAGAGCGGTCATTACGGGGGTTTCCGGCAACGGAGTCTTCCCACATGGCTATGTCGCTCGCATAAACCCCGTTACGCTGGAACGTGAGTATCGCGAGGAGCAGGCCGGCGGCGCACCCCGCGCCGGCAAGCAGGCCAACCCGTTCTCTCCAGCGGCGCAGCAGTTCGAGCATGAGGAACAGGACACCGGCGAAAGCCAGGTAGAGGCGGCGCTCGGCCAGCGCGTCCATGATCGGCAGAAAAGAGGAGGTAGGCGCCATCTGCACCAGGAAGACGAAGTAGCCGTAGGATGCCAACGGGTACTTGCGGCGTTGAATCCAGGCCAGGACGGCGGCGGCGGTCAAGCCCAGAAAACCAATCCATGCCACCGGATCGGCGGCGGACTGGACCACCGGAAAGCCGTGGTCCAGGTTCTGGCCCAGGGGCACAATCAGCAGCCGTAAGTAAATCCAGAGTGCCTTGCACTGGGTCAGGAAGTACTGCCACCAGGTGATGCCCGGCAGGTTGAAGCCAACGGTAGCCGCGTCGCCCAGCGCGCGCCTCACCATGATGATTCCGGCGGCGGCCAGCAGCGGGAACAGAATGTACAAGCGCCAGTTTCTCTTGATGCCTTGCAGCGTGAATCCCGGGTTCCAGTAGAAGTCGGTCAACGCCAGAAAAGCGGGAAGGACGAAGACGTGCTCTTTGGTTCCCAGAGCAAAGCCCCACAGTAACAAGACGCCCGCCGCGCGCAGCCAGGTCACGCCCGCCACCGATCCACGCATATAGAACACGGCGGCGGCGAAGAAGAAGAAGACGCTCATGTTCTCCGAACGGCTGGCGACATAGGCGACGGCTTCGGTCTGGAGCGGGTGCAGCAGAAAGACGGTGACGGCGATGCCGGTCAGGACCGCCTTGGCGCGGCCTGTCTCTCCCGCCGCGCCGAGAATTCGCCAGACCAGCCATCCCACCAACAGACCGTTCAGGCAATGGAACGCGATGTTGACAAAGTGGTAGCCAAGCGGGCTGGTTCCCCAGATGCGCGTCTCCAGCCAGAACAGCGAGTACAGCAGCGGCCGAACGCCCGTGAGAAACGAACCGAACGGCGCCGTTTGCGCGTTCGGCTGGCCGTAGGGCAGAGCCAGGTCATCGAACAGAAATGGACCTCGCAGGGCTGGCAGATACGCCACGAAGGTCAATCCAAGCACGATCGCGAAGAACAGGATCACGGTGGTGCGGGTAACCGTCTCACTCGCGAGGCCAGGCGCCGCCGCCCGAACGGAGACCGGCTTACCGGCGCTCTTACTTGCCTTCGCCATTCCGAACCTGTCCCAACTGATACTCGAGGATGGCCACACGCTGCGCCAGGGCGATGTTCATGTCCTTCAGATCCGAGATGACTCCGGAGGTGCGGTAGAACACGGCTAGAAACACGAGCAGGACCAGGAGCAGGAACGTGATGGATGAGTCCTTGATGCCCGCCCAGCCAGCGGCCGCGTCAAGCAAACCGGGCATGCGCGAGATCACCAGCAGCACCAATGCGGCAGCCAGCCAGCTTACGGAGTACTCGACGCGGACATGGCGGCCCCGCACGGAGCGTAACACGACAAACAGAAGTGCGACACTCGCCACGGTCAAGAGATTGAGAAGCGGGTTCACGATCGTTCTTCCTTCCTTCGAAACCACCTGCGCTTGCCGTCAAACCGCAACACGTTGACGAAGACGCCGAGCAGCACGTGCACCATGTACTTCAACACCTTCCAGGAGCGGATGGTGCTGCGGCCGCTGATCCGGCGGCGCATCCTGCAAGGCACTTCCTCGAACCGGAAGGCCCGGCGCTGCAGCACGACCAGCGCTTCGATCTCCGGATACTCCAACGGGAAACTCTTGGAGAATAGCTGGAGGGCTTTGTGGTTGACGCCCACAAAACCGGATGTCGGGTCGGTAACGGCGCGCCCCAGAATCGGGCGCAGCATCAGGCGGAAGAAACGGATGCCAATGCCACGAGCCACGGTCGGGCGCGTGCCGGCGCCCGCAATGAATCTCGATCCGATAATCATTTCGCACTGGCTTGTTTTCAGGGCGTGCAAGACGTCAGGAATGTCCCGCGGGTCATGTTGCCCGTCGCCGTCAATCCGGATCACGAACTCGTAGCCAAGCTCGAAGGCGAGCTTGTACCCGGCCTGAACACAACCACCCAGGCCCAGGTGTACCGGAAGGCTGATCACCCCCGCGCCGGCCTGCCGGGCGACCGCGGCCGTGCCATCCTCGGACCCGTCATCGGCGACGAGGACGGGCCAGCCCGGTAGTGTTTCGATGACCTCGCGAACGACCGAGCCGATGTTCCGCTCTTCGTTGAAGGCCGGAATCAGGACCAGCACCGAACCGGGATTCACAGGGCGGCGACCTCGCGAAGCGAGATGGAGTGAGTCTTCAGGAGCCGCTTGAAGCAGGTGGCGGAGATGCTCCGCTGGATGCCGCGCCGCTGCCTGAGAAGCCCGGGCAAGGCGGCGGCCAGACTGGCGTGCGCGCGAAGCACAAACCATCCTAATCGCCACCAGGCATTGCCGGCGTGCGCAAATTCCGCGGCTTTGCCCTGTCCGCGCAGCGCATACCACGCATGCCATCCGTAGCGCACCCAACTCGACAGGAAGCTGGTCAGGAGCTGGCTCAGTGGAAAGTTCTTCGTCACAAGCCTCAACCGGTTTCGCTCCACATAGTAAGCTTTTTGCGCCGAAGCGCGGCCGGCCGTCCGCGAGTAGCCGTGCCGCACCCGCGCCCGCGGGACGTACAGGCATCGCCAACCCGCCCAGCGGCCTCGAAGCCCGAGGTCGGAATCTTCGCAGTAGAGAAAGAAATCGTCGTCAAAATAGCCGGTCTGCTCCAGCATCTCCCGCCTGTACAGCGCCGCCGATCCGCTGGGGAACAGCACTTCGCACGGCGTGTCGAAGTCCTCGCACCGGGCGCCATGTCCACGCTGCTTGGTGCTCCCATCGGAGGCGATCAACATTCCCGCCGAGTCGATGACGTCATCCTCGAAACGCACCATCGAAGCGCACATCCCGGCGCGTTGATCCGACTCAACGGCGTGGGACAATGCGTCCAGCCATCCGGGTTCGGCCTCGGCGTCGTCGTTGATCGTCGCCAGCAGCGGCGCGCCGGACGCCCGGAATCCGCGGTTGACCGCCGCGCCAAATCCCTGGTTGCGCTCGTTGGCAAGGTAAGTCACGTCCGGCCGTCCTGAGCAGATGGTCCGGGCGATCCCGGCGCCGCTATTGTCGACCACGATCACGTGAAACCGGGAATAACTCTGCCGGGCCAGGGAGTCCAGGCAACGTGTCAGGTTCTCCCCCGCCTCGAGTGTCGGCACCACCACCGCCACATTGAAAGGTGGCGCGTCAGCCATGCGTCCGGTCCAGAAACATCTCCAAAGTTTCTATGGTAACTGGCACAGCGGCGGTGAAGTCATGGCCGGGGACTCCGTGATGGTGACTTGGGCCTGCGTTCGACCACCAACGCTGTGTCCTGGTCGAACGCGGGACTGGTGACGATGACCCGTTTGCCTTGGGACGACAGGCGCGCCGGGGGAGACTGGCTGCCGCTCTGTGTGTCGATCCACACGGCAGTGTACTCGCCGCGCGGCAAGTCCAGTCTGAGGCGAGCGGGTGAAGGTCCTTCGACGAAGAAGACGTAACTTTCGCCGCTCGCCGAAAGACAGCGCGCCACGCATCCATCGCACTGCGCCGTCCCGGCATCGGGCCTCATGGAGAGAAAGGGAAGCGACCGGAGGGTCCTACTCAGCACCGCGAACTGCTTGCGAAGCGCCACGCTGCCTCCTCCGGGGCTTGTCGCTTGAACATCAGTCCCGTCTTCGCGGCCGGGGCTGAATGAATAATCCAAGTGGTTGAACAGCCCGCCGCCGCTTAAGACGAAGTTCCAAGCCTGCTTCCGGTATGCGCTCTCGGCTTGTCCGATAAATCCGGTTTCGTCGTAGCCGATGGCTTTGTTCAACCCCAGGTTCCAGACTGCCGCCTCCGGAAAAGCATAGTGGAAGTTCACAATCGAGACGCCCGGAATCACGCTTTGCACCGCATGTTTGAAGTTGCAGATGTTCTGGGCGATGAGGTGGCGCTTGGGCAGGTCTGATTCGGCCGACTGGATCCATCCAGCGACGAGCGTCTGCCACGCGACAGACGCGGCGTCAGCCAACTCCACGGCATTGGGCCAGGCATCGCGAACCGGCATACGCAAATAGGGATTGATGACGCCGGAAAACACGGGACGGTCGGCCCAGGGCTCGTTTTGAAGTTCGAAGGTGATGTTGTCGAACGCGTTCAATTCGGCCACCAGCTTGCGAGTCAACTTTTCCTGAAACCGCAGCGCGCCGCCATTCTCCACGGTATTCAGACGCTTATAGTCAGCGAGGTTGATGTGGTTGACGTTGTTGGCCGGGTTGAACGGGCTCGCCTTCCACTGCGGCTCTCCGTAGGTGGAACAGAACAGCGTCACTTCGACGGCGATGCCCCGCTTGCCGGCTTCACCGATGAAGTCCTTGAGCCGCTCGAAGTAGGCGGGATTCCAGGCGTCGAGGTTGAACTTGCCGCCGCTGCGGGGCCACGGCGCCACAAAAGATCCGCCGGCAGGCGCCAGGGTGTTGCGCTCAATGCCGAACGAACCCGGCACTTCGACATAGGAGCCTGTGAAGATGCGGGTATAGTTCAAGCCGTCCGCGGCCAGCGTGTCAAGATAGCGGCGGTAGTCGAATGCCGCGTTCAGAACCGCGCCGTAATGTTCGCCCGAAGAAATCAGCGCGGCGGGCTTGCCGTGAAACAGGAAGTAGCGCGGATTTTCGGGATGCAACTGTAACGGTTGCGCCGCGCACAGCGCCGCTAGGAAGCCAAGAGCCAGGAGTCTCATGGAATAAACTGGCGCAGGTAAGTCCTGCTTTGCCGCAGCGAGGCCAGGCGCAGTTCGATTGAACCTTCAAAAGCCCGGTCCTCCACCTCCACGGCGACCGAGCCGTCGTAGCCGGTTTCAGTCAATACCGAAAAGAACTTGCTCCAGTCCACATCTCCCAGCCCGGGAAGTTTCGGCGTGTGGTACTGGTTCGGGAAGGCCATGATTCCGACATCGTTCAGGCGCTCGGTATCGATGCGGGCATCTTTGGCGTGAACGTGGAAGAACTTCGATCCGAACTCGCGCATGGCCTTTAAGTAATCCATGTGCTGCCAGATGAAATGAGACGGGTCGAAGTTGAGACCGAAGTGATTGCTGGGAATATCGGAAAACATCCGCCGCCAGATGGCGGGAGAGGTCGCCAGGTTCTTGCCGCCCGGCCACTCGTCTTTCGTAAATGACATGGGGCAGTTCTCGATCCCGACCTTGATTCCCCGATCTTCAGCGAACGCGATAATCGGCTTCCACGTATCGAGGAACCGGGGCCAGTTGCCGTCGACGGATTTCGTCCAGTCCCGCCCTACGAAAGTGTTGACGACACCAACACCCAGAACCCGGGCTGCCTCAATAACCTTCTTGAGGTGATCGACGTAGACCTGTGCCTCGGCGGGATCGGGCGCCAGCGGATTCGGATAGTAGCCCAGGCCGCTGATGGCCACGCCGGCCTTATCCATGACCTCGCGCACGGCTGGCGCGTTTCCGGCCGTGAGGCTGGCGGCATCGACGTGCGTGACTCCGGCATAGCGGCGTTCCGCCCTGCCTTTGGGCCAGCACATGAGCTCGACGCTGTCGTAGCCGGTCTCTTTGGCCGCCGCGGCCACCTGGTCAAGACTGAACTCCGCAAGGATTGCGCTGACAAAACCGAGTTTCAACATGCATCATCATCATACGGGATTGCCGCTGGTCCGCCGGATCTACTCCGGACGCCGCCGCATAGAGTATCTTTATGGAATTGACCTGTCTCGGAACAGAGTCGTAGGGAAGGATGCCAACATGTCACTGACTGCCGCCGTGGGCAAGAATGCGGCGAATCAAACCGCCGATGTTCTCATCGTGCAAGCTCTGCTGAACCTGAACATAGAGAGGCTGGCGCCCCTGCCGCCGCTCGTCGAGGACGGTGGATTCGGCCGTTTCACGCAAGCCTATATCACTGAGTTTCAGAAACGTTGTGTTCCCGCCGACGTGGGCACGGATGCGGTCCGCCCCGGCGGCGCCACGCTGGCCGAGTTATTGAAGGCCAAGACGGCGCCGGTCACTCTGCACCTGCTGGAAGTGCTGATGCCTTTATCCCGCCCAGAACATGCCGTCCGGTATTTCGAACCTCTCCAGGCCTGCATGGCGAACAACCAGATCAACACTCCCCTCCGCCAGGCCCATTTCCTTGCCCAATTGGGCCATGAGAGCGGGAGTTTCCGGTTCCCGGAGGAGATCGCCGACGGCAGCCGGTACGAAGGGCGTGCGGATCTGGGAAATACACAACCGGGAGACGGCAAGCGCTTCAAGGGTCGAGGACTGATTCAGATCACGGGACGCGTCAACTATACGGCTTACGGAAAAGCGCGCAACCGCGATTTTGTCACGGGCGATAATCCCAGCCTGCTGGCGACCGATCCCATGCTCGCCGCCGACTGTTCGGGATGGTACTGGGCATCACGCGGGCTGAACACGTTCGCCGACAAAGACGATGCCCGTCAGATCACCCTGAAAATCAACGGAGGATTCAACGGTCTGGACGATCGCATGCGGAGGTTGCAACTCGCCAAATGCTTGCTTCTCTAGGGCTGCTCGCATTCCTGCTCGCTCAGGCGCCGGACAGCGGTGCTCCCGCTTTCGTCGACAATTGCGAACCGTGCCAGGTCTCCGTTGCCGCCGAAGGACCCGTCTTTGAGGCTTACTTCCTGCTGGTGAAGAGTCCCGAGGGGCGAGTCGTCCGCCGCATTGGGTTGGCCCGGGACGGCAAGCAAGTGGAGGAACTGCCGGTCCGCGAGATGTCCCCACTCGCCGAGGGCGAGCAGTTCATGTTCGGCGGGGAGGACATCAATTTTGATGGCAATCGCGACCTGATGCTCGTTCTGGAGCGCGGCGTGGCCAACTCGACCGCGCAGTACTGGCTGTACGATCCTGCCACCCAGTTGTTTCAAGACGCCGGTGTGCATTCCATCTTCACCTTGGACCCGGCGAGGAAGCGGCTGAAGACGTATGAGCGAGGCGGTTCGGGCGGGATGATCTTTACGGCGCGGGAGTACGAGTTTGTGGGCTCCAAGTTAGTTGTGATGCGCGAGGAAACCCAGCGGCCCACGCGAAATCCCAATCGCTTTCTGCATACGATCAGAGAACGGCGCAAAGGCGCCATGGTAACCATCAAGCAGGAAACGGTCATGCCTCCCGGCAACTGAAACGGCTCGAAGCGCGCACGATGTTTCCCTCCACACTCCCCGATCAGGCGCGAGCCTTGGTGATCGTTCTCGCCACAGTGGCGGGCATCATCGACCTCCGGTACCGGCGGATTCCCAACTGGCTGACCTTTTCGGCGCTCGTGGCCGGTTTCGCATTGCGTGGATGGGTGCAGGGAATCCCCGGGATCGCCGCCGCCGCCAAAGGACTGGGGTTGGCGCTGGCAGTCTATGTTCCGCTGTGGCTTCTTCGCGGGGTAGGCGCGGGAGACGTAAAGCTGATGGCGGCGACCGGCTCGATTGCCGGGCCTGGAGCGTGGCTCCTGATCTTTGCCGTCTCGTCGATGGTGGGTGGGATTACGGGCCTGGCGATGGCGGCGCGCCGCGGTGTGCTGCTGCGTACGCTGCGCAACACCGCGATTCTGGCGGGGCAATTATTACGGTTGCGCCGTCCCTGGCAGGATCATCCGAACCTCGATGTTCGCCATGAACAGTCGCTGCGGATGCCGCACGGAGCGATCATTGCCTCGGCCGTGCTCCTGCTGGCGCTAGCACGGCTGATTTAGTAACAGCCGTGCGAGCGCCATACTTCGATCAAGAACGCGGGGTTCGCGTCCCAGGACTGCTTACTTGCTGCTGCTGGCCAGGGTCACCTTGGGAGTCGACAGGTAACCTTTGATCGTGTTCTTTGACACCTGGTTCACAACGATTTCGTAGGGCTGCCGGGCTTTCGAAGGAACGTAGAATTGGACCGGTTCGTTGACGGTCTTGTCTTTCTTCTCGATCATCCGGTCGTCGGCGGCGACATTCAGAGTGTACCGCCCACGCTTCACATCAGCCTTCCTCAAAGCCAACTGCACGTCCCCAATCCGCTGGGTCTTGGCTTCTTTGGTCAGGGTGAACTCGTAGATGTTGCGATCGCCGAGTTCGCGCAGCGCGTGAATTTCCTTTGAGTTGGTCGCGATCAGTCCGCTCATCACGCCCATGTCTCCGCGCACCCGCTGCAGGTCGGACAAGGTCTTCTCGATTTCCGACTTGGTGTTGGCCAAATCGGTCTTGACCGTACCGACCTCTGTGGCGACACCGTTCAACTTGCTGGACTCCGCGACAGCCGATTCCTTCACCTTGTTCAATTCGGTCGAAAAAGACTGGGTGTACTCCTGCTGCTTTTTCATTTGGCTGTTCAGTTGTTGCGCGACGGCGTCAGCGTGCCGCTTGGCGGAGATTTGCGCCGCCGACTCGGTCCGTCTCAGCGCCGCGGTCGTGTCCTTCTGTGTGGCGGCCACAGCCGTTTCCATGTCGGTAACGGTCTTGTCCAGCTTGCTGCTCATGGCCGCCTGGCCGCTGCGCAGGTCGGCAATCTCCTGGCGGCTTGCCTTGAGGTCGTCCTGAAGGGACGAGATCTTGACGAACTGCGACGCCGCGATGCCACCCAGCCCGAGAAAGGCGACGACACCAAGAATGACGGGCCACATCCGCTGTGGCTGGGGTTGGTTGCGAACCTCATACGAGGATCGTTCTTGATCGTTTATCATGCGTGTGACTTACTCTCCTTGCCCTTAACCGATGCAGGCGAGCAGCCAAACTATAACCTGTGCCGTGTCAATGAAGTGAGAGATCGGGCCATGGGGCGCCTTCCGGAATAAATTTCCGGCAACCCGTGCGATCCGGCACATTTTACCAACGCTGGCGCGGCCGGCGCGGCTAGACGTTTCGCGCGCTGGCTACCGGACGGCGATCGTGACTCCGGGCTGGCTTGTTGCGCTGCCGATCTGAATTACGACCGGAACCGGTCCGGTTCCGATGCTTTCGGGAATCTTGAGGTTGATCTGTGCCACACCTGAAACGATGGCCGGAGCGGACCCGGCGTACAGAACTTCCGCCGTCTGTCCGCCTATGGTGGCGCTCACCGTCAGGAGCGGGCGGCGCAAGTCGGTCAGGATGATGCGGCCATCCTGGCCGGGCGGGTCAGTCTGGCCTTCGCCCGTCATGTAGATCGAGATGACGCCTCCGCGCGGCGCCGGGTTCGCGGCCGAGTTCGGCGTCATGTCCCCGTTCAGCGCGGCGGCTTGTCCGCGTCCATTGACCGACGACGTGAAGATACCGGGCGCGCTGTCAGCCACTTTCAGATCGATGGGAACGGCATAGTCGGTTCCGCGCTGGACCTGCACCTTGACGTTGGCGCGCCCGTACACCGCGTACGGGACAATCGCATTGATCTGGTCCTGACGTACATAGAGCAGCGGCGCGGGAACGCCATCAAAGAAGACTTGAGTCCCGGCTAGCTGCGTATCAATGGCGCCGGCCGCGGTTGGCTTCGCGCTGACGCCCACCTCCGGCCCCAGTCCGGAACCGGTGATCGTCACCAGCAAACCGGGGGCGGCGGGGGTCGGCGCAAAGCTGGCGCCATGCAGGACCGCCATCGTCCCGATCGAGGAAGCCGTAACGTTCAGGTTGACCGGAACGGTCCTTTGCACCAGGCGGTCGGTTGAGGCGATCGTAATTGTTCCAATATGCGAGCCGGGAGTAAGGCTGCCGGGAAAGAGTGTAACCGCCACCGACGACGGCGAGACTCCTCCCACGGGGCTTACATTGAGCCAGTTGACGCCGGATGCCGTCGCGGGCGTGGCGGTGAATCCCACGCCGGGCTGTCCCGTGTTGCTGCCAATGATCAGCAACTGCGGATCCGGAGCGGGGGCGCCGAGTTGGTAGGACATCTGAACCGAGTCAGGCGTTACGGTCGGTCCGGGCGCCTCGGCGACCTGGAAGCTAATCGGTACCTGAACCTGGTTGCTGGGTCCCTTGATCACGATGACACCGGCATTGGGCCCAGGCGGCAGACTCTTGGAATCGACGCTGACGACCAGGTCGGCAGGCGTGTTGCCGCTGGACGGATTGACTTTGGCCCAGGCCGGCGCGCTCGTTACCGTGAAGGCTCCGGCCAGGTTCGCCGTGACGCGTATAGTTTGCGGAGCGGGAGCGATGCCGTATTGGTTCTGGACGAACGCCAACGATTGAGGGGAGACGGAAATCGCCTGAACGCTCAGCGTCAGGTCCACGGCAATCGTCTGCTTTACGCCCGTGAGGAGCGAAACCAAGTCCACGTTTGCGTTGTTGACGCCCGGACGCGGCACAGCCGCCAGGTTGGCTTTCAGCGTGATCGATCCGGGAGCGGCGCCGCGGAAGGGCTCAACCGTGAGCCATCCGCCCGTTGACGCTGCCGATGCCGAGAAATCGTGGGTCAGACCGGCAACCGAGGCGCCGATAGCCAGCGTACTCGAGGGGTTGGGGCCGCCCACGATACCGGAAAGGCTGACATAAGAAGTTTCCGGCACTAGGTTGCCGGAGCCCGCATTCGAGCTTATCTTGAGACGCACCGGGATAAGGAGGTTTCCAGCGCTGCCGCCCGAAGGGGTGACCACCACATTGCCGTTGTAAGTGCCCGGCGCCAGACCGGATACCGCCGCGGAAATCTGCAAACCGACGGCGGTTCCTTGAGTCGAGCCGCTGGCGGGTAAGACCTCCAGCCAGGGCGCGCCCGGCGCTACAGTCGCTGTAAAGGCGAGATTGGCCCCGCCCGTCGCAGTCAGCGAGATGATCGATACGATGTTGCCCTGGTCGTCGAAGATCAACGAGCTGGGGTCGGCGTTTAGAGCGGCCCCCACCGCGATCTTCAAGGTCACCGGCAATTCCTGCTGCGGCAGTCCTTGGGAGGTTACAACGATGGTCCCCAGGTAGGTGCCGGGACTAAGACCGGTGGGGTCGGCGGCGATCGAGAAGGCGCCCGGAGACGTTCCGTCCAGACTGCTGCCGGGAGAGGGGTGCTCCGCCGACAAGACCTTCAGCCACGTTGTCGCCGTGGCAACCGTGTACTGCCTGGGAGACGGGCTGGTGGTCACACCCACACCCTGTAGTGGAAGGTCGTCGATCGAAGTCCCCGTCTGATAGTTGATAGTCACCGACGTCTGGTCCAGGGTGATTGCGTCGGGGACGGGTGTGGCGCCCAGCACCAGCAGCGTCACCGGAATCACCCTCGGATTGCCGGTTTGGGGGATCAACGCTACCGTTCCGTTGTAGCGGCCGGGTGCGAGGCCAAACGCATTGGCCACCACGGTCACCGCGGCAGGCGTCGAGGCCGACCACGGGTAGACGCTCAACCAGTTGCCGGTGGAACTCGCGATGATCTGAAATCCAAGCGAACCCGTGACGCTTCCCGGCATCCTGGAAACGGTGATGGATTGCGCGGGGATATCGTTGGTGGGGCTATCGGCGACGAACGTGAGCCCCGAAGGGCTCGCGGAAAGTGAACTCTCGGCCGCCGCCGAACCCACCACATATAGGACATCGGCATAAGTCTCGTAGATGCCCGCCCTGACCAGGACCTGGGCCAGGTGCGAGCCTTCCTTGAGATTGGCGGGGTTGGCCGACACGGTGACGGTGGCGGGCGCTGTCCCGGACGCCGGATTGACGGAGAGCCAACCCGTCGAGGGCGTCAGATAGCGGACTGAGGTTGAAAAAGCGGTGTTCTGGCCGCTGGCCACGACCGTAATGGTCTGTGTCACGCTGGCCGTGCTACCCAACGGCGACGCCAGGCTAAGCTGTTGTGGGGTTACAGTGACGCCGGATTGCGCAAGCAGCGCCCGCGCGGCAGCGGCCACCAGGACGAGGCGCCGCAGCCTTCGAATCATGAGCATAGAACTCCATGTGGATCAACACGGGAAATGGAGGGAAAGCACCACTCGAAATCAAGCGAGACCATTCAATGTTGAGTTTATCGCAGGCGCCCCATGCCGGAGTTAGGCGCCTGTTAGTCCATGGCTGAAAGTCCAGCGGCGCCATCGGCTACAGGCCGGCATTCTTGATCAATGCCGACATGCGAGGGTCTGCTCGAAGGTGATCGAAACGAGGGTCAACCTTCAGGTACATCAGCCAGTGGGAGTGCTCCCGATACATCGCGTCCAGCCAGAAGAACGCCTCCTCTCTTTCATTGAGACCCGCATGGACCAGCGCGAAGTCAAACGGCGACACATACTCCCCTTGGGCTGCTCTGGCGCGCATCTGGTCCAGAGCCGCCCTGGCGTCGTTGTGCCGCCCCGCGGTCGCCAGGGCGTGCGCAAGGTATCGATGACCATAGGACCCCGCTGCCGCGATGCCTTTACGAAACTCCGCGATCGCTTCCCCGGACAACCCCTTGCGCTCGAACGCGTAGCCGAGAAAGAATGCGGCTTTCGGAAATCCAGGATCGAGCGCTTGCGCTTTCCGGCATTGCTCAATCGCCCGTTGATAGTCCCGGGCGAAGTAGAAGATCAGGCCCATGGTGGAACTGATGACCGGCGACGCCGGTTCGAGTTCAAGCGCACGCCGTATCTCGCGCAGCGCTTCGTCATGCCTGCCGAGGCGGGAAAGGTGCTCGGCGTATGCCTGGCGCCCGGCGGCATAGTCGGCATTCAAAGACAGGGCGCGCTTGTATTCAGCCTCCGCCGCGTCGTGGTTCCATTGATAAAGCCCTTCCACTACTGCGAGCGCCGCATGCGCCTCGGGCAGACCGGCATCGGCCTTGAGCGCACGGCGGGCCGCTTCACGCGCGCGTGGAAAGGCCTCCCTTGGCGGAAGCACGCTATAGACAGCCAGGAGGTTGTAGGAATCCGCCAGGCCGGCGTAGGCCAAAGCATGGCCTGGATCACGCTCGACAACCTGCTGAAAGAATTCCATGCCTCGCTGGATTCCGGCCAGTGTCAGCAGGTTCGCCTGGTAGCGTCCCTTCAGGTAGAGTTCGTAAGCGGTCGCGTCCCCGGTGTGCCGCTTTACGAGTGGGCGGCTTGGGTCACTCGCGAGCCGGACCTTCAGCGCCCCGGCAATGTCGCGGCAGATATCCTCCTGTACCGGGAGCAGGTCCTTGAGCTCACGGTCATACGTCTTCGACCACAACTGGTAACCGTCGGCAACCTTGTTGAGATGTACGGTCACGCGCACTCTGCCCTTCTCTTTGCGAACGCTGCCTTCCACGATGGCGTCGACCCTGAGTTGCCGTCCGGCCTCGGCAATGTCCACCGCCTTGCCTTTGAACTGAAACACCGTCGTGCGCGCAGGAACCCTGAGCCCGTCAATGTTGGACAAGGCAGTGATCAGTTCCTCAGTCAGCCCGTCGCTGAAATACTCGTTCTCCGGTTCGGAACTCAGGTTCAGGAATGGGAGCACCGCCACGGCGTTGAGTTCGCTGGCAGTCCTTCTTGAGCCGTAAACCAGCCAGTATACGGCGGCAAAAGCAACGGCGATGTTGACCCCGGCCAGCAACAAAGTCCTGACCGGCCATTTGGCGCGCTGGCCGGCCGGCGCGGGGACCACCTGAACGCTTGCGGTAAATCGATAGCCGCGCTTGGGCACGGTCTCGATGTAGGATCCGTTGCCGGAACCATCGGCGAGCACCTTGCGAAGCACCGAAACATTCTGGGCAAGATTGCTCTCCTCCACGAACGTGTCCGGCCAAACGGTCTTGAGAAGTTCCTCCTTCTCAATCACCCTGCCAGGGTTCGAAACCAAGACAAGCAGGGTGTCGAAAACCTTTGGTGTCAGCGGCGCCGGCTTGGCGCCGGCCGTGAGCCTCCGCTCATTGGGATCCAACCGGAAGCCGCCGAATTCGTAGATGTCCCTGGAAGCCATCGCCAACCTCTACATAGGCGAGAGTCCGGTCCTTCGCAGAAGGTCGTGAAATCGCTTATCCGAACGAAGAGGATCCACCTTCGGCCAGGCGCCGATGCAGGCAAGCATGTTCGATCGTTCGAGGTACGCCTTCTCCAACCAGGCGAAGGCCCGGTCGTGATCGCCCAGGGCCATGTAGGGACCCACGAAGGACGCCGCCGGCACATACTGGGTTCGAGCGATCTCGAACATCTCGCGAAGCAGTCTTAAGGAATCCGCCTTTCGCCCGGCCTCGGCGTACGTGGAACAGAGCGTGCCGAGCACCGAAGGGCTTCGATTGGACAATTCCACGGCCCGCTCCAGCGCATCAATGGACTCCTGAAACCTGGATTTCTGGGCGTATGCCATGCCGAGTTGCCAAAGGCCCCACAAGTAGTTCGGGTCAATTGTCAGGACGGTCCTAAACTGCTCGATGGCTTCGTCGTAGCGCCGGTCGAAATGCAGGATCCAGCCGACTTGTGTTTTTACAATCAGAGACAGGGGATCCAGTTCCTCGGCTTTGCGGATCTCGGCCACAGCCTCATCGCCGCGGCCGCGGAAAGCAAGGTAGAAGGCGTACCACTGATGGGCTTGGGGGTAGCTGGCGTTGAGTTGCAGCGATCGCCTCAGCCCTTCCTCCGCCGCCTGCCAATCCCAGTCGAAGAGTCTGGCGTAAGCGAGGGCGGCGTGAGCTTCGGCCAGTTCGGGATCGATGGCCAGCGCCCGCCGGGCCGCCGCAATCGCCAGCGGCCTGGACTCGGACGGCGGCCGGGCGCCGATCAGCACCGTGCCGAGCTGGTTGTAGCAATCGGCCAGGCCAGCGTAGGCCGGAGCGTAGTTTGGGTCCAACTCGATCGCTTTCTCAAAGCTGGAAATCGCGCGCCGGATCGCCCCTTCCGTCCTTCTGTTCCAGGCGAGCCGGCCGCGCTGGTAGTGAGCGTAGGCTTCCGGGTTGACGGTCCCGGTGCGGAAAACTTCGCGATTCGGCGTCCCGTCAAGATCCAGTCCGGCGCTGGCGAGTATCGCTCGTCCGATCTCGCTCTGGACTGCCAGGACGCTGCTGATCTCCCGATCGTACGTTGCCGACCAAAGGTGGTATCCATCGGCAACCCGGTTGAGTTGAGCCGTGATCCGAAACTTGTTCCCATCCTTCCGGATGCTTCCTTCGAGGATCGCCTCTACGCCCAGGCGCTTTCCGATCTCCCGAATGTCCATCACCTTGCCTTTGAATTGGAAAGCTGAAGTTCGCCCTGGTACTCGCAGGCTTTCCACCGCTCCCAACATCTGGATCAGTTCTTCCGTCAGACCGTCGCTGAAGTGATCAATGTCGGCATCGGGACTCATGTTGACGAACGGCAGCACCGCGACAGAGCGAACTTTCCGTGGGGCGTTCCGCGTGGGATGTCTCGCAACGATAAGGTATCCCGCCAGGCAGGCGAGGCAAACTACTAATGTCAGGGCGGCGATCCTTGGAGACCATCCCCTCCCGCGCTTCGTCTTGACCTCAGCCGCGAACCTGTACCCGCTCTTTGGGACCGTTTCGATGTAGTCGTGTCCCCCGGGAGACATCCCAAGAGCTTTTCTCACAAGAGACACATGCTGGGTGAGGTTGCCTTCATCCGCACATTTGTCGAGCCACACGGCACGGAGCAGATCTTCCTTGGTCACCAGCGATCCAGGCTGCTGAACGAGCGCGGCGAGAACGTCGAGGGCCCTTGGACACAGCGGGACAGCTTGCCCGCCGCGCGTTAGCGTACGCTTTCCAGGATCCAGTCGAAAATCGTCGAATTCGTAAACGCCCTTCGGAATCATCAACTTCTACCGCTCTTGCCCGCGTTGAGAAAACTTTTAGCCTTCTTTGAAGACTCCGAAGGAGGGCTTGGACTACGGTGGGCACGGTCGATGAAAACCGGCCCGAGCATCAACGCCCGGCACTTGGAGCCCGGATTCCAGCTCCGATTGTACGGCCAAGGCCGGGCCGGTTCCAAGCAGAATGTTCATAAGGAGATGAACAAGTGATTCCGGTCATGTCGAGGCCACATGAGCAGTCCGGGCCGCCGGCGGCGATCGGGGTAACTGTCGTCCTTCAAGTGGAGGCTGCCTGGGCGATGACCTGACAAGAAAGGAACAGAATCATGAACCTCTCTACACACACGTACCTCGCGGCGCTCTGCCTTAGTCTGGCGTCCATTACCGCCGCCTCCGAAAGCGGCTTCACGCCAATCGACTACCCAGACGCCAAGTCGACGACGGCCCGGGCCATCAACAGCAGTGGCGACGTGGTCGGCAGCTTCACGGACAGTGCCGGGTTGAATCACGCCTTCCTGCTTCGCGGTGGCAAGTTCAGCGAGATTGCTTACCCCGATGCCCGGCAGACTTGGGCTCACGGGATCAATTCGCGCGGCGACATCGTCGGGCAGTACAGCAATGGGCAACGCGTCTACGGGTTCCTGCTCAGCCAGGGAGCCTATGTGACGCTGGACTGCCCGCCATCGAGGTCGGCCAGTGCGTACGCCATTAACAACGCAGGCGAAGTCGCTGGCTATGTTTACCCGCTGGATGCCGGAACGCCAGCACAGGGCGCCGTATGGAAGGCGGGCGTTTGCACTCAGTCCGAATACCGGCCGGAGGTGGCTAGAAGAACGATGACTATGTTCTTTGGCATCAACGACTCCGGGGTGGTCGTCGGGCATTGGGGGACCGATGGAGGATCCTCGCACGGCATTGTCTACAACAAAGGCAACTTTGCGGAGACCAACTATGGGGCGGGTGGCAACGTCATCAATTGGAGCATCAACAATGCGGGCCACATCGCCGGAAGGTTTGCCGATGGTTATGGTCGAGCCCACGGGTTTGTGCTCCGTGACGGCCGCATGACGCCGTTTCGTGTCCCTGATTCCAGGCAAACTCACGCGGTTGGCATCAACGATGCCGGTGATGTCGTCGGCGAATTTACCGACTCAGATGGCAAGGTCCGGGGCTACATGACGCGAGTCAGTCCGGCGGCGGCGCCTCCTCCGGTCATCGTCGTGGACGACGACGGCGCAGATTGTCCCGGCAGCCTGCGCACGATTCAGGAAGCCGTGTCGCGCGCCACGGCTGGTTCGACCATCCTGGTCTGCGCGGGGACCTACCGGGGCACGGTGAACATCGTGGGGGCGGATAAGAATGGAGTGCGGCTGATCGCCACCGGCCGCGAGGACGATGTGGTCCTGCAAGGAGACTACAGTGAGCGCGACGGCTTCCACCTGGAGGACGTCAACAACGTCCTCATCCGCGGTTTTACCGTCCGCGACTTTGGGAGAACGGCCACGACAGCCACTGTCTGGGGCGTTGGCAACCAGATCAACCTGATGAACTCACACTACAACACCATCGAGCACAACCGCGTCATCAATGGCGACATGATGGGCATCATGTTGGTTGGGTCGGGCCATAACGTTGTTCAGAACAACCTCGCGTTTGTCAACAACAACAGCCTGGCGACCTGCGGGATTCACGTTGAAGGCGCTGGGTCGGTGGGCAATACCATCCGGCGCAACATGACCGTCGGCAACAAGGTTGCCGGGATCATGATCCGGGGAGTGGGCCCGGGCAACTCCGTCACGGACAATACCGTTGTCAGCAACGGCCGGTTCGGCATCGACGTGCAGAACACGAGAGAGATTTGGATCGAGGGCAACCGCGTCAGCTACAACCGGGGCTTCTGGGGTACGTCGCCGGGCGGCCAGATGCCGGGTCTGGGCATCAACCTGGTGAACCTGGATCAAGCCACCGTGTTTGACAATCGGGCGCGGAGTAACACCGGGACAGACCTCAACTCGGATGGCAAGGGCCAAAACCGGATTGAGGCCAACGCGTGCGACACCACTACGCTTGCGGGCGCTTGCCAGAACTAAGAAGAGCCTACTCGGCGCCCGTGGAGACCCGGATACCGCGGCGAGCTTGAGGCGCAGTACGCCGGCTTCAATAGGTGCTCGCCGGCGGTATCCGGTTGAGCAAGTTTAGATGAACAATCCTGGTTTGACGCGGAAGAACTCGCCCGAGCCTGCGGGCTTGTTCGGCGCTGATCTTCCGCTTTCCATTCAGGGCTTCATTGACGTGGCTGCGTTGGCCGAAAATCGGCAGCAGATCGGTGGGCGAACGTCCAGGCTGTTCGATTAAAAACCGGAGGATTTCTGCTGGCGTGCTGTTATCAGGGGGAAGGGCGTGGCGCCGGTCATAGTCCTGAATGAGGACGCCGAGCAGGTCTTTCAGCTTCTGCTCTGCCGGGCCGAGGCGCTTCTTGGAGAACAGTTCGCCAAACTTGGCGAGGATGGCATCGTATTGCTCCCCGGTGTCGATGCGAGGCATGCCCTCGGTGACCCTGCTCATGAGTGGTGGGCGCGACAGGACTCGAACCTGTGACCTCCTGCGTGTGAAGCAGGCGCTCTAACCAACTGAGCTACGCGCCCGGAATGGCGGAATCTTCAGTATACCTTCATCCGCTTCACGCCGGACATCGGTATCATCGAAGAATCAGCCTGGGCGGCCGGTCAGAACGCGCTTCTCAAAGGGCATCAGGATGCCCGGACACCAGGCCATCCGCTTTGAAGGAGTCAAGACTTGAACGGCGCCATCGCATATTTTGAAAAGGCCGCCGCGCTGCTCGAAAACCTGCGCCGGAACGAACTAGAAAACATCAGCCGCGCGGCCTCGATTTGCACCGGCAGCATCGCCAAGGGCGGCCTGGTGTTTCTTTTCGGCAACGGGCATTCGCGCATGATGTGCGAAGAAATGACGCCGCGGCAAGGGTGCTTCACCGGCTGGGTGGCGCTGGTGGAACTGGCGCTCTCCAACCATGCCAACATTGTCGGATCCAACGGTCTGCGCGCACCGCTGTTGCTCGAGAAGTACGAAGGCTATGCCGGTGAGATCCTGAAGGGCTTCGCCTTCGGCCCGCACGATGCGTTCATTGTGATTTCCACCAGCGGGATCCGGCCTGTGATTGTCGAAATGGCGATGGGCGCGCGGAGCCGTGGGCTTCCGGTCATCGGCGTCGTGTCCCGCCAGCACTGCGAGCAATCCGCCGCCGCGCATTCGTCCGGCAAGAAGTTGATCGACGTTTCCGACGTTGTCATCGACAATCAATGCCCGCCGGGCGATTGCGTACATGAAATTGAAGGCCTGGAATGGCGCACCGGGCCTACCTCGACCGTGACCGGGGCGATGATCATTAACATGCTGCGCTGCGAGGTGGCCGAGCGGCTGGTGGCCCTCGGCAAGAAGCCGGTCATGCTTCCCAGCCACCAGTTTGTCGGCCACGCGAGCGCTGCCCAGGCGTTGGAGGAATTCTATGAGGCCTACCGCCGGAGCCTCGCACACCTGTATGCTTAAGCGCGATGTCACTGCTCAGACGTGAAGAAAAGGTATGGTTGATCACCGGCTCCTCGGGCATTGGCGCCGCCACAGCCAGGCTGGCCGCCCGGCGGCGCGTCCTGCCCTTCATCTGCGCGCTGGACGTTCAGCAATGCAAGGACCTCGCCGCGGAGTTGGGAGACGTCAACGCCTGGCATGCCGGCGACCTGACTCAGCCGGAGGTGGCCGAATGGGGAGTGATGGCCTGCCTGGAACGCTACGGCAAGGTGGATGCGGTGTTCAACGTTGCCGGCGGGAGCGGAAGAAAGTTCGGTGACGGCCCGCTGCACCAGGTCACCGACGAAGGATGGCGAAAAACGCTGGACATGAATCTCACCACCATGTTCAACGTGTCGCGCGTTGTCCTGCCGCTGATGATGGAGCGGCGCACCGGCAACATTCTCAACATGGCCACGGTCACGGCGTTCTCGCCCGAACCAAAGCATTTCGCCACGCACGCTTACGCGGCGTCCAAGGGTGGCGCCATCGCCATGACAAGGTCGATGGCGGCCTATTACGCCGAGTACGGAATTCGCGTCAACGCCCTGGCGCCGGGGCTGGTGCGAACCCCGATGAGCTTGCGCGCGCAGGAGGACGAGACCATCCTGGAATTCATGAAGACCAAGCAACCGCTGGCCGAGGAACGCCTCATCGAACCGGAAGATGTCGCCCGCGCCGCCGTGTTCCTGATGAGCGATGAGGCGCGGCATATCACCGGAGAGGTTCTGCCGGTGGACGCCGGGTGGCAACTGAGATAGCGATGCAGCCTCGTCCATTGCGCACTACGGTGATTGGAAGCTACCCGTTTCCGGGCTGGTTGGAACTGGCCTCGGAGCAACTCGACCGCTTTGGACCCGCCGACCTGGCGGAACTCCAGGACGACGCGGTGGCCGCCGCGATTCACGACCAGGTGGCGGCCGGCCTGGACGTGATCACCGATGGTGAGCAAACGCGCCTGGATTTCAACCTGTCGTTCTACGGCTACATCGAGGGCATCGATCGCGAAAAGACCCCACCGCGCCGCTTCGGCCCCGCGGCGCACGATCAGCGCGGCAAACACAAAATTGTAGGCGAACTGCGCGCTCCCCGCGGCCTGGGAGTGGTCGAAGAGTTCCTGCGGTTGAAGCGCCTGGCGCCCGCGGGTCCGGTGCTCAAGGCGAGCGTTCCGGGACCGTACACCCTTAGCGGGCGGCTGGAAGGCGCCGATCGTTATCACACCACCGAGCAACTCCTGCCCCTGGTCCGGACTGAGTTGGAACGTCTCATCGAGGCGGGCTGCGCCGAGATCACGGTCGACGAGCCCTCGATGAGCTGCTACGCGTGGAAGGAAGACCCCAAGCGCTTTGTTGGCATCTTCAATCGCACGGTCGAGCCCGCAGTGGGCCGCTGCCGCCTGTCCACCCATCTTTGCTTCGGCAACTACAAGGGGCGGGCAGTCGGACCGCGGCAGTATGCGCCGATGTTTCCCGCCTTCCGCGATCTTGCGGTGGACGAGATCCACCTCGAGATGGCCAGCCGTGAGTTTTCAGAGCTGGCGCTCATTGGCGCAATTGCGCAGGCGCGCGATGTTTCGGTCGGCATTATCGACGTGAAGAGTTACTATGTTGAGAGCCCCGCCGACGTGGCCGCGAGGGTCAGACGCTGTCTGGAGTTCGCACCGCCTGAACGGCTCTCGTTTGCGCCCGATTGCGGGCTCAGCCAAACCGCACGCTGGGCCGCCCGGCAAAAGCTGGCCAACATGGTTGCGGGAGTCGCCATGGTCCGGTCCGAACGAGGCATCTGAATGTTGCAGCCACTCCTGCGGGACGATCAGTTCGTCGCTGACGTTCAGAGTGGCGGCGAACCGCGAATCTGGTGGTTGGGCCAAAGCGGCTTCCTGCTGCGCTGGCGCGGGCGCTTTGTCGCTTTTGACCCGTATCTGTCCGACTCATTAACCCGAAAGTACGCCGGTACGGACAAGCCTCACGTACGGATGACGGAGCGAGTTGTGGCGCCCGAAAAACTCGACTTTGTCGACGTGGCTACGTCCAGCCACAATCACACCGATCATCTGGATGCGGAGACGCTGCTCGCGATGCGTCCCAAGGCGCTCCTGATTCCTGAAGCGAACCGGGACTTCGTGGCGCGGCGCCTGGGCTGCGATCCGGCGTGGCCCACCGGTTTGTCCGACGGCCAGCCGGTGGAACTGTGCGGGATCCGATTTCATGGCATCGCCTCCGCGCACGAGCAGGTCGAACCCGGATTTCTCGGTTATGTGGCGGATCTGAACGGCTATCACATCTATCATCCCGGCGACACGGTTCTTTACGACGGGTTGATCGTGAAACTCAGCCGCTTTCACATCGATCTTGCGCTCTTGCCGATCAACGGCTCGCTGCCGTCGCGCCGCGTGGCCGGCAACTTGTGGGGCAGGGAAGCGGCGTGGCTGGCCAAGGAAATCGGCGCCCGCCTCGCCGTGCCGTGCCATTACGGCATGTTCGAGTTCAACAGCGTGACGCCGGATGAGTTTCAAGACGAGTGCCGGCGCCTGGACGTCCACCACAGAATTCTCCAGAACGGAGAGGGACTCAACCTGTAGCCATGTACCTGGGCATCGACATCGGTGGAACACGACTCAAGGCCGGCCTGGTGGACCCGAGCGGCCGCATCATCCGCGAAGGCGAGGCGCCGACGCCCGACAACCGGGGCGACCTGGAACGGCGCCTGCCCATGCTCATCCGCGAAGTCCTGAACGGGCTCGCGCCCGAGGCCGCCGGTTTCGGCTGCAAAGGCGTCATCGACTCCGGGACAACCGAGGTGCGCACCATGCCCGGAGTGTGGGAATACCTGCAAGGAATTCGTTTGAGCGGCCTGGTCGCCGGATTGATCCCCGGCGGCGTTCCGGTTGCCGCCGATAATGACGCCAAAGCCGCGCTGGCGGGTGAGGTGATGTGGGGCGCGGCCAAGGGGAGGCGCAACGTCTTCCTGCTGACGCTGGGCACCGGCGTCGGCGGCGCGATTCTCGCCGATGGAATGATCCTTCGCGGCGCCGGCGATGTGGCCGGACATCTCGGACACATCACGGCCGATCCGGACGGCCCACTGTGCATCTGCGGAAACTACGGCTGCCTGCAAACCGTCTTTTCGGCGCGCGCCATCGAGGCCGAAGCCTGGGCCGCCGTTCATTCCGGCGTCTCGTCGCCCATGACCAATGCGCTCCGCGCGGTGCCGGAACGTCTCAGTTGCCGGTTTGTCTTCACCGAGGCGCAGCGGGGCGATCCCGTCGCCAGCGGAATTCTGGCCCGTCAGATCCGCCTGCTCGGGGGCGCGATCGCCGGACTCATGTTGGCGCTGGATCCGGAGATCGTTATCTTGAGCGGTTCGATCGCCCAGGCAGGCGCGGCGCTGTTCGAACCTCTTCAGATGGAAATCGACTGGCGCGTCAAAGGGCTTCTCAAACGGAGCGTGCCGCTGGCGCCGAGTGGAGTGGAGGATACTTCCGGCATTGCCGGCGCCGCCGCGTTGGCCGCTCGCGCGGCCGCCGGGTCCTAACGTGTAAGGGAACGGTACAAGCGCGGGAGGGATTATGCGGAAGCGCACACTCGGAAAGAGCGGCCTGGAAGTCTCGTCTGCCGGACTCGGTTGCATGGGCATGAGCCGCTGAGACGCGGCGAGCGTCTTCTCCTTGACGACGGAGTAAGATGGCTCTGCGTCAATCTTTGCCGGAAACTCGCGAAGAAGGAGAGTCCTCAATGAAAAGGAGATATTTCATGGGCGGCGTATTGGCCGGTGCGTCCGCCGGAGCCACCGCGGCGCAGAACGTCAAAGCGGGCGACATTCCCACTACCGTGTTCGGCAAGACCGGGGCCAAGGTGAGCGTGATTGCCCAGGGAGGCGCCAGAATGGACCTTCATCCGGACATCCAGAGCGCCGCGGCCCATGTGCGCAAGGTCTACGACCTCGGTGTGACGTACTTCGATTGCGCGCGCCTCTACTGGGATGGCCGTTCCGAGGAAGCCTACGGCATCGGCCTGCAAGGCGTGCGTAAGAACGTCTTCCTCACCAGCAAGACCGTCAAACGCACCGCGAAAGAAGCGCGGCAGGATTTGGAGACTTCGCTGCGTCTTCTCAAGACCGACTATCTCGATCTTTGGCAGGTTCACGCCATCGATAAGCAGGAAGACATCGACAGGATTCTTGCGCCGGGTGGCGCGATGGAGGCGTTCGAGGCGGCCAAGAAAGCCGGCACATGCCGTTGGATCGGCTTCACCGGCCATTTCGATCCCAACGCCCACGCGGCTTTGCTCAAAGCCTACCGCAACTGGGATACGGTGATGATGCCGCTGCACGCCGCCGACCCAGCCTACCTCAGCTTTGAGAAGACCGCTCTGCCTGTAGCCCAGGAATTCGGCATCGGCGTGCAGGCCATCAAGATCTTCGGCAAGGCATTCCTGCTGCGCTCTCTCAATCCCACCGAGTGCCTGAGGTACGTGTTAAGCCTGCCCGGCGCGCACGTGGCCATTTGCGGGGCTGGCACACAGGGGCAGATGGAAGACAATATCCGGACTGTCCGGGACTTCAAGAAGATGACGCCGGATGAACTCGCCGCCGTCCGCAAGAGGGCCATCGCCGGCGCGGGAGTCTACACCGGTCCGACGTTGGAGTATTGGAAAAAGAAGGTCTGAAGCGAACTTCACC
>JADZCI010000066.1 GCA_020851655.1 Bryobacterales bacterium
AAGTCGGTCACGGCGAACGGCGTACGGGCCACCTGGAACACATCGGAGCCGAGGTTGGCGATCTTGGTCTCGACATACACGTTGGCGCCTTGAATCAGCGTGACGACCGTGATGAGCGTCGCCACGCCCATGGTCAGCCCGAGCAGGGTGAGCGCGGCACGCAGACGGTGCGCCCGCAGCGCGTCGAGACTCAGCTTTACGCTGTCGTTGAATGCCAGCACATCACACCGCGATCAATTTGTAGCGTTTACCCGCCCGCACCACGTACTCGCCCGGTTGCAGCCTCTCGGAAGGGTTGGTCACGGCAGCCAGATTCGAGGCCGGCGCGGCAGCCAGCGACACCCCGCCGCCCTTGATCAGCCGGTCGGCTTCCGCAACCGAGGACGCCAGCCTGGCCTGCACCAGCATGCGGTTGATCCGCGCATCACTGGATTGCACGCGTTCGAGGTTTTCCGGAATCTGGCCCTCGCTGACGTCATGCAGCCACTGCGCGCGCGCCGCCTTGGCCGCCTCAGCCGGATGATAGCCGGCGATGATGTTCTCCGCCAGATCCAGTTTCACGTCGCGAGGATTCTTCCCCGCCCTCACTTGCTCCCGCACCGCGCTAATTTCAGAGACGGACAGATCCGTTAAAAGTTCGAAGTAACGCCACATCAGCGAATCGCTGATGGTCATGAGCTTTTTCATCATGACATCGGGCGGTTCCTGTATGCCGACGTAGTTGCCCTTGGACTTCGACATTTTCTCAACGCCGTCCAGTCCTTCCAGCAAAGGTGTGGTGGCGACGATTTGCGGCGGTTGCCCCGCATCGCGCTGCAGCTCCCGTCCCACCAGCAGGTTGAACTTCTGGTCCGTGCCGCCCAGTTCGACATCGCAGCGCAGCGCGACCGAATCGTAACCCTGAGCCAGCGGGTACAGGAACTCGTGTATCGAAATAGGCGTGTTCTCGGCGTAGCGTTTGGCGAAATCATCCCGCTCGAGGATTCTCGCCACGGTGTATTTCGAACAGAGTTGGACCAGGTCAACAAACTGCATCGGCAACAGCCATTCGCTGTTGAAGCGGATTTCGGTCTTGGCCGGATCGAGAATGCGGAAGACCTGAGCCTTGTAAGTTTCGGCGTTCTTCGCAATCTCTTCGCGCGTCATCGGAGGGCGAGTAATATTGCGGCCGGTGGGGTCGCCGATCAGCCCGGTCATATCGCCGATCAGGAAGATGACGGTGTGGCCCAGGTCCTGAAAGTGCTTCATTTTCCGCAACAGAACCGTATGGCCGAGGTGCAAGTCGGGCGCCGTCGGATCGAAACCGGCCTTGACGCGAAGCGGACGTCCCGCCGCGGCGGCCGCAATCAGCCGCTCCTTAAGATCCTCTTCCCGAATGATTTCGGCAAAGCCCTTGCGCAGGTGAGCAAGCTGCTCGTCGATTGTAGTGAATCCCACTTTCTTATTGTAGGGTTGAGGCGTGATGGTTGACCGGTCCGGACCCTCCACCCAGCCCCGGATTGGTTCGAATGGCGGCGGTGATGTAGGACTTGGCGCGCGCCACAGCCTCAGGCGCCGAGCAGCCCAGCGCCAGGCAGGCGGTGATGGCGGCGGAGTACGTGCAGCCCGTGCCGTGTGTGTGCCGGGTTTCGATGCGCGGGCTGGAGAAGCGCTCAAAACTACCTTCCCACAGCAGCAAGTCGGCCGAATCACCCGCCAGGTGTCCACCCTTGATGAGGACATTGGTCCCGGTCCGTTGTGCGATTGCCCGAGCCGCGTCCTTCATCTCGTCCAGGGTCTCCACCCGCCGCCCGGCAAGTTCCGCGGCTTCGTGGAGATTCGGCGTGATGAGGGTCGCGCGGGGCAACAGTTTTTCGATCAGGACTTCGCGCGCGGACGGTTCAATCAGCGGCGCTCCGTGTTTGCTGATCATCACCGGATCGACCACCAGGGGGAAAGTGAATCCTCGCGCCGCCTCAGCCACCACCTCCACAATGGGCGCGCCCCCCAACGCTCCGGTTTTAGCCGCCGCCGGCGGAATATCTTCGAGCACCGCCTCGATCTGCTGGAGCACCAGGTCGGGAGCGAGACACGAGACACGGCTGACACGCCTGGTGTTCTGGACCGTGATCAATGTGACGGCCGCTTCGCCATACACGCCGAACTGATGAAACGTCTTGAGGTCCGCTTGAATTCCAGCGCCACCGCTGGGGTCGGAGCCCGCGATGGTCAATGCCACTGCCGTCATAACCGAACGCTCAGTATAGCGGCTGGCCGCGTTCAGGAGAAACAGGTCGAATTTGGTGATAGCATCGACTGTGATTGCAACCAACGGGAGGTGACCGGTGAGTATTGAGATTGGCGTCAACATGGAGTTCATCCGCTGCGAGGACAAGTCTTTCGAAGCAGGTGTCGCACGGGCGGCGCAACTTGGCTTTGAGTGGGTGGAACCGATGGTCCACAACGGGCGGGAGTTGCTGAGCGAAGCGGGGTACTTCCACTCTTTCTCGATGGACAACGACCCGCTGGAGATGAAAGACGTCCTGGCCCGGTACAAGGTCAAGGCGGCCGGGTTGAGTGCTCACTCACCGCTCATGCGCCCGGAGATCAGTGTTCCGTACCTGGAGAAGGCGATCCGGCTCGCGGCGGCGGTCGGGGCGCCCGTCGTCAATACCGACGAAGGCATCCGTCCGGAGTGGCTCACCGATCAGGAGTGCTTCGAGGTGATGCGCTACACGTTGAAGAAAGTACTTCAGGTTGCCGAGCGCTACAACGTCGCCGTTGGCATCGAGCCCCACCAATCGATCAGCAAGACCACCACGGGCCTGCTGCGCATTGCGACGCTGGTCGAATCCCCGTGCCTACGGGTCAATTACGACACGGGCAATGCTTACCTGGGCGGGGAGGACCCCTACGAGGGTTTGAAGGCCGTACTACCGCTGCTGGCGCATGTCCATGCCAAGGACATCTCGATCCGGATGGCGGAGAACGAGAAAGGCAAGCTGACCGGGACGCCGGTGGGTTGCGCCTGCGGCGAAGGCGTCATCGACTGGGCCAAGGTCGTGGCCATCCTGACAGAAGGTGGATTTAGCGGTGTGCTGTCGGTCGAGTGCGGAACGTCCGAACAGGCAGCGAGCAGTTTGCGGAATCTCAGCACACACCTGGCGGCAATGCCACGGCAGAGGTAAAGGCGATGAGCGAAGCATCCCGCCGTACTTTCCTGGCAAATTCGGCCACCGCCCTGTCGGCTTCCCGCGCCTGGGGCGCCGCCGGCCGCATCCGTGTTGGTGTCATCGGAACCGGAGGCCGGGGCCAGTACCTGATGAAGGAGCTTCTCAAGTTGGGCGGTGTGGATTTCCCCGCCGTTTGCGATGTCTACGATGTGCGGCGCGCCGATGCGGCCCGCATCGCGGGCGCCGCCGCCGAGCAATATGTCGAGTACAAGGACGTGATCGCGCGTAAGGATCTCGACGCGGTGATCGTCGCCACGCCCGACCACTGGCACGCCCGCATCGCGGTTGACGCCATGCACGCCGGCAAGGATGTGTACATCGAAAAGCCGATGGTGCACTTTCCGAAGGACGGGCTGGCGATTGTCAAGGCGGCGCGGGAGACCCGCCGCATCGTGCAGGTGGGCATGCAGGGCAGGGGGTTGCCGCAGTTTGTCGAGGCCAAGCAGAAGTTCATCGATTCCGGCGCGATCGGCAAAGTGGGACTGGCCCGAACCTGGTACACCTCCAACACCGGCTACATTCAGACCCCGCCCCCGGGGATGGACAAGAAGCCCGGCGGTCTCGATTGGGAGCGCTGGACAGGCCCCGGGCCCAAGGTTCCCTGGAATGCCAACATCTTCTTCAGCCCTTACAAGTGGCTGCATTATGACGGCGGCATGATCATGGGAATCGGCATTCACGTGGTCGATTCGGCCCACCACTGGTTGGGCCTGTCGCGCCCGCTGTCGGCGGTCTCAGGAGGTGGAATCGCCTACTACGACGATGGCCGCGACACGCCCGACGTGGTGACGTTCATCGTCGAGTATCCACAGAAAGTCACCCTGACCTTCACGGCCGAGTGTCTCAGCGCGCCGGGTGTCCGGACTTCGGCGGGCGTCGAATTGCGCGGCACCGGCGGCACGCTGTCGGCCGAACGCTACATCCAGCAGACCGGGTACGTCTACACGCCGAACGCCCGGTTCAGCAAGGTTCCCGCCGAGAGCGGCGGCGGCACACCGGCCAGCGCGGCGAACGTTCTGCAGAACTGGCTCGACTGCATCAAGTCCCGCAAGAAGACCATCGCCAATGAAGAGGAAGGCTACTGGTCGGCGATGGCCTGCTTCTTGGCGGCACAAGCCTTTCGCACCCGGACGCGGGTTAACTGGGATCCGAAGTGGGACCTTCCGGCGTGAGCGTTCACGCGGTGGTGTA
>JADZCI010000067.1 GCA_020851655.1 Bryobacterales bacterium
CCCTGGTAGTCGACGAAGAAGAACAGCTTGTCTTTCTTGATCGGTCCCCCGAGGGTCGCGCCGAACATGTTCCAACGGACCTTGGCGCGAGGCGAGCCGCTCCAATTGTTGCTCCAGGAGTTGGCGTTCAACTCGTCGTTGCGGAAGAACTCAAACAGGTTCCCATGAAAGTGGTTGGTGCCCGACTTGATGGACGTGCTGATGATTCCACCCATGTAATTGCCGAACTCCGCCGAGGCATTGTTGGTGATCATGTTGAACTCGGCGATCGCATCCACGCTGGGCGTATAGCCGACCAGGTTGTCCGACACCTGGTTGTTATCCAAGCCATCAAGAAGAAAGTTATTGGCCTGCTCGCGGTTGCCGTTCACATAGGGCCGGCCGCCACCACCGGTGGCGCTGCCGTTGGTCATCGTGCTCGGGTCGGGGTGGACTGATCCCGGCGCCAGCAATGTCAGTTGGACGTAGTTACGCGTGGCCAGGGGGAGACTTTCGTTCGTCTTGGAGTCGATGATGGTCCCAACCATCGTGCTCTGCGTTTGCAGCAGCGGCGGAGCTTCACTGACCTCAACCGTTTCGGTCACCTCGCCGATCTTCATGGTGAAGTCGATGCGGGCCACCTGGTTCATTTCGAGCGAAATCACGGGATGAACGGACTGTTGGAAGCCGGCCGATTCGACGCGTATGTCGTAGCGTCCGATCGGTAATCGCGGCAAATTGTAATAGCCGTTCTCATTAGTGGTAGTGGGCCACACTGTCCCGCGATCCTGGTCTTTGGCCGTTACCGTGGCGCCGGCCACAGCGGCGCCCGATGGGTCAGTTACCTGCCCGGTGATCGAAGCCGTGACCTGCTGGGCCGCTAGAGGAACCCATCCTTCGATCCCCAACGCACAAGCCAAAAGCGGCAAAAGCGGAAGTCCACCGCGTATTTTGCCTCGCATATCAATCCTTTCCCCAGGAGCACCGGATCTCCTGGCGCATCCATCCCAGGAGAGGATGACCCCAGCGAAAAACGTTGTGCTGGCGCGCCCCTACTGGTGACGGATGGCTCCAATCTTGGGCCGCGCCTATGTAAATTTCCAGTTCGGAACGGTTCCGCCGCGGTAACGGAAACGTTCGAAACGGATCGAACGTCTAGAAAAACCGGGGGAAAGGAGTCGAAGCCCAGTGCGTCCGGTCCAGCTAATTCCCGAAGAAACGGTACGCGAGCAACTCCGGCGTGTCCTCCTCAGCCCCGAGTTTCGGTCCAGCAAGCGCAGCCAGGACTTTCTGCAATACGTGGTGGACCGCGCGCTCAGCGGAGAAACGGAGCAGTTGAAGGAGCGCACGATTGGCATCGACGTGCTGGGGCGTCCGCCTTCCTACGATCCCAGCGAAGATGCCGCGGTCCGCGTTAAAGCGAGCGAAGTCAGGAAGCGCCTTGGCCTGTACTACGCGGGCGAAGGCGCGCGCGATGCGATCCGGATCGAATTGCCGCCGGGGACCTATGTTCCCGAGTTCCGGTACTCGCCCGCCGGCGCCGCCGCCAACTCGCATGACCACGACCCGGTGGCTGAGACGCCGCGTCATCGCACGCGTCCGGTCTGGATTGCCGCGGGGTGCCTGATGGTGCTGGCGCTGTCGGGCGGCGCCTACCGTTGGATCGGAACAAGGCCTCTCTCACCGCTCAGCGAATTCTGGAAGCCGGTCGTGCAAGGTTCGGCGCCTATCTCGATTTGCGTAGCATTTGTACCCGTCTACTCACTCGAGCCAGATCCCGCAAGCGGGCGTAAACCGGCGCCTCAGCACTTTGTTCAACTGACCGATCAGTTTGTCGGCGGCGGCGACTTGGTCGCGGTCTCGCGCCTGTCCACGCTGCTCACGAGGATGGAGCGGCCTTTTCTGGTGAAGGTCGGTGACTCCGTATCGTTCGAGGACCTGCGCACATCACCGGCAATACTCGTCGGCTACTCCTATACGCACTGGAAACAGATCAGCCAGACCATGCGATACGTCATCGACGTTTCACGCCCGCAACCCGGCATCACCGATGGCGGCGCCCCAACAAAGTGGATGCTCTCCGCCTTGCCCGCCGGCCACCACCCCACCGAAGACTATGCGCTCGTTACCCGCGTCTTTCATCCCGATACCCATGCGATGCTGGTTGAACTCGCCGGAATCACGCAGTACGGAACCGATGCGGCGGCTGATTTCGTCACCAACGCCGATCTGTTGAGCGAGGGGTTGCGAGACGCATCCGCGGGTTGGCGCCAAAGGAACTTGCAGTTTGTCCTGCACGTGAAGGTAATTTCGGGCACGCCGTCCGCGCCGAAGGTTGTCGCGCGATACATTTGGTGAGTGACTTCACGCAATGATCAACTCGCCGGCCGCTTTCCGGCCGTTGTCCTGGGCTGCCTTCTCGCATCGCACATAGCGTCTGGCCAGGCGCTGAGCCCGCTTGGCGCGCGCGGATATTCAGTCATCCCGGTTCCTCGCGCCGTGGAGTTGGGTCCGGCGGATTTCGAGATCACAGAAGCTTGGGGCGTGGAGGGCCACGCGGGCGTAGCGCAGGA
>JADZCI010000068.1 GCA_020851655.1 Bryobacterales bacterium
CGTCGCGCGTCTGTCCGGGCATCAGCCAGATGTCGTTCCACACACAGCCTGGCAAGCCCACGAGGGGGCCCACGGCGGCGGCTTGATAGATTCCAACTTCCCAAGCCTTGCGCGGAGCCGTGCCGGGATTCTTCAGCGAAAGCCGAATCGTACCCTCGGCGCCGCTTCCCAGCCGGTTCAAGTCTGACAGAACAGACTCCACCGCCGGAGCCCTTTCAACCACTTGCTCCAGGACTACAGGCCGGCCGGGAGAAACCGCGAGCAATTCGTCGGCGAATCCGTAGACTGCCCACGCGGTGAAAACACTATTCTTGGGTATGTCGTAGTGGAAATTGTCTGACCATCCGGTGGCGCTGGCTCTAACCTCGCGCCCTGGTGCTATATCGCCCAAATTGCACCGCGTCACCGGCGCGATGGTCCAGGCGCCCAAGGCCTTCGGCTCGCAGGCCAGGTCGAAACTGAGGTCGCGCCGGGGCAGGTTCGCATACAGTGACACGCCAGGCGCATTCTGGTCCGACGTGTTGCGGAGTTTGACCTCCACCCATGCCAAGTCGCTGTAATAGACGGACCCGATTCCCGGGGGCGCCGTGTCCGCCGTGACCTCCAACGGCTGCGCTTTGGCTTCCCGAATTTGGTACATCACCCCGGGGTTGGGGCGATCCTGGCGTCCCAGCGAAGTCACGACCCCGGACCCGCTGATCGTGCCGTTACCGGCAACCGTGACCACGGCTTCACCAGCGGCGTTCTGGCTGACGGCGATGGCCCAGCTTTCGTCGGCTCCCAGTGCCGATCCGGCGTAGGTCGACCACTTCAATTCACCGCTGGGCCGAAATGCCGTGATGAAGATGTCACCGCCGCCACACGTGTTGGCGTACAATCGCTTCGGGTTCTTGGGGTCGAAGACCAGCCCGGTGACCGGGACTTGATTCAATCCGCCCAGGTTCCATGTTGCGCCCCCATCGGTCGAACGGTACACTCCTCCGGGTGACTGCGACTCTGTGCTGTCACAACCGCCGCTCAGGCCGATGACGATTTCGCCGGCGTTCGACGGATTGAAGGCAATGGCGTTTATCGCGCCTCCGGTGACCGGGAGCCTGCGGATCCAGGCCGCGCCACCGTTGTTGGACTGATACAAACCCGCACCGGCGACCGACGCCCAGACCGTCTGGGCCGAACGCGGATCGATTGCGGCCGTAACTGCCTCGCCTGAAGGCAATCCCGTCCCCGCCGCGCTCCAGGCGGCGCCGCCGTCGGTTGTCTTGAACAAACCCTTACTGGTCGCGGCGTAGACAATCCCCGCCTTGTCCGGCAGGCCGCCGAACGCGTTCACCACCGCGCCGGCGGGAAGCCCGGATCCCACCTTTTCCCAGCGGTTACCTCCAAGACGAAGCCGGTAGACCCCTGGCTTGCGGATCCCGAGATATACGTATTCCGTGTCCGCGTACAGCGCCGTCGCGGAGCCGTCCCAGTTGCCCAAGTCCCCCAGTCCCCCGGTCAGTTCTTCGTACTGTAACCGCGGCAGTAATTGATCGAGGCTCGGCGCTTTGACCCTCACCGGTCTCGAACCGAATTCCACCGAGTACACCACACTGTCCGGTTGCACCGGATCGGGGACCAGCAGGCTTCCTCCTCTGCCCCACGAATACCAATGAGCGCCACCGTCCACCGAGTAGCCGCCGCCGACCCACAGCCTGGATGGTGTAATCGCCACACTGGCTGTACCGTCGACGCGGCTCGAGGCGGGCGCATAGAAAGTCGCGCCGCTGTTATCTGAGACAAAGAAACCGCCGCCTCCCATCACCTGGGGACCGCCGGCGATCGGAAATTCGCCCGTCACCGTTGTACCGGTAACGTAGATCGCCGGCAGGCCGTCCTCAAACGGCGGCCCCAGCGCCAGCGCCCTCGGGGCTGTGCGCTGCGGCAACGGAATCTCTTTGGACAAGACAACCTTCCCGCCGGCCGCATCCAGTTTCGCCAGGTAGAGTCCGAACCGCGACAGGCCCATTGCATACAGCGCGTTCTGACTGTCCACGGCGACCCCTTGCACTGAGACCGTCTCGACCTCCGGGCTCAGGTATGTGGCATACGCCACCGCCGAGCGCCCCGGATCGATCTTGGCGACCCAGCCCGTGGGGATCCAGTAACTTCTCGCCGGCAGCGGCAAAGCATTCATCCTCATCGCATCGTTCCAGCCCATGGTCCCGCCCAAATACACGTTTCCCGCCGAATCCACCGCAACCGAGGTCAAATCGTCATCGCCGGCGCTGCCGATGTAAGACGAGAACAGGGCGATCCCGTTCGTGCTGAAACGCGCCACGAATCCCTCCCGGCCCGCGTGCATGGCCCAAACCGGGGTGATCGTGCGGAGATTCAGTGAATTGGTAGTGCCTACAACCGTGGCCGCGCCACTCGCATCGACCGCCAACGCCATTGCACGATCGTCCCCGAGTCCGCCCCAGTAGGTGCTGAAGAGCGTTTGCGTCCCATCCGCGCTGAGTTTCAGCAGAAACGCGTCGGTTAGACCGGCTTGAGTTGCTTGCGCGGCGCCAGTAACCGGGAAGTTCGTCGAGGCGGTGTATCCACAAACATAGATGCTTCCGGCAGCGTCGAGGGCAACGCCAGTCGCCTGGTCCAGCCCGTTACCTTGAATCGTTTTGGTGAAGATCGTAGCGCCGTCCGGGCGGTACTTGCCGATGAAGATGTGCCGCCCGTACAGATTCAGGCCGCCCACCACAGCAGGACCACCACCGTCACCCACAACAATGGCATTCCCGGCTCCATCACGGACGATGCCCCTGAGATTTTGGGCTTGGCTGAGATAGCTGGGCCGTTTCAGCGCCAACGCTTCCGAGCCCCACGCCGTCACGGCAGCCACCCCGTACAGTGCAACAACCAATAACTTTGTCATGCCGCCCTCCGGACCTCCTGGCGCAGAATGTGCTGTTTTCGAGCCACGGAGAGCGCAGAAAAGCGCCTTTTGCAATCATGACGTTACAGTACTTTTTCGCGGATGGCCTCAATACCGCAACCCAGGGGGAAGCCTGGACAGAAGAGTGCCGGAATCAGGGTATTCAGCGCCTGGCCGCGCGCGGGCGAGCGGTCAGTTAATGCAACTCCGCCCGCGCGCCCGATCCCTTGGCCTGAATGGTCACCGCCGCCTCAGCCAGTCCTGGCGCGGCGGCCGTCAGCCGGATCGCTCCGCTTTGCTTAGACGTTCGAATGACCACCAGCGCGCGCCCCTCATAGAGCTTGCGTTGCGTGCCCTGGTAGGCGCCGGTGTCCCGGCCATCGGCATTGCCCACCGCCGCGATTACACCGGGTCCGCTGACCGAAAACTGAATCTCTTGGCTGGCGTGCGGCTGGAAACGCCCTGCAGCGTCCAGCGCCTCCACCGTCACGAACGAGAGATCCTGGCCATCGGCCTGAACCGAGGCGCGATCGGCCGTCAGGCGAAGCCGCGCGGGCGGTCCCACTGTCTCCAGAACACTCGCGGCCACCTC
>JADZCI010000069.1 GCA_020851655.1 Bryobacterales bacterium
ACTCGGGGTTCGAATCCAACCCGGCTTGTTCGCCCGGAAAGACCGGCGAGAGTGTTACCGGAACGTTGTAGATCCATTCAGCCGGGGCATTCAGGACGTCGAGCCAGACCTTTCCGTAAGGCCCGTCTACAACAGGGTATGGCGCCAGGTTCCGGCGGACCTCTTTCCACCGTTCCCGCTCGCCCGCGTCGGCGCCCAGCACCGTAGATGCCTCCAGGATGGCATCGAGCAGGAACTCGGTGAGTGCGATGTCGATAATGCAATCCTTGTTCAGCCGGAAGTCGACCGTGCACCCCCAGTTTTCCGGAGATACCGTCGGAAACACGTGGTATTTGCCGTCCTCGCCTTTCTTCAAAAAGGCGGTCAGAAAATCTGTGGCTGCGCGCAGCATTGGATAGACGCGCCCCAAATACTCCTTGTCGAGTGTGTAGCGGTACTGCCACCACAGGCTCTGCACGGTCCAGGGCGTCTCGCAAATTTCGTAACCCCACGGTGGCGCCGGGTAGGGATTAACCTGGCTCGGCACGGGATAGGCCGAATGAGGGAAGTATGCCCCCGGCAGTCCGAACTGCACGCGCGCATTCCACTCCGCCATCGGCATCAGGTTTTCCACCAGGCGCGTATACGGCTCATGCTGTTCGACGTGATTGCTCGAAAACACGCCCCACCACACCTGCTGAGTGTTGTAGTTCATGTGGTAATCGCCATGCCAGGCGGTCCCGATGTTGCCGCTGGTCCAATTGCCGAACAGGCCGGGAGCGACTTTTCCCGGCTTCAGGCAGCATGCCAGGAAGTACTGATTGCGGTACCAGAGCGCTTCCAGTTCCGGGTCGGAAAATTCGACCGCCGAAGCGGCCCAGAACTTCGCCCACTCGGACGCCGACCTGGATTGGAGTTGTGCAACCGGGGTGTGCGCCAACCGCTCCGCCTCTTGCCGGGCGTGACTCGCGGCGCCGGCATGGTTCCCGCTAGTCACAAGGGCAATATCGAGACGCAAGGCTTGAGACGCGGCCGGCCGCAACAGGATGCCCCGCGAGCCGCCGGCGGTGGCGTCCACCTTCCACGCTCCGGAAAGCAGGCCTCGCACGGCAAAGCTCCGGTCTTTGTCCGTCACAGGCGTAGCCTGGCCTTCCTTCGGTGGCGTTGATGGAAATTTCTGAGAACAACTGAATCCATCCGCTTCACCGGCAAGCGCCGGTTCCGGCAGCAGCGCCTGTGCGTCCCAATGGGGATAGTAGGCAACCGATGTGACGGGCGACGGCGAGTCGCTCCAGATGGCCGCATGGCCGTCTTCCCGGCTGACGAAACACCGTAACGTAACCGGGATGACCTTGCCGCGGAGATCATTCCACTCAAGGTCGACGGTTGCCAGGCCGGCGCTCAAATCCAGTTGCTGCCGCAACACGCGCACCATGCGCGAATCCCAATGTAGCCAGACAATGCCGCACGGCCACGGCCGCGGCCATGGTTTGCGGTACGACGACGTCACCGCCTCGGTGTACTGCTTGAAGAAATCGATGCGATTCTCCAGGTAGATCTCATCCGGCTTGCCCTGGCGCTTGGCTTGTTCACCGGCCCTCTTCCACAAGTCCAGGACTCCGTCAAACGTCAACATCTTCTCCACGTGGTCCTCGGACACTCGAATGTCCCACGAATCGTTCTTCCCGAGATGGAGTCCGAGCCCGTCCGGACGGACGGTGATGCAGATTCCAATATCGCCATTGCCGAGGAGAAGCCCTTCGAAGAAATCGGGAGTCGGCTGGGTGCGAACGATGCTGTGCCGGGCGGCAATACGAACCGCGTCCAGCGGAGCGCTCCCGGTCATTTGAACGGCGGGCGCCGCCGCGGCGGTTTTCAGGAAATCGCGCCTGTGAGGAGAAGTCGAAGAGTTTCGCATCTGGATTATCGAATCCAGTTTATGTCACTCTTGCGGGCTTGGCGTGGAAGGATGGAGCGGGTGCGGCGCTACTTGCGGTCAAGGCCGGGCGGATGGAAGCATGTTCCGGATGGCCGCAATCCGCCATCCGCTGGCGCCTTTGGTCAGGATGATGCTCGTCCACATCTTGCGAGCTTCCGTGCCCGGACTTCCGGCGAGTTCATAGCGGCCGTCGGCGATGGCCACGGTGGAAGCGAGAAATCGGACGGATTCAACGTTGATGGTCCTGTGACCGCTGTTGCTGCGCGAACTGGCTGTGGCGCCCTGGACAACGGCGGCACGCCCGCGCCTCCATTCACCGTTCGATACAAGCTGGTCGGCATCGGCGGTGAAGAGTGCCTCTATGGCTGCCGGATCGATCTTCTCCCGCGCCTCGACATAACGCGCCACCACGGCTCGTACGGCCGCCTCCTCGTTGCCCGGCGTCTGCGCAAGGACAGGGATCGACACAAAGATCCAAGTGCTGAGAATCAGGAGGCAGGTCTTCATAGGGTCAGCCCATCTGAGGCCGGCGCTGAACCAGGATGTTCCGTTTCTGTCGACCGGCACTCTACCCAGCCATGTTAACTCTACGCTTCGTCGGCAACACCGGCGGGAACCGGTTCTTCGTCGGGCACGCGGCTCTTCTTCCGGCGCGCGTTCCACGCCGCAAACCGGCGGAGCGCCAGCGATACACCCGTCCACACCAACATCACGCCCGCCGCCGAAGCGGCGCCGGCGACGGTCTGCCCGATGACGCCGTAGTACTCGCCGGTGTGCGCAAAGCGGCTCCAGATGCGAAGCCGGCGGCCCCGGTTGGAGTCTGCAAACGTCTCGAACTTCACCACCCCTGCTGTTGCCGGATTGAGCAACAGCGTGGAACGCTTCTGCGGTTCACCGCCAGTGCCCGCGTCGATGGTAAACGTCATGGGCTCCCGGCCAGAGACCGCGATCCGCGCGGTAATGCTGTTCCAGTTGGGAACCTGGCTCGCGGCGCGGCTCCACATTCGGTCGTACCCGGTTCCGATGGCGGGTGCGGACGGCCGCTCGCTTCTGGCTTCAGAAGGCCTGCCGCCGGGCGGCGGACCGTCCCCCCGCCGCACGGGTGGCGGCGGCGTGGTTCCGGTAATGCGATATACCAGATCGTTAGCCCACGAGTAAGACATGGGCAGGGCCGTCAGGAGAACGATGAAGAGGGGAATGAGCGCCCAAATCCCGAAGACGTTATGCCAGTTGAAATCGCGCGCCTTGCCCGCCACCCCCGTCCGGAAATAGAGGATCGAACGCACGGCCTGCCATGACCAGCGCCTCGGCATCCACAGATATGCGCCCGTGACAATGAGAATCAGAAAGCAGAGATTGCAGGCGCCGGTAATCGCGCGCGCGGTGGTGCGGCCAGCCCCCTCGGCGCCGAGCCAGCGATGCCAGGCAGTCACCTTCTGGAAAAAGTTGCGAGCAGTGCCGCCGGCGCTCTCACCCTCCACTTTGCCCGAGTACGGATTGGCGTATATCGCGCGGTCGCGGCCCAGCCGGATCTCGACCGGTTCAGACGGGTCGGACCGCAGCGTCAGAGTCGCCCCCGGTGGCAATTCGCCGTACTTCTGCCGGACCGTGTCGAGGATCTGGTCCACTGGGAGGCGCGGCGTGGCGGCCGGCGCCGGGGCACGGTACGGGCCGCGTTCCAGGGCGGCCACGATCTGCCGCTCATATGTTAGCAACACGCCTGTCAGCGACATCAGAAGGATGATGGCGCCCGCAACGCATCCGCCCAGCAGGTGCAGCCAAAAAAGGACCTTACGAAATTGCATGTTTCAAATCTCCGCCCACATCCGAATCAGATTGTGATAGACCCCGGTAAGCTGTACCGCCGATGGGTGGTCTGGGGATTCGGCGGACAACCTCTGTATGGCCATATCCAAATCGAACAGAACCGAACGCTGGCCATCGTCGCGAATCATGCTCTGAATCCAGAAGAAGGAACTGATGCGGGCGCCTCGCGTCACGGGCCGAACCTGATGCAGGCTCGTGGCGGGATAAAGCACCATGTGTCCGGCTGGAAGCTTGACGCTGTGCGTGCCGAAGGTGTCCTCCACGAGAAGTTCTCCGCCGTCATAATCCTCCGGCGCCGCAAGAAAGAGCGTCGCCGAGAGATCCGTCCGGATGCGAAATGACGTCCCAGCGGCTTGCCGGACGGCATTGTCGACGTGGATTCCAAATGAACCGCCGTCCTTGTAGCAATTGAACAGGGGCGGGAAGACACGCAGAGGCAGTGCCGCGCTCATGAAGAGCGGCTGCTTCTCTATTGCCCCAAGAACCTTGTCGCCGAGTTCACGGGCCAGCGGGTGGTCTTCGAGCAGTTGTGAGTTGTGCTTCGTGCGCGCCGATTGGTAGCCGGCCGTCACCCTGCCATCTACCCACTCGGCGGCGGCGAGCGCCGCATTGAGCGATTGAGCCTCTTGAGAGGTGAGCACGTCGGGGATATGCAGCAGCATCTTGTTCTTCAGAAGTTCAGGTTGGTGGTCACCATGAAGTAGCGCGAAGGGCCGGGAATGAGGTGGCCTCCCCCAAGGCGTTCGAAATAGAAGGCGTTGTTCAGGTTGGACAGGTTGAAGCGCAGATCCGCGTACCGGTTGATGCGCCACGAAGCCATGGCGTCGATGGTTACGTAGCCATCGACATGGCGAGTGTTGGTATTGTTGCCGTAACGGAGTCCCATGATACGCGGCCCGCCGCCCAAGGTGAACCGGCGCGCGGTATAGGTGATCCAAATGCTGGAAGCGTGCCGCGGGGTGTTTTGGAAGTATTTCCCCACTTCGAGCGGGTTATTGGAACTCTGGATACGGGCATCAAGAAAGGTATAAGCGCCCAGGACTCGTAAGGAACGTACGATCTCGCCGGAAGCCGACAGTTCCACGCCCCGCGAAACTTGGCGCCCGGCCAGCACCTGCGGCGGATCCGTAGGCGATAGTCCAGGAGTCCGCGCATTGTCCTTCGCAACCCGGAACAGCGCACCGGAAAGGAGCAGTCGGCGGCTTGCCGTTTCCCACTTGGCGCCGGTCTCCACCGTATATGTCTTTTCCGGCGGAATGCTCGTGTTGGCCGTGCTATACGACAAGCCCTCGAGCGACGGGCTTTGCGACGTGCCGTATGAGGCGTAAATGCTGCCGCTTTGTGTGGGTTTGAACATCAGGCTGCCGCGCAAGCTCGGCATGTTCACCAACTGGCGAACCGGCGCCGGAGTGGTGTTTACTCCGGCGGCGTCAAAACGGTCAAACCGCGCACCTCCGGCGGCTTCCCAATGATTGCCGAACTTGGCCGTGTCAAAGAGCCAGGCGGACTGGGTTTTTCCGGTAATGTCGCCGACGTACGGGCTGGTCGTGATGACGCCGGTGTACGGATCATCCGGATTGGGGTTGAGCAGGGTAGTCTGGGCATTCGGCGCAGTCCGGTTGATGCGCTGATTCCACTCGCTGGTCAGGGCAATTCCGGCGACGAGGGCGTGCCGCACGGGACCGGTGTTACCTCGCGCCGTGAAGTCCGTCTGGCTGTCCAGTATCCGGTCTTCGGCTACCCAGGACCGCATTTCACGGTTGATCGTCGTGGAATCGTTGCTGGCGAACCGCGGCGGCGTTGCAATCGAGTTGCGTCCGGCCAGGCCATAACGAAGCTGGCTGCGCAGTTCGGCGGAGTCGTTGAAGGTGTGCTCGAACTTCACCGTTGCCGCATCCTGGCTGAGCACTTCGCGGTCCCGGTTGCGGAATCCGTAGAAGGTTTCACGCGGTACCGGCGCAGGTTGATCGCGGTAGGAAGCCAGCGCGTTGTTGGCCGCCGGCACCCACGGGATTCCGTAGTCCGAGAGGTTGTCTTGTTTGAGCTTGTAGTAACTCAGCGTGAGGCGTGTCGGCGTACCAAGGCCGAACGCCAGCGATGGAGCCATGCCCCAACGGGAGTTCTCTACGGCATTCCGGCCGGGGACAGCCGCATGATGAGCGAGCAGGTTCAGGCGAAAGGCGCTTCGCTCGCCCAATCCCAACCGGCGCAGCGAAGTGTTCAAGTCAACCGTTGCCCGCCGGGTGGCGGCGGAACCCAAAGCGAACGACCCGCCGATGATTCGTCCAGGTCCCGGCGCCTTGCTCACCAGGTTGATTGTGCCGCCCGCCGAACCGCGGCCCGAGATAACCGAGGTGGGGCCTTTGGTTACCTGCACTTCTTCGAGATTGAACGGATCGCGCGACTGCGGGCTCAGGTCGCGGACTCCGTCGACAAAGATGTCGTTACGGGCGCTGTTGCCTCGGAGTGTGAGATTGTCACCGGCCGGCGTACCGCCTTCACCCGCGGCAATCGTGAGGCCGGGCACGTTTCGCAGCACTTCCGTCAGGCTGGTGGCGCCCTGCTGCTCGATAACGCTCCGGGGAATCACCGTGATCGTTTGCGGAATGTCGCGCAAGGGCTCCGTGTACCGGGGAGAGGCCAGGGGAACCGTATCGAGCACTTGGATCGAAGAATGGACCGCCTCAAACTCCAGCACCGCCTCTCGCGCTCCAGTGGGCCGCTGCGCGAGCCCGGTTCCGGACAGAATCCGGCGCAACGCCTCGGAGGCGGTTGCGCGGCCGGAGACGCCCTTGGACGGGAGGTTTTCCATCGCCGGATCGGGGACACTCACTTGCCAACCACTTGCGTCTTGAAATGCTCTCAGGACCTCGCCCAAAGGGCCGGCTGGGATCGCGAAGCTGATGACAGGCGATGGCTGTTGGACTTGCCCGCCCTTTTCAGCAGGGGGATCTTGCGCACGCAGACTGGCCGCGGGTCCCACACCCGCCGCGGTACAGGCTGTCAACGCTCCCGCTAACCATTTGGCCCGGGGGTCCGGTCTGGTTCGCTCCTTTTTAATCTTAATGCGCATCGTAGTATTTCCAGCCCCTTCATGCCAGGCGCGGCGGCAGCCTCCCAACCGTGTGTGCAGCCGACGATGTTGCCATCCAGTGTCAACTACCACACCCGGCGTGGTAAAGTTTAATTGCTATTTTGCATTCTTTTTAGCTAAGACGCAAGTCAGTTGCAGTAAAAAGATTCGTCCGCCGGGATCCCGCGCAGCAACCCGTCCGGCGCCACGCCATTTCAGCGCAACGCGCCGGGTTCAGTAGGGATATCCTGAATCTTTGCAAGCCTCTCTCTAATGTCCCTGCTCAAAGTGGTTCCACTCGGCGGGTTGGGCGAGTTCGGGATGAACTGCCTGGCCTTGCAGTACGATGACGACATCATTGTGATCGACGCGGGAATGATGTTTCCCGAAGCGGAGTTGTTAGGCGTCGATATTGTCACGCCCGACTTCACCTTCCTCGAAGAAAACCAGGAAAAAGTTCGCGGGTTGATCCTGACCCACGGACACGAAGACCACATTGGCGCCGTTCCGTTTCTTCTCTCACAGATTGGCATTCCGGTCTATGGCACCGCCTTCACCTTGGCCTTGGTGGAGCGCCGTCTGGAGGAGCACGAGATGCTTGCCGAGGCGGACCTCAGGAGGGTCAAACCCGGCGACCGCGTTGAACTGGGACCCTTCAAGATCGAGTTCATTCACGTGACGCACTCGATTGTGAGTTGCGTCGCGCTCGCCATCACCACCCCGCTCGGCGTCGTCCTGCATACCGGCGACTTCAAGGTGGATCCGACGCCAACCGACAACATTCTCTTCGATCTGCACTCGCTCGCTGAGTACGGCAAACGGGGCGTTTTGCTGCTGCTGTCTGATTCGACCAATGTCGACCGCGCCGGCTACACGCCCAGCGAGAGAGCGGTTCAGCCGCGCTTGCAGGAAATCTTCAATCGAGCCGAGCGGCGAATTGTCATCAGTTGCTTCAGTTCTTCCATCCACCGCTTGCAGCAGATTCTGGATCTGTCCGCTGAGATGGGGCGCAAGGTGGCGTTTCTCGGGCGCAGCATGTTGTCCTGCACGGAGATCGCGCACAACCTGGGTCTGCTGACAATCCACGACAATCTCCTATTGCGCCCGCAGGACATCATGTCGACGCCCCCGTCGAAGACGGTGGTGGTCGCCTCCGGAACCCAGGGCGAGCCGATGTCGGCGATGTCGCGCATTGCGGTGGACAACCACAAGAACATTTCGCTGGAGCGCGGCGACACCGTGGTGTTGAGCGCGCGGCAGATTCCCGGCAACGAGCGGCCGATTTCGCGCATGCTCAATCACGTGGCCAAGCGCGGCGCCGACGTGGTGGTCGGCGCCATGAATCCGCCCGTGCACGTCTCCGGGCACGCCAGCGCCGAGGAATTGAAACTCGTTCTCAACCTCGTGCGCCCGCGCTATTTCGTCCCGATCCACGGCGAATACTGGCAGATGTCCAAACATGCCGCGTTGGCGTCACACCTGCATTCCCAGGGGTTGGAGGAGACGTACGTGCTCGAGACCGGTCAAACCCTGGAAATCGATCACCACGGCGCGCGGCGGGGCGAACGTGTGACGGTGGGCCGGATTTGCATCGATTCCGGCACCATCGACGAAGTGGTCGAAGATATGGTGATCCGCGACCGGCGGCACCTGTCCGAAGACGGTTTTGTGATTCCAATCATTGCGATCGACAAGCACACGGGAAAATCGGAAGGCCTGCCGGAAATCGTCAGCCGTGGATTTGTGTCCTTGGACGAGACCTCCGAACTCATGCAGGGCGCGCGTCAGATCGTGGCGCGTACGCTGGAGGTGTCCAGCGAAGAGGAGCGCACGGACTGGGGCGTTATGCAGGAGAAGATCCGCGCCGACCTCAAGCGCTACTTGAACAAGCAGACTCAGCGCCGGCCGCTGATCATGCCTGTCATTCTGGAAGTCTGATGGTCCCCGAAACGTACCTGGAGGATGCTTCAGGGTTTCGCGGCTACGCCGACCGCCTGCTCACTCCGGCTTCCACCGAAGAAGTGTCGGCGATCCTTCGCGAGGCGAGCGCGGCCGCCATTCCGGTCACGCTTTCCGGCGCGGGTACGGGAGTCACCGGAGGGCGCTGCGCGCAAGGCGGCTGGCTACTGTCGCTCGAAAAGTTCAAGACCATCGAGATACACCCCGGCTGGGCCCGCGCCGGGGCGGGGGTTCCACTCAACGAACTGCAAGCGGCCGCGGCGCCCACGGGGCAGTTCTATGCGCCCGATCCGACCGAGTGGACCGCATCCGTGGGAGGGACGATTGCGTGCAACGCCAGCGGTTCGCGCAGCTTCCTGTATGGCTCTACGCGCCGGCATGTCCTTGCCTTGACCGCCGTATTCGCCAGTGGTGAAATCCGGACGTTCGAGCGGGGCGAACGAGTCGATTTCCCTCTTCCAGCGCTTCCGCTGCCGCAGACTACAAAGAACTCGGCCGGCTATCTGCTACAGCCCGGCATGGAATGGATCGATTTGCTTTGTGGTTCGGAAGGAACTCTGGCCGCCGTTACGGAAGCCCGCTTGCGATTGCTTCCCATCCCTGAATCCATGCTCTCCGGAGTCGTCTTTTTCGCCCGGGAGGAACGGATGCTCGACGCGGTGGAAGCGTGGCGCGGCGTTGAAGGACTGCGGATGCTGGAGTCCATCGATGCGGTGACGCTCGAGATCGCGCGGCCGCGCTACCCGGAGATTCCGCACGATGCCCGCGCGGCGCTTCTGGTTGAACAGATTGTTGGCCCGGAAGGGTGTGACGCCGTCGTTGACGCCTGGGTGGAGCGGCTCGACACGGGCGGCGCGCTGGGCGACGCTTCCTGGTTCGGGGAAAACGCGGCCGACCGCGAGCGTTTCAGAAAGTTTCGCCATACACTGCCCGAAATGGTCAACGACCGGGTTCGCCGCAACGGCTTTCAAAAACTCGGGTCGGATTTCGCGGTGCCGTTCGACCGCAACCGCGAAATGTACCGGTTCTACCGGGCCAAGGTTGATCAAGACTTCTCCGGCAAAGGAACGTTGTACGGACACGTTGGCGACGGGCACGTTCACGTCAATCTCTTGCCGGAATCGCCTGAGGAAGAAACGACCGGCAAAGCGATCATGCTCGAATTCGCGCGGGAGGCGGTGCGACTCGGAGGTACGGTCTCGGCCGAGCATGGCCTGGGCAAGAAGAAGGCCCATCTTCTGGCGCTGCAGTATACTGCCAGCCAGGTTGAATCGATGAAGGCCGTGAAACGCCGCCTTGATCCCCAATGGCTGCTTGGGCGCGGGACTCTGTTTCCCGCCGAGTAACTGGCTGCCGCGCAACTCCTACCATCGCAGCGGTTAGAATCGAGTGTAGCGCCGGGTTATGATTTTGGGGTCCCGGCACGGCATTTCACAAATGGAGGATTATCGATTGTGGCTACCATTGAAGCCTTGAAGGCCAAGTATCAGCCCGCCATAGACACGGCCAAAGCGGTTGGCATTTCGCTTTCACACGTGCACATGCAAGGTGAGAAGCTCTTTATTCAAGGCGCGGCGCCGAACGAGCAGATCAAGAACGAGTTTTGGAACGCTGTTAAAGCCATTGATGCGTCGTATGGCGAGTTGGCCGCCGATATCAGCATCGATTCCAGCCTGCCGGTCCCGGCGCAGACCTATACGGTCAAAGCGGGCGATTCACTATCCAAGATTGCGAAGCACTACTACGGCGACGCGATGGCCTACAACAGGATTTTCGAAGCCAACCGCGACCAACTCAGCGATCCCAACAAGATCCAGCCTGGGCAGGTTCTTAAGATTCCGAGGTAGGGCACACATGGGAGACATTCAGGAACCAGGCGCCATTAACTGGATTGACCTGACGGTCCCGGATGCCGGCCTCGTCCGGGACTTCTATCAGCAGGTCGTGGGATGGCAAGTGACGCCGGTCGAAATGGGCGGTTATCAGGACTACGCGATGACGGCGGAAAGCGGCGGCAAGAGCGTCGCCGGCGTGTGCCATTCTCGCGGCGTCAACGACGGAATTCCTCCAGTCTGGCTCATCTACATCACCGTGCGGAACCTCGATGCGAGCACCGCGCGCGTGCTCGAACTCGGCGGCAGGGTTATCCGCCAGCCGGTAAACATCGGGACCAACGCGCGGTACGCCGTGATTCAGGACCCAGCCGGCGCGGTCTGCGCGCTGTTTGAGGACACGCGTCCGCCGGACGAGCCGTAGAACGCGGTCGCGCTCTCTAGGAAAACCGGGTCCGCTTCCAGAGCATCCAACCGCTGACGAGGAGAAATGCGGCGGCCGCGGCGGCAAGGATGACAGCCCAGCCCGCGTTCATCGGAATATGTTGGCGCTGTGCGCCCGCGGCCAGCCACACAAACACGGCCAGGGCGACCGCGGCGACCACCCATTCCCACAACGAGCGGCGGGCCTTCAAGCGGGAGCGGGGATCATCGCCCCGCACTATGGCGCTGACACTGGCTTCATCCAGGCCGTAGCGTTCGCATTCCCGTCCTACGGCCAGTTTCCAGGAATGCTGCTCGGACTCCGGCGCCTCCGCAAAGCTGATGGACACCGCTCCGGCGATCATGATGAGCGAACCCAGAATTACCAGCCACTGCCCGGTGGGATTGAGCGCGGCCATCTCGCCGAAGACGAGAGCGCCCCAAGCCAGCCCCCAAAGTTGATTCGTGTTCGACAGCGGAATTCCCCGTCCGATGCCGATGTACTTGGCCGCGTACTGCTGGAACAAGTCGCCAATTACCCAGCAGAACCCGCCGAGGAATAGCCAGAACAAAGCCGGACGGGCCTGTGCGAGTGCCGATGTCACGTTGTGATAGCCGCCGTCGAACAAGATCGCCAGGGCGGAGACCGTACCCAGTTCTCCGAACGTAAAAACGGTGACAAACGAGAGCGGGTTCATGCCGCTGATGTAAGCCTTGCGGTAGGGGATGTACATGGTTCCCCACAGCAGCCCCGCGCCGAGCGCGGCGAGGATACCCATGGCCGCGCCTTGCGTGGGGGCTTCAGCGGAACTGTGCGAAGTGGCATAGGCCAACATGCAGGCTCCGGTAACGATGGCGCCGGCGCCGCCCAGAACCTTGGTCCAGGCGCCCGCTCCGGCGCCCCGCAACTCGCGGAACAGAAGCCAGCCCCAGAACAGGCCCACCAAGCTGTTGGTGTTCCACAGGGGAAAGGCGATAGAGATGCCGACATTGCGAATGGCGAACACCGTCAGGGTATTGGCGACGGCCCAGAGCATCCCGGCCAGAATTGCCCACACGATCAAGTGCGGCTTCTCGCGCAGGTCATCCAGGATGAAGCCCGTGCCCTTCAGCAGCATGGGAAGCGTCCACCGCGCGACAAACACGCCCGCCACCATCCCGAGCGAGATGATGAACGGCGAGAAGCCGACGGTTACCAGTTTGGTTGGCGCCTCCGCCATGCCCAGCCAGGCGCCCGCGGCAAGTCCGCTTGCTACCCCAAGCGTGTGCAAAGACCGGGAAGACAGGGCTTCACTCGTGGCCGGCTTGGTCGCCATTGACTTACTTCACCGCGGCCAGAAGCACGATTCCAAAGGCCAGGACGGCCACCGGAATCCAAAAGTGTAAGTCGGTGAGAACGGCTCGTGAGAATCGCGGCAAAGGTGCTCCAGTCTGCTTCTGAAAAGGACCTACGCATTATACTAATGCTCATGGGGATGCGCATCGCCGCCGGACTGCTGCTCGTCTCGGCAATCTGTTTCGGAAGCGATTGGGATCCCAAGCGCGCCGCCGAGTATCTGGACTCGCGGCAGCGGGAGTGGTTCGCATGGCCCGCGGCCAAGGCCGATGGCGGACCCTGCGTCTCGTGCCATACCGGGCTGACGTACTTGCTGGCGCGTCCCGCATTGCGCCAGGCCCTTCACGAAAAGGTTGGCCGTCCGGCGGAAACAGGCCTGATTGCGGCCATGAAGACCCGTGTCCTGGCTTCGGCGAATTCCACACAGCCTGTCAAGAAACAAACTTCGGTTGAAACAGTCATGCTGGCGTTCCTGCTGGCTCGCGATGCCGCCGCGGCGGGAACGCTCACGCCGGAATCGGAACGCGTTTTCGACATCCTTTGGTCACGTCAGATGACGGCCGGAGAACTGCGGGGAACCTGGGATTGGTACTCGCTCCATCTCGACCCTTGGGAAACGGCGGATTCCGCCTATTTTGGCGCTGTCGTGGCGGCTCTGGCCGCGGGCACGGCGCCTTCGGCCTATCAGGATCGTCCCGCGGTTCGTGACCACCTCGACGCGCTCCGCTCCTACTTGCGAAGCCGTCTCGACTCGCAACCGCTTCATAACCGCCTGATGGCGTTGTGGGCATCAACCCGGCTGCGCGGCACGCTGAGCGCGGAGCAGCAGGAGTCTATCAGAAAAGCCGCTTTAGATTGTCAGGAAGTGGATGGCGGTTGGACCATCAGCTCACTCGGTCCTTGGGAACCGCACGCCGGCGCTCCAGCGCAGCAGGGTTCCAACGCCTACGCAACCGCATTGACGGCGTTCGTCCTTCAGCGCGCGGGCGTTGCACGCTCCAACCAGCACATTGCCCACGCACGGCAGTGGCTCAAGACGCGGCAGGATCCGGCCACCGGCTCGTGGTTGGCCGCATCGCAAAACAAGGTCTATGAACCGGGATCGATGCAGGTTGGATTCATGAGCGATGCCGCGTCGGCCTTTGCTGTCATGGCGCTGTTGGACGCCACGCCGTCCCGGTAAGACATGACTCTCCGGTCGGCGTGGCTTTTTCTCAGTGTCATGACGGTCTGGCTGAGCGCTCAGGATGTCCGAACCGTTCCGGTTATTTCCGGCCTGTCCAGACCGGTGGACATCCAAAGCGCGCGCGACGGTTCCGGCCGCCTGTTTCTTGTTCAACAGAATGGCCTCATCCTCATCTATCGTGCCGGTAGCCTGCTGGGGCAGCCTTTCCTCGACATCCGGTCGAAAACGGTGGCCGGGGGAGAGCGAGGCTTACTCGGTCTCGCCTTCTCACCTGTTTATTCCCGCTCGGGCCGCTTCTATCTCAACTACACCGATCTGAACGGCAATACCGTCATCGCGCAGTACAGGGTTTCGTCCGATCCCAACACCGCCGACGTGGCGTCCGAGACCGTCCTGCTGCGGATCAATCAACCGTTCGCCAATCACAATGGCGGGCAATTGCGGTTTGGTCCGGATGGCTATCTCTACATCGGCATGGGCGATGGGGGTTCCGGCGGCGACCCGCGGAATTACGCCCAGAGCCTGGACACTCTGCTGGGCAAAATGTTGCGTGTCGATGTTGAGAGCGATCCGGGCCGCATTCGAAGTCCTGAAAGCAATCCGTTCGTCAACCAGGCTTCCGCGCGTCCGGAGATCTGGGCCTATGGCCTGCGCAACCCCTGGCGTTTTTCCTTCGACCGCGCCACGGGCGACCTCTACATTGCCGATGTTGGCCAGAATCTTTTTGAAGAGGTCGATTTCCAGCCGGTGTGGAGCCGGGGGGGCGAGAATTACGGCTGGAACCGCATGGAGGGTGCGCATTGCTATCTGGCGGGCTGCGACTCGCGCGGCCTCACGCTTCCCGTAGCCGAATATCCGCACGGTCCCAACAATGTGAATTGTTCGGTGACAGGCGGATTCGTCTATCGCGGGACTCGCTCTCCGGGGCTGCGCGGTCTTTATCTCTATGGCGACTACTGCAGCGGCGTCATTTGGGCCCTTGAATGGAGGGGCGGCCAGTGGTTCAGCCGCCAGGTCCTGTCGAGTGGATTCGATATCACGACTTTCGGCGAAGATGAGGACGGCGAGATCTATGTCGCCGATTCCATTTCGGGGACGATTCACCGCATAGAGGGAAGCCAGGATCCGCGCTATTGGTCATCAAGCGCAACCAACGCGGCGAGTTTCGCGCCGGGCCTGGTGGCCGGTTCTCTTGCGACGGTCTTTGCGGCTGGAGTCCGCGACACTCCGGGGAGCACACAAGCCCAGGTCCTGCCCCTGCCTCCTGAACTCGACGGTGTGAAGGTGATGCTTGACGGCAACGCCGTTCCGCTCCTGGCCGTTGCCAACACCTCTGGTACCGAACAGGTCAACTTCCAGGTACCTTTTGACCTCGCGGGCCGGAACTCCGTCTCACTCGTGGTTTCGCGTAACGGACAGCAGGGTCTGCCAGTGAACGTGCCCCTGCTCGCCGTCCAGCCGGCCATTTACTCTTCGGGTGGAACCGCTGCAATCGTCGTTCACAATGTGGGATACACTCTGGTGACCCGCGAGAATCCTCTGGTTCCGGGCGAGGTGGCCTTTCTCTACGCCAGCGGCCTGGGTCAGGTGTCCAATCCTCCGGCGGCTGGCGTGGGCGCCCCCTTGCAGCCTCTTTCGGAAGCTCTGTTGAAACCGTCACTCAGCTTGGGAAACCGCCCGGCGGAGGTATTGTTCGCCGGGCTGGCGCCAGGACTCGCCGGGGTATTTCAAGTCAACTTCCGGGTTCCCGCGGGCGTCGCGAGCGGCAGCCAGCCGCTCGTGCTCACCTCTGGCGCCCTGGCAAGCCCGGTTCTCGTCGTGCCCGTCCGCGGCAACCAGTAGACCCCGGGAGGCGGCCCGCGCAAAAGTCGAGTAACCTTTTCCTCAGCGCGCGGTATTCCTGTCTTGAAAGGCGCGAACAGGAGGCCGCCGAGGAGGAGTCAATGCATTCCCCGGCAGACGAAGAACTGATGCTCCAGGTCCGCAATGGCAATCTCGGCCGTTTGGGCGAGCTGTTCGAGCGTTACCAGACGCCGCTGTTCCAGTTTCATTTACGTATGACGGGCCATCGCCAGTTGAGCGAGGACCTGGTTCAGGAGGTCTTTCTGCGCGTTCTCCGCTATCGCCACACGTATCAACCTGGCGCGGCATTTAGCACCTGGGTGTACCGCATTGCACGGAACGTTCGCATGGATAACCTTCGACGAAAGAATCCCGAGAGCCAGCCTGATGTGGGCTTCCAGATGGCCCCGGACCGTGGCGCTTTGCCCGACGAGCGTGAGCAAACACGTCAGGAGGAAGCGCTGGTTAGGGCCGCGCTGGCGCGTCTCGACGACGACAAGCGCGAGGTGCTTCTGCTGAGCCGGTTCCACGATCTCAAGTACGAGCAAATTGGCCAACTCCTCGACATCCCGGCTGGAACGGTCAAAGCGCGCGTGTTCCGGGCCGTCCGCGAACTGCGCGAGATCTATACCAGCCTCTTGGCCGCGTCGAATTCTCCGCTCAGGAGGGATCAGGCATGAATTGCGATCAAGTCCAATCGCTGTTGCCCGACTACTGGCAGGATTCTCTGGACCGTGAATCCTCGGCCGGCATCCAGGAGCACTTGGCGGTGTGTGAGTCCTGCCGCCTGGATGCGGAAATGTGGACCCGGCTTGAAGCGCTCCCCGGCGAAACTCCGAGTGCGGCGCTCAGCGTCCGGCTACGGGAGATTCTGGCAGCTTACCGGGTTGGCAAAGACCATGCTGAGCGGGAGCAATTTCGCAAACGCCGATCGCTTGCAGACTGGCTGCGATCCTATTGGCCGTCACAACCGGCGGCGCAGTTTGCCATCACGGCCGCCGCGCTCGTTCTGGGCGTCTTTTTCGGTTACAGTTTGGCCGGTGGGGCAGGACGCAGCCGGGAAATCGCGGATCTGCGGCAGGAACTCCGTAGCACGCGCGAACTGGTGGCTGTCTCCCTTCTGCGCCAGGAGTCCGCCAGCGACCGGCTTCGAGGCGTCAATTACAGCTACCGCATCACTCATCCCGATCAGGCGGTCGTCGGAGCGCTGCTCCAGGCGCTGGAGTATGACCCGGCCGTTGACGTGCGGCTTTCCGCCGTCGACGCGTTGCGCCGCTTCTCGGTGCGCGAGGATGTCCGCCGTGGCTTTCTCGCGGCGGCTGAAAAGGACGATTCGCCGATGGTTCAGGCCGCCGTCATTGATACGCTCGTGGAACTTCGCGACCCTTCGACGCTGCCCGTCCTACAACAATTGGCGAAATCGGCGGAAGTGAACCCAATCGTGCGGCAGCGCATTGAGCGGGCGCGGCAAGTGCTCGAGAGACCGCGTTGAGAGGCCCATGGCAATGAGATCGAAGTCCTGGTTGATCGTGGGAGCGAGCTTCTCCCTGTGGGTTGGCGCACAGCCCGGGCAGACAGTTCAGAAGACGTTTCAGGGTGTGCGCCGCATCGAGGTCGACAACGTCTGGGGATCCATCCACGTGACGGCATCGGAAGGCAGCGAAGCGGTCCTTATCGCCAGGGAAGCCTACCGCGCCGGAACCGCGGAGGACCTCGCGCGGATGCGCCAGGAAGTCAAGCTCGACCTGTCTCAACGCGACTCGGCTGTTCGCGCATATGTCGACGGCCCTTTCCGTTGCAACTGCCGCGAAGGTGATCGTGGTTGGGGCCGGCGCCGATCACGCGACGAGGAAGCGCGATACGACTTCGAAATTCGCGCGCCGCGCGCTGCTGCGCTCTGGCTCCGCACGGTCAATCGCGGCGAAATTTGGGTGAATGGACTGGACGGCGAGTTCGACATCGAGACCGTCAACGGCGGCATTGAACTGGCCAGCATGTCCGGTTCGGGCCATGCAAAGACAGTAAACGGGCCGGTTAGAGCGCGCTTCCGCGAGAATCCCAAAGGCAAGACGTCGTTTGGCTCAATCAACGGCGAGATCGATCTGGTGTTTCGCCCGGGCCTTTCGGCGGACCTCCGCCTGAAGACTTTCAACGGCAATATATACAGCGACTTTATGGTGGATGCGCTGCCCGCGCGCGCCATTCACACCGAGCGCCGGGGCAGCAAGACAATCTTCCGCAGCGATGGATACACGGGCGCGCGGATTGGCGCCGGCGGGCCAGAGATCCTGATCGATGGATTCAACGGAGACATACGCATCCGCAATGGCTCCTGATATTTCACAGCTTCGAGGCATTACTATATGACGTTCCGATTGGTTCCAGTGGTTCTTTCAGGTGTGGCGTGGCTCGCCTGCGCGCAAACTCCGGCGGTCGACCGCATAGCCGTTCCGTTGACTGACCCGGCGCGCCCTGTCACCCTTTCGGCGGCGCTCATTACCGGCGGAATCCATGTCAAAACGGGCCCTGCCAAGGAGGTGATTGTCGAGGCCAGGGCGCGTGGCCGCGAAGCCAAGGACGCGGCCGCTTCGCGCGAAGGGATGCGGCGGATCACTGTTTCATCCACAGGGCTCGAGGTCGAAGAGGAGAACAACACTGTTCGGGTGAACGCGGCTTCGCACTCCCGCGCGGTCGATCTCGAGATCCAGGTTCCCGTCCGGACTTCGCTGAAACTCAAGACCATCAATGATGGCGACATCGTTGTCGATGGCGTTCAAGGCGACATTGAAGCGACCAACATCAACGGCAACGTCACCCTGAACAAAGTCGGTGGCTCGGCGGTCGCCCACGCGCTGAACGGCGAAATCAAAGTTACGTTCACGCAGATCGACGGGCAAAAGGCGATGTCGTTCAGTTCCATGAACGGCGATATCGACGTGACATTCCCCGCCACGCTGAAGGCCAACGTCAAGGTGAAATCGGATCAGGGCGAAATCTTCAGCGACTTCGACATGGCGCTCGCCGCCAACCCGAAGCCCGTGGTGGAAGACAGCCGCAACAACAAAGGCAAGTACAAGGTGAAAATCGACCGCGGCGTCACGGGAACAATTAACGGCGGCGGTCCCGAAATCCAGTTCAGCAACATGAACGGAGCGATCTATATTCGCCGGGCTGGCGCCCGCTGAGCACCCCACGCCGGCCTTTACCTCGCAGTGGCAGAAAGCGTCAACTTCTCACCGCCAGTCAGACGCAGCGGGCCCTGGAAGCGCGCGATGATCTCGCCGTGCTCGACGCTTGCCGCGATTGGAACGCTGCCATCCACCTTGACGGTTGGACCCGGCGAGGGTACCCGCAACGCGTTGAGCTCAAGCTGTCCTTCCTCCACCGCGACCTGCGCATCCAGGCGGTGCCGGGTGAGCGTTTGCGAGTAAACGCCCCACGAGGCGCCCGCGGTGAACAGGCATCGGAACGGACTGGAACCGTGCCGGGGCCGGAAGCGCATTTCCCGCCCGGGCGCCGAGTATCGAAACCCTGAAAACGCGGTCAATAGCGACCAACTCGCCATGGCGCGGGCGTAGTGGTGCCCGCACTCGACCTCATTCCAGGGGTTTCTGCGCCGTCCGTCGTAGCGCGCGCGCACTGCCTCCACGATGGCTGTGCCTTCCTTGATCATCCCCTCGTAGATCATGTGAGCGGCAACCTGGTATTCGATGCCGGTCCACACCTCGTCGGAGTACACGAACGGCAAAGCCGGACGTTTGCCCTTCGGCCAACTGCACAGCAGAAGTCCCGCCTCGTCGTTGATGGCGTAGATGCGCTGCGGGTTTGGGAAATCCTCGAAACTGGGACGGAAGTTGTAACGGAAAATGGATTGCAGCGCGGTTCGAAGGTGGCTGGGCGGCAGGAGTTTCTCGAGGCCCACGACTTCGGCAAACCATTGCCCGAGCAACTGGTCGGAAAGGCACCCTTCACCGTATTGGTACTTTGCCGCGCCCTCACGCGCCTCATCCACTTTCTGGATGTAATACTCGCCGTTCCATAAGAGCTTGTCCAGCCTGTCGCCGCCGCTCGCCCGCAGCGCCTCGTAGGAGTCCGCCGCGTCCTTGTCGCCGAGGTGTCTCGCCATGCGGCTGGCGGCCGTCAGCGCGCCAAGGTACAGCGTGCCCATCATCGAATTCGGTCCGTAGAAATTGATGTCGTAGGTGTTGTGCTGTTCGCCTTCCATCACGCCATCGCGATCGGCGTCCCACTTTACCCAGGCGTACTCCAGGGCGCGTTTCACCTCGGGCCAAAGGCGCCGCAGCCACTCGTCGTCTCCCGAAATCTGCCACTCGCGATAGACCTTCATGACGCAACCCATCTGTCCGTCCGCCGCCGGATGGATGTTGTTGCCGCCCTTGACGAGCGGGATAGGCGTACGGAAACTCATGCTGCCGTCCGGACGCATGTTGACAAGGAAATCCGTCTCGCGCATGCTGCGTTCCACGTCCGGATACAGGTGGGCTATCGCCTGCTCGTAATTGAATACGTGCGTGCAGTTCATCGGACAGCAGCCCTCGTTGTCCCCGCATCCCTCGAATGCCAGCGTCAGGTTGTTTTCCGCCACCATCACGGTATTGGTGCGCAAGATGGACGCCTGGCTGGAGATCGCATCGACGACGGCGGGCGGAAGGGTCGATCCATGCAGAGCGTTGCGATACCTCAGCGAGCGCCCGCGTAACGACGGCAGGTTGCGCAGCACATGGAGCGCCGGTTCCCAGGCGGACGGCCAGACAGTTCCGTAGTGGTTGCGGACCACCCGGTCTTGCGCATCCGCCGGAGCACCGTAATTTTCGACGTTGGGAAAATGCCAGCTCAGCACGAAGTCGACCAGCCTGGACTCGCCGGGCGCAAGCTTGAAATGGACCGCGAGTGTCGAGTATTCCGTGCTGCCATCGGCCGAAGGCCCGGCTGGCGCGTTGGAGAAGCGGCCCTTCTCAAGAAACTCATCACACCATTTCTGGTAGTCGTCCCACCATGCGCCGTGCTCCCACGCCAGGCGGCAGGAGAAGTCGTTCGCCTGCGTGGCCAGCGCCATCGAGCCGTAGCGGGATGAGTCCGTCTTGTACTTCTTTGACGTCATGAACACGCCGTGAAGCGTGCCTTCGCTGCGCAGCTCGTTTACGTTTGCGCCGAAGAACGGCGCCTTGCGATCCGCCATGCTTCCATACAACTTGGATTTGCCGTCGTAACCGGCCGGGTTCATGGCGGAGAATGCCACGGCCACGTCCATGCTGGACGGCGCCCGAGACGTCAGCCGGTAAGAAAGCACCGCCACCGGCAGGCTGGAAGCGGCGGTGTCCAGCGGCGCCATGGGATTGAACGCCTCCATTGAAACGACGTAGGGGGCCCTGGCGTCCTGGAATTGAATCTGCGCAAACGGATAGGCGCCCGTAAAGACCGCCTCGCGAAAGCGGGGGAGTCCCAACCCCTGCTCGCGATGTGCGCCGAAGCCGCCGCTAAATGGCGGCAGGGGTTGGCGCTCGAGCACCCGGATCGCGGGCTTGGGCAGCCCGCCGCCAGAGACGCGCATCGAGGCGAAGGTAAAAGGCAGAACCCCACCCTTGTTGGGACGGTTGAAGATCTCCCAGTCGCGCAGGTTTCCATAACCGCCCAACGAGACTGTGCCGGTTCCGATTCCACCCAATGGGAAGGCGATCTCCCGCAACGCTTCTCCCCGGAACGACCGCCCCATCACGGCCGTCTGGGATGCCGGACCAGGTTTGGCAAGGGCGGAAACCGCCGTGGTTTGGAACAGGGCTCTTCGGCTGAATTTCATAAGATTCTCTTTGTGTCGAACACCAGCGCGGGGCTCAAGGCTTCTTGAACCGGCTCCCATCCACGGGAGGGTTGTTGGTCACGTTGCGCCGCATGATCCGGATCAGGTCTTCGCGGACATAACGCAGCGTACCGGCGGTCTTGACGCCGCCCACGGCGCTGTAATCCTCGTAGTACGTCCGCACAAGCCTGGTTGATCCATCGCGCGCCGTCTCGGGCGATTCCCGGCAAAGCAGCAGTCCGCCGACGGTGTCGAAGTAGAGGGTCTCTCTGTCACCGTCCGGACATTGAGCCTCGACCTCGAACGCCTCGCGCCCTTCGATCTTCGTCCGGCGCCGGACCGCCAACGCTGAGTAGATTTCCGTCAGCTTCAGCGCATCTTCAAACTCGGCATCGCGCCGTGCTTCGGAGAGCCGCTTGCCGGTCAGATCCTCCACGCCGTACTCGGGTGTCTCCATCCACGCGGCGCTCCCATCGAAGCAGATTTGGACCACGCCGTACCCCGGCACATGGAAAGCTCGCAACAGGCGATTCGGACGCTGGTAGAGTTCCATGTAGCGCCCCCAGGCGCCCGAGGTCGGTGAGTGAAGTGAACCCACGGCGGCGCGGCTGCTGACACCATCGAGCGCCTGCCTTCCGCCCAACGCCTGAATATAGCGGTCAACCACTTGTGCGCCTGCCGGCAGGGAGGCGCTCTGCTGCCCGAAGGCCGTTAGCGCACAGACCAGCAACAGTCCGGCTTTGTACTCAATCAACCGGTAACCCTCCGCAGCAGGATGCATTCTTCAGACCCGGAATCCAGCGCAGCGCATTATCGTGGAAGATCTTGCGCAGGATCTCGGGCGGCAATTCGAGACCCTGGACCCGCCGTCCTCCAGCGGTCAGTGTCTCGGCAGTAGAGAAATATTTCCATTCCCTGGCGTAAGCCGTCTCCCAGCGATGCACGGCGGCGTCCGGCTTCTCCCACGCGAGTTCCATCATGTCCGTTCCCCAGAGCACCCGGTCCTGGTAGCGGATCAGGAACGCGCGCACTTTCTCACGGGGCTGCAACATCAGATTGACCACGCGCGCGGCTGTGTCCACCGCGAAGTTCGGATACCTGTCCAGACGTGTGGCGATCTCCTCCACGTCGTGTTCCATGCTGCCCAGATGGCAGCCGATGACACGGAGCTTGGGGTGCGCGGCGAGCATGCGGTCTCGCGCCGCGATGATCGACTCGTAGGAAGGGCGCTCCGGGTGCAGGTGCATATGCCAGCCGGGATTGGCCTTGTAGTAGCCGTAATGCGGATCTTCGGGATTGAGCGGCTGCCAGGAACTCTTCGGCTCAGCCAGGTGCGCCAGCACGGTGCGGTTCTGTGCCGCGATCATTTCGAGAACGGGCGCAAATGCCGGCTCGTCCGGCATCACGTACGCCCCTGACTTGTTCTTGAGGTCCAAGCCGATCGACTTGTAGATCTTCACCGCCACCGCTCCTTTGTCGAACGTGGACTGGAGGTGGGCGATGGTGGTCTCCGCAAATCCCGCGCCTTCAAATCCCGCCGGGTCGAATGTGGACGCCCAGCCGATGCGCCCGCGGCTCTCACCGGTCAGCTTCGAAACGATCGAGGTCTGCGGCTCGGTCTTGTCGTATCCAGGCGCGTGCGGGTCGATCAGCGTGACATTCACCAGCCGCAGGTTTAGCCTCTCCAGCATCTTCAGGAACAGATCCGGCGGCGGGGCCACGTGGACGTGCGAATCGATGCGTGAGGAGGACTTGATATCGGACGCCGGAGGAGAAACCTGGGCCGCCGTGGAGATAGCCGCCAGCGCCAGCACCACGAGCAAAGTGTGAACTGCCTGGTCCATAGACGCCTACCTCGGAAACCGCGCTTCGCGGGGCGGCATCGCGGGAAATGGCCGGTGCGGCTCCGTTTGATACCAGTAGGCCACCGACGACAGGTCATCGGTCAGCGGCTGAAACTTGCCATTCGGCCACCAGCCAAGGGTCTGGATCGTGACCCGAATGTCTTTCTTGAACCGGACGGGATCCGGCACATGCCAGCGATACAGCGCGTGCTTCGGAATCTGGGCGCTCTCCTTGCGGAACAAGGGGTACCCGAGAAACGGCGCCGAATAGGGCGTGTCGCCGAAGGCCCACGCGCCGCCGAAGTAGTCTTCGGTGCCTGTGGTGCAGATGGTCGGGAATTGCCCGTCCCCGTCGAGGTAGAACTTCACTTCCCCTTCTCCCCACCATCCGTTCGAGAGCTGTTCCCAGCCAATGAACGTGCCGACGTAGTGTCCCCGGCCCTCAACTCCGTCGAGGATGACGTGTTCGGGCTTTTCCCTCGTACCCATGCTCCGGCGCCACGAGGCATGGAAATAGGCGGCCTCGCCCGGCACGGCTTCCAGGGCGTAGTTGATTTGGTAGAAGAAGCCGCCTATGTCTTCCGGGCTCTGGTTCTCGATGGTGATCCGGGCCTTCTTACGAAACGGCATGGGCCAGTAAGAGTTGAAGCCGCCGGAAGGATTCACGTTGATCATCAGCGAATTGACCGGATAACGCATCGCGTGCGCATTGGCGAAGAAGTCGCCAAGCGGGCTTTCGATGGATGGCGACGTCTCACCATCCCAGTAAACGCGCAGGATGCAATCGCGGTACGCCTTCTCGCTGACGGTCATCCAGATGTGTTGGATCACGCCCGGACCGTCGATGTCGGCGAGCGTGGCAGTCTGGCGCCGCTGGAGATCAATGAAGGGCCGGACCTTCCAGCCCGTGCCGAGCTGGGTGGCGGCGCTGGGCGCAACCGGAACCGCTTTAGCGCCGCCGCCTTTTTCACCAGTGGGATTCTCGGCCGAGATCGAGCGCGTTTCGGAGTTGCGCAGGAGAGACAAGCCCGGGAGGAACGCGCTCGAACCCGCGCCGGGAGCCGGAGCTTGCGCTCCGAGCTTGGGTCCGCCCGCTCCCAGCCACAGAATGAGGCTGGCGGCGAAATGGAATGCCGGACGGCTGAATATATGGATTGACATAGGTGAATTCTCTCCCTAATGCATAGGACCGTAAACGCTCAGTTCCGAGATTGAGGTGAAGAGGGGCGGGTCTTTGACGAGCCCGCCGGCGGACCCTACCGGACCCGTGATGCGGATCGCACGAGTCTCGACAGGATCAAAAAAAAGAAGGTCCTCGGCAAAGTGAGCCTTGGTTGCCGGATCATTGCCATCGGCAAACGAAGGCGCGCTGCGCAGGTTCTTCACCGCGTTCCACGCGCCGCTTTCATCCCGATACTCGACGTTCAGGCCGGTGAACCAGCCGGAAGCCTCCTCAAGAAACCCGGTGCAAAACACCAGAAGACCGATCCGCTGGGGTTGGGTCCACTCATAGCCATACACGTCGCTGCGCGGGCCGGCGCCGCCACCCAGGCTGAGGAAAGTCGCGCCGCCGCCGGTCCGTCTGCCGTCACGGATGACCTCGACGGAATCGGAGAACAGCGCCGGCGGAGTATCGATAATCAGGAGCTTGCGCAGCGACAGATCAGAGCGTTGGACCGGTGAGAGAATCCGCACGGCGCTTCGCGCCATGTTCTCTCCGCGCACCACCAGGGTGATCTCGCGGCGAACGCACTTCGATTGCGACCGCGCCTCCAGCGCAAGCCGGTACTTCCCCGGCCGGTCCTGGGTGGCGCCGGAAAGCCGGCCGCCTTCAAACCGGAGTCCACGCGGCAGCGCGCCTTGCGCCACCCGCCATTGGACATCGTCACCAGCACCGGACAACAGGAACACGTGGTTTACCGGCCTGCCGGTTTCGATGACCGGCGCCGGACCTGAAGGAAACTCGAATGGCGGCCGGAATTCCGCTCCGGCGTTGATCTCGTAGGACTCTACGCCGTGTTCCACGAGGCGCCGCCCGCCGTGGCCGAGGATGACCTTTTCCCCCTGCGCCGCCATTCGCTCCGCGATGTCCTTCAGGCTGGCATCGGGCAGTCCATCGCGAGTCACGTTGGAATACTTGTCATTCAGCGGCTCCTTCCACCCTAGTTCTGGAAAGGGCTTTATGAGGTTGGCCGGAAGGCCCTTTGTTCCGCGAATGATTCCCAGCAGCCCGGCCATGGTGGCGGCCTGATTGTCCGCGTCGAAACCCAACGCGCAGGCGATGTCCAGAGTTTTTTGAAAGTCACCGCCTCCGTAGAGCAGCGCCAGGATGCTGAACGCTCCATTCAGATTGGCGTTGGTGGACGTACGGGTGGTTTCGGGCTCCTGGAAATAGAGTTTCTGGAGCGACTCTCGCCGGGCGGCCTTCCAGTCGCCGGGATGTTTGCGGTGCAAGGCAATCATGTCGTCCACAGTCTGGGCGAACTTGGCCCCCGCGGGAAGCGCCGCTTTACCGGTCTCGATCAATTTTAGGATGTCGCTTTCAAAGAAAGCAGCCGCGTACATGGCGCCATAGTGGACGGTGGGCTGGACCGCCCAGTCGTCGCTCATCACCCGGGCCGCCCACGCGGACTTGCCGGCCGCATAGCGAATCATTCCCGGCGCCGTCACCGCCCAGATTTCATTCACCAGTTGCGGGTCAATCTGGAACCAGTGCGGGTTCACCTCTTTCATGCCCGTCCAGGGCGGTGCGTAGCCGTACCGCATGGCGCCCACTGCCGCTCGATTGGCTAGCCACACCTCGCTTCGTACGTGGCGGAGCCAGAATTCGGCGAGTTGCGCATAGGTAGGCTCCGTGCCGTGCTTCTCCATCGCGTGAAGATACATGTACTCGATATCGGTGTCGTCATCGGAGAACGCTCCGTTTAGCTGGCGCATCCTCTGGGCGCCGCGCCCGCCATATCCGAGTGGGAAGCTGCTGGGACCGGGCTCATGAAAATACTTCTGTTCGTGCGCCAGCCCGTAGATGTTGCCGATGCACTGTCCCAGCCACGACGCGTAAACCTTGTCCCGGTATTCCGCCTTGGAAATCCTCGGCCGCGTTGCCGCGCTTCCGGCCACCAGATGACCGGCAAGCGCGGCGCAGATGGCCAGGCCGCTCACGATTGGGACGCTCCGGCTGATCAAATCAGGCACCCTCCCGGTTGTGTGGTCAGTTCTACCAGTAGATCCTCAAGCCCAGTTGCAGTTCGCGCGGATCGTTGCAGGTGGACCAGATCTGCCCGAAACTGCCGCTGTCAATCGTCGTGTTAGGTCCACAGAACTGCGGATGGTTGAACGCATTGAAAGCTTCGGCGCGCAATTCCACCTTCATGTTCTCCCGCCACAGAGCAAAATCGAACGATTTCATCAGCGAGAGATTGGCCGAATTGACACCCGGCGACCGGACGCTGGCCAGCGTTCGCGGGGCGTTGCCCAGCGTGTAGGGAGCCGGCTTGGCCGCCACCTCGGGATTGGCGAAGTACTGCTTGCGGAAGTCCTCCGCGCCGGTCTTGACCAAGTCGGCGCTGAGGTTCGGGCGCTGTGCTCCATAGGTTGGAAGCGGCTGGCTCCCCCGGAAGGAAAGAGCCAGGGGCTGACCGGAGGAGAAGCGCCAGATCCCGTTTGTCTTCCAGCCTCCCAGAATCGCGTTCAGCGCCGCGTTCCAGTTGCTGCCCACCGCCTTCCCGCGTCCAAACGGGAGTTCATAGACGTAGCTCAGTCCCAACACTTGCGGAATGTCGAAGGACGACAGGCTGTGTTCGGCCCGGCGGTCGTTCGGATTCTGCAGGCTTGTGCCGATACCGGCCATCCAGCTCAAACTGCCCACCGAAGCGTCGTCCATGGACTTTGACCAGGAGTACGTGCCGAGCATCTGGAAGCCGTTCGAAAACCGCTTCTCCAACTTCAACTGCATTGCGTTGAACGATGAACTCGCCACCGGCCACGGTACGGTCGAAAATCTCGTGTATTGCGGATAGGGCCGCTGGAGTTGGCCCTTGGTGATGGTGGGCGTACCCAGCGGAGCGGTAGCGGGAACGATGCCGTAGAACGGATTCTTGACCATGGTGGCCAAGTCCGCCAGTTGCGCCGGAGTGTAGTGCTCCACCTCGGAGCCCAGGTGGTTCACGTCGCCCGTACCGCCGAAATAGAGCTTCGTGCCGCGCTTCCCAAGGTAGGTCACATCGGCCAGGAATCCACCGCCAAGTTCGCGTTGGAAGCTGGCCGTCCAGGTCTGTTCATAGGGTGTCGCGTTGAGTATGCTCGACCGCGCTGGCGCGCCCGGGATTGCGTCTCCGACGAATGACATGGCGCCCAGGCTGGCGCCCGTGGGCATCAGCGGCCCGGTGCCGGGAAACGGATCCGAAAGCCGGCAGCATGGTGTCTGGCCGTCGCCCATGTAGTTGGTGATCCAGGGGGTGTTGCGGCTGAACCCTTGCGTGCCGCTGCCGCTGCCGGCCGCGCCGCGGATTGTGCTCGTAAAGAAGATGCCGTAACCGCCCCGCACGACCGTCTTCTCATTCAGCTTGTAGGCGAAGCCGATTCTGGGCGCCCAGTTGTTGCCATCCCAACCGTAGGTGTGCCGGTTGTTATTGTCGACAAACTGCATGCCGCCCTTGAGGTTCGGCATGCCGGGCGCCTGTAAAGGAGATGGCATGTCCAGGTCAATGAAACTCTGGCGGTTGTACCGCTCGGTCCTGGGGGTCTCAATGTCATAACGCACGCCCAGGTTCAGCGTGAAGCGGTCCGAAACGCGCCAGTTGTCTTGCAGGAACCCGGAGAACGCGAAGTTCTGGGTGCTCACCCACGCCGGCATGGCATAGGACGACGGCGGCCCGTAGCCAACACCCGTGAGGAAGCTGGCCATATCATCGCCTCCTCCAGCATAGTAATACTGAGCTGTCGAGAAGTAAGTAAAGGCGAACAGGCCTCCGGGATTACCCGGCTGGACAAAGTTGGTCCGGTGCATGCGCATTCCACCGCCGGCCTTCAACTCGTGGCGCCCCTGTATGCGGCTCAGGCTGCCATTCAGGTCGTGCGTGTCCAGGCCTCTTCTCAGCATCAGGTAGGGAAGAGAACCGATGTTGGCGCCCATGGGCGAGGCGTAGGAGTTGATGGCGACGGCCGGGCTGGTCTTGAAACCCGAACTCCGCATGTAGTCCGGCAGGCCCAGCAAAGTAATCGGGTCTTCATCGAAGTTGGTGGCCACATCCCGCTGGTCCGTGAACTGGCGTGTGAAGCCGTAGGAGACACTCAGCAGGGTTGCCGGGCTAAGGACATGTGTGTGATTGAACGAGGCCAGGGTCGCATTAATCACCGCCGGACCGGTCACCGTGGGAGCGAAGATGTTGCCGTAGGGGTTGGTGCCCGAGAACTGGCCGGATTGCCGCGACACCTTCAGGTTGCTCCGGTCACGGGTGGTGAACACGTGGTCGAGCTTCGTATCGAACTGGTAGCCTTCCGTCGAAGCGGCGCCCGTAGAGAACCAGTTGTTCTTGCGGTTGTAGTTAGGCTGGCCCACGTTGACGTTGGGCTTGGGGAAGTAAGTCATCAACTTGGCGGCCACCGGGTCAATCAGGTTTCCGGGTCTTGCCGGGAGCTGCTGGCTCGTACCGTTCAGGCGTGGGCTGCCCGGGCTCATGTAAGTCGCCAGGTTGTTAAAGGGGATGTATCCGGTCCGTACGGGAACTCCGAGTCCCGGATTGTAGATGCCCGTGTAGGGATCCCACAGTTGCCCGTTGGGGTCGGCGCACATTCCGCTGCTGCTGAAGCCCTTGGCGCAGATCTCGCTGAAATCGCCCTTGCGCATCGCCTCGCTCGGAACCCCACCCTGGAACGTCACCGGACTGCGGTCAATCAGGCCCTCAATATTGGCGAAGTAGAACGTCTTGTCCTTCTTGATGGGGCCGCCGAGTGTTCCGCCCATGCGGTTGTAACGGCGGGCTGCCAGCGGCTGATTGTTGGCATTGGCAAACCAGTTGTTCGCCGTCAGCGCGTTATTGCGCAGAAACCAGCTCAGGCTGCCGTGAATGGTGTTGGATCCGGAGCGTGTGACGACGTTCATCACCGTGGACGCCGTGAATCCCATGTCGGCGCTGAAGCCTGATTGTTGGACCTTAAACTCCTGAACCGCGTCAACAGAGGGCTGATACAGGGGGATGATGCCGTCCGCCTCGTAAGACGACGTGCTCACTCCGTCCAAAACCACGTCGGTTTGCGCCGAGCGGCTGCCGTTGGAAATGAAGTTGGTCGAGTAATAGGCGATCTTGAAGCCGCCCGACGGCTGCGTGATTCCGGGCGCCAGGCCCGCCAGGTCGAAAACGCCCCGGCCCAGCAGCGGAAGCTCGTTGATAAAGGTGCGGTTCAACTCCTGTCCCGTGGATGAGTCCTGCGTGGCCAGCGCCGTCGCCGACTCCGATACGTCCACAGACTGCGATCCGGTTCCCAGCGTGAGCCCCACATCCAGGCTGGCATTCTGATTGACGGCGATGACTATGCCTTCCGAGAGGTAGTTCTTGAATCCGGTTGCCTCGACGCTGAGGTTGTACGTACTCGGCGGCAGCGCCCGCACGAGGTAGCGGCCTGACGTATCCGTGGTGGCGGTGTATGTGGTCCCCTTGCCGGTGTCCACTACCGTAACAGCGACCGCCGGGACGACCGCGCCCGACGGATCGGTCACCACTCCGGTAAGCGTTCCGCTATAGAGTTGCGCCCACGCCGGGTGAGCGGCAAGGCAGAGTGTGGCCATCGCCACGCTCAGCCTGAGAATGATTGTGAACCTGGATGCCCCGTGGGCGATCAAGCTGGACGGCATAGTCAAAGTACCTCGTGTACGGAATGGCCGGGAGTGTGGTTGTCCGCGTTTTCAAGTTCTGTAGGCGCCAGCGCCCGCAGGGCTGAAGCGCCGAGTTCGATGAGACGGTCCAGGAAGAGGTCAGGGGTATCCAGCAGGTTCTGACCCTCGTGGAATCGCTGCATGTCATGACTGTTGAGCAGGGTGTAAACCACCCCGCCAAAAAGGTAGTGAGTCCAAAAGAACAGTTCTCCCTCCGGAACGGACGGCAATGCGCGCGCCAGCGCCGCCAGGAACCGTGGGATCATCGCCTGATACAGGCGCTGAATAAACCCGCCTAATTCCGAATCGGGCTCGTGCTGGAGCCGGCCGACCAGCAGAATGAAGTTCCGGTCCGTGATCCAGGCGCGCACCATCGGCTCGAACAACGCGCGAAGCACCGCTTCCACCGTCAGCGGCGCGCCGTTGGCAGCCTGCTCTGCGTGAGCCAGGGCGCGCAGACGTTTCTCGTTCAGCGGTACGAAACACCGTTCGTAGACCGCGCGGATCAAGGCGTCCTTCGACCGGAAGTGGTAGTTCACCGCCGCGATGTTGACCTCGGCCAATTCGGTGATTTCTTTCAGTGAAGTCCCCCGAAAGCCCTGCCTCGCAAAAAGGTCCTCCGCGGCATCAAGGATTCGTTCGCTGGTAGACTTCGTAGCTTCTTCAATCATATTGTTTCAAGTATTCACTTGAAGTATTAATTTAAAGCGTCACGTTGTCAAGCGGATTCTTTTTTCGGCCTGTCGCCGGCTCTAGTTCAGGATGCTTTGACCGCTACCGTAAAACACTAAAACGTAGACACTTATCGTCCGGAACTCGGTGCTTATCGATCTTGTTTAAGGTCGCGGTACCGTTACCGCAAAGGAGAGTTTTTTATCGCAATTCGTAACGGCGCGCGTTAGACTGAACGATGACGGTACCGTTACCGCCGAAAGATTTGATGGCCTGAGATGAGCAAACCCGGCATCCGGGAGATCGCGCGAATTGCGAACGTGTCGCCGGGGACGGTGGATCGCGCGCTGCATGGCCGCAAGGGCATCACGGAAGAGACGCGGCGGCGCATTCTAGCCATCGCGGGGAGCATCGGCTACTCACCCGACCTCGCCGCCCGCGCCCTTTCAACCCGCCGAGCGCCGGTTCTGGTGGGAGTTTCGATTCCGCGTGAAATCCGCTACTACTTTGATCAACTCCTGGCCGGCATCATGAGCGAAGCCGGCCGTTTTGACCGGCTGGGCGTGAAAGTTCTGTACAGCCCAATGGAGCGGTTGGGCCAGGATGATGTTCAAAAAGCCTCGGAACTGCTCAGCCGCCGGGTCGACGCCCTCATCCTGACACCCGGGGATCCGCAAGCGCTCACGCCCGTGATCGATGAAGCGGAGAGCCGCGGGGTGCGCGTCATCTGCGTCGATACCGACGCGCCATCCAGCCGGCGGTCCACCGCGGTTTGTGTGAACCCGGAGGTCTGCGGAAGGCTGGCGGCGGAGTTGTTGGCCAGCTACCTTCCGGAGGGTTCCGGCGCGGCCGTCATTACGGGCATGCTCGAAGTGGAGGACCACGCCAAGAAGACCGCCGGATTCCAAGCGATGTACGTGGGCAATGGCGGCGGTGCGGTGCAAGTGATCGAGGCCCACGAAGACGAGGACGAAGCCTTCCAGAAATGCTTTGCCCTCCTGAGCCGGAATCCCATCGCGGGAATCTACGTCAATACCGTCAACTGTCTGCCGGTCTGCCGCGCCATCGGCGCCGCGGGCCTGGCCGGAAAAGTCAAACTGATCACCACCGATCTTTTCAGGGAGATGGCTGTGTTCTTCGAAAAAGGCGTCATCGCCGCATCCATCCACGGCCGCCCGTTCGCGCAGGGCGAAATCGCCGTGCGCCTTGCGCTGGACCATCTGCTCAACGGCAGGCCGTTGCCTCGGGAAAGTCTGCTCATGCCGCACGTGGTGATGCGCTCAAACCTGCGGCACTTTCTCGATGCGATGGAACCGGCGGCTCACCGGCGGTCCGCCGCCGAGGCCTTCGGCGGGAGACAACTATGAACCGGCGTGAATGGCTGGCGCTTTCCGGGGCGCTCCCGATTGCGAATGGGGCGGCTGGCCACGGCGCCACCGCTGAACCGGCCGACGTGGGCAATCTGTTTGACACTCTCAACTGGGTCAGCCTGCAAAACCGGCGGCGGCTCTCATTCCTTTCGCCGAATTGGCGATCGCTCGATGATTGGAAAGCCGTCGCCCGGCCCGCGTTTCACGCGCACCTCGGTTATAACCCTTCCGTTGCTCCAGCCAAGGCCGAACTCGTCGCAGAGGAACGCCGCGATGGATTCTCCATGGAAACCATCCGGCTGAAAGTGACGCCGGCTTACAGCATCCCCTTGCGCGTCCTGATCCCGGAACGCCGCAGCGGCCGGACACCAGCCGTCCTTGCCATGCATTGTCATGGCGGCCGGTACGTTTGGGCCCATGAAAAAGTGCTGAGCGCTCCGGGCGACTCCGCCGACCTGGTCGAGTATCGCAACAACGCCTACGGCCGGCCATATGCCGAAGTGCTGGCGCGGCGCGGTTATATCGTCGCCGTTTCCGACGCGTTCTACTTTGGCGCGCGGCGGCTGCTGGCCGAGGATCTGCAATCCTCGCCGGTCGGCGAGCCTGTCTACTCCAGGGTCCGGCAAATCGGAAAACACACTCCTGGCACACCCGCCTGGCGAACCGCCGTCGATGCGGCTTGCTCGGCTTACGAGCACCTGACTGCGAAAACGATTCTGTCAGCGGGAGCGACTTGGCCGGGGATGATGGTCTGGGACGACATGCGCTGCGTGGACTACCTCGCCAGGCGGCCGGAAGTGGATCCGAAGCGGCTCGGTTGTGTAGGGCTTTCGATTGGAGGGCTGCGGACCGCTCATCTCGCCGCGGCCGATCCGCGCCTCAAGGTGGCCTGCGTGGCCGGATGGATGACTCAGTTCCGCACGCAATTACACCACCACCTCCGGCATCACACTTGGATGGCTTACGTGCCGGGATTGTACGAGTCCATGGACCTGCCGGACGCCGCGGCGCTCATCGCTCCCGGCGCATTGCTGGTCCAACAGTGCGCTCGCGACATCCTCTTTCCCACCGAGGGAATGCGCGGGGCCGTGGAGCAGTTGACCTCCATCTTCAGAAAGGCCGGCGTGCCGGAGCGTTTTCGCGGCGCCTTCTACGATGTGCTCCATTCTTTCGGCCCCAACATGCAGGAAGAAGCGTTCGCTTGGATTGATAAGTGGATCTGAAATAGCCGGAAAAGATTGACCATGCAACTGCCCGATTCCCCACCACCATCCCGCCGCGGCTGGATCTCCAAATATCTTCGCCCGTTCGCCAAGTGGGTCCTGGCGCCGGCGCTCATCGCGGCCGGTCTCCTGGCAGGCTTCGCCCTGCTGTTTCCAAAGCCTGCCCGGTCGGCGTCTCAGGCCGCTTTCGGACAGTTTCTGTTGCGGTATCTCGCGTTCCGGTCCGGCGCGGGCTGGTTCGACTCCGGGTTTTCAGCACAAACCGGAATCGAGGTCCCCATGCGTGACGGGATTCGCCTGGCCACCGACCTCTACCTCCCCACATCTCCGGGTCCGTATCCGGCGATCCTGATCCGGACCCCTTACTCCAAAGGCGAGATGAAGCCTGTGGGCGAATTCTTCGCGCGATACGGCTTTGCCGTCGCCGTGCAGGACACGCGCGGAAGGCACCAATCGCAGGGTGAGTTCTACCCCTTCCGCCACGAAACCGCGGATGGCCGCGATTTCACGGGCTGGGTCAAGCGGCAACCGTGGTGCAACGGGAAACTGGGCGGCTTTGGCGGCTCCTACCTGGGGTTCACCCAGTGGGCCATGGCTGAGGGGAATTCTGACCTGACGTCGATCTCTCCCGCGTTCATCACCGCCAATCTCTACGACGGAATCTATGAGCGAGGCGCCTTTGGACAGCTCACCTTTCTCCACTGGAGCCTGACCAGCAACGGGCGGTACGGCAACATGCGCGGCGCGGCCAGAATCAAGGAGGGTTTCGGCCGCTTCCCGCTGATCGAATCCGACGATGCCGCCGGCCAGGATGTCGGCTTCTACAACGACTGGGTCAGCCATCCGCGGCTGGATTCCTACTGGCTCGGCATGAGCCCCGGGCAACGGTTTCAGCCGGTCACCGCGCCCGCGTTTCTCGTGGCTGGCTGGTACGACTTCTTTCGCGACGCTCAAATCCGGGACTTCCAGACGATCCGCCGGCAAGGGACGCTGTCCGCGAAATCAGGCACGAGGATTCTGATC